>NZ_SMKC01000296.1 GCF_004348315.1 Streptomyces sp. 8K308 | reverse complement strand
CCACCAAGCCCCGCACCAACCCCCGCAGCCCCAGGGCCAGTTCAGCGCCCTGTTCGACCACGCGGCGTCCGCGCGGTCCCCCCAGGGTCCGCCGCCGCCGATGCCGCCGGCAGGTGGCAACCGGCAGCGGAAGCCGTTCGGCATCGCGCTGGCCGTCATCGCCGGCTGCGCCGTGCTCGGCCTCATCGGCGGCGCCCTGCTCGGCGGCGGTGGCGACTCCGATGAGCCGGCCACCGAGCAGACCACCGCCGGCACCACCACCGACGACCAGCCCGCCGAGGGAGACGCCTCGCCGGACGCGGAGCCCGAGGCGGAGCCCGGCGACGCCGAGGCCGACGCCGAGGCCGACGCCGAGGCCGACACGGAGGCCCGCGCCCAGGCCGAGGCGCTCTCCGCGCTCCTCGCCGACAGCAGCGCCAGCCGCGACTCCGTCATCCAGGCCGTCGCCGACATCCGTGCCTGCGCCAACCTGGACGCCGCCGCGAACAACCTGCGCGCCGCCGCCGCCCAGCGCACCGGCCTCGTCGACCGCCTCAACACCCTCTCCCTCGACGCCCTCCCGGACGGCGCCGCGCTCGCCGCCGCCCTCACCGAGGCTTGGCAGGCCTCCGCCGAGGCCGACGACCAGTACGCCCTCTGGGCCGACGAGGCCAGGACGAACCCAGGCGTGTGCCGGGGGAACAACGGCGCCCGGCACACCGAGAGCGCCAACCGGGGCGACGCCGCGAGCGGCCGCGCCACCACCGCCAAGGAGAGTGCCGCCCAGCTGTGGAACCCCATCGCGACCCAGTACGGGCTCCCGGAGCGAGCGTCGAACCAGCTGTAGCCGTACGATCGTTTCCCGTGCAAGGTTCGGAAAGGTCTTCCCGTCACCCCCGCCGCTCATCCACCATGGCAGGCATGCCGCTCAACGACATGCCCTGGTGGCGTTGGCGCGCGAACGTGCGCTCGGCGCTGCACATGCTCTCCGACCCCGCCTTCCAGCAGGGCGTCTGGCTGCCCGGCGTCCCCGGATACGGGGACGTGACGGACGCCGTGTATCGGCTGGTCGAGGACACCTGGCTGGACAACTGGTCGGCCGAGAAGTACGTCGGCACCGTCTTCCGGGACAGCCAGGAGGCCGCGCTGGTGGACGTCGCCGTGCTGCGGTTCCTGCGGATCCTCCACCAGGTGGGCGCCGATGCGCCGGCCTCCGGCTACTTCCAGCACCACGGTTGGCCGGAGGCGGTCAGGGCGGCCCGCGACGCGCACGTGCGACTGGCCGCCAACGACGGCGAGGACCCGGACACGCCGCCGCGCTCGCTCGAGGAGCTGACCACCGTGCTGCACACCATCTGAACCGTGTGCGCGGCCGCCGGCCGCGGTGTGCCAGTCTTGGCGGCATGACGTCCTCGCCCGCTACCCCCGTGCCCGCCGCTTCCGCAGCGGCCCCAGGCCCGCAGTACGTGCTCACCCTGTCCTGCCCCGACAAGCCGGGCATCGTGCACGCCGTGTCCAGTTACCTCTTCATGACCGGCTGCAACATCGAGGACAGCCAGCAGTTCGGGGACCGCGACACCGGGCTCTTCTTCATGCGGGTGCACTTCTCCGCCGACGAGCCGGTCACGCTGGAGAAGCTGCGCGCCAGCTTCGCCGCGGTCGGGGACACCTTCCGCATGGACTGGCAGCTGCACCGGGCCGACGAGCGGATGCGGGTGCTGCTGATGGTCAGCAGGTTCGGGCACTGCCTGAACGACCTGCTGTTCCGCGCCCGGATCGGCGCGCTGCCGATCGAGATCGCGGGCGTCGTCTCCAACCACACGGACTTCGCGGAGCTGTCCGCCTCCTACGACATCCCGTTCCACCACATCCCCGTCACCGCGGACACCAAGGCGGAGGCCGAGGCGCGGCTGCTGCGGATCGTCGAGGACGAGGAGGTCGAGCTGGTGGTGCTCGCCCGCTACATGCAGGTGATCTCCGACGACCTGTGCAAGCGGCTGCCGGGCCGGATCATCAACATCCACCACTCCTTCCTCCCGAGCTTCAAGGGCGCCAAGCCGTACCACCAGGCGCACGCCAGGGGCGTGAAGCTGATCGGCGCGACCGCCCACTACGTGACGGCCGAGCTGGACGAGGGCCCGATCATCGAGCAGGAGGTGGAGCGCGTCGGCCACGGGCTCACGCCGGCCCAGCTGGTCGCGGTCGGCCGGGACGTGGAGTGCCAGGCCCTGGCGCGCGCCGTGAAGTGGCACAGCGAGCGCCGCGTGCTGCTGAACGGCCGCCGCACGGTGGTGTTCGACTGAAGGACCCGGCGGTCGCGCCTCAGAGTCGTGACAGCGCCGCCGCCGCGCACAGCACGTCGTGGATCACCAGCGGGTCGCCCTCGCCGCCCGAGGCGGCCTCGTCCGGGGTGATGCGGCCGGCGGCCAGCTGGCAGAAGACCACGTCGTCGAGGGCCACATGGGCCACCGCCTCGCGCGCCGCGGTGCGGGAGACGGTGGCCGAGGGGGAGTCGAGCGGTATGTAGAAGTGGCCGCCGCCCGCGCCCTCGACCTCCAGGTGCAGGGTGCGGCCCGGCGTGCCCGCGGTGGTGAGGCGGGCCTCGGAGACGGCGAGGCCGGCGCGGCGCCGGCGGGCGATGGACTCCGGGAGGCGGCGCGCGGCCAGGTCGACGAGCTGCCGCAACTGCGGGCCGAGCGGCGGGTCGTAGGGGTACTCGACGGCGCGGGCGATGTCGTCGGCGTGCACCCAGCAGGCGAAGGCCCGGTCCAGGTAGGCGTCGGAGAGCGGCAACAGAGGGCCGGTGCCCGGCAGTCGGTCCTCGTCGCCGAACCGGGCCCGGGGCACGGTCCGTTCGCCGGCCCGCCCGCCGGTGCCGGCCGCGGCGCGGACCAGCGCCTGGGTCTGCTCGCGCCAGGGCCGCCAGGCGTCCGCCTCGGAACGCGCGCCTGCCCAGCGGGCGAAGGTGCGGGCGCCGGGGTCGTCCCCGGCGTCCGGCAGCGGGTCGGGCAGCCCGACGGCGCGGGCCAGGAGGCCGTCCCCGGCGAGCAGGTGGTCGAGCACCCCGGAGACGGTGGTGGTCCTGCCGAGCCAGCCCTCGTGGTCGTCGAACCAGCGCAGCGCGACGGGGGTGCGCCACTCGTCCTCGGTGATGTCGTTCAGCAGGGCGTCGAGGCGGGCGGCCTCGAAGTCGAGCGGTGCGGCCCAGGACGGGATCGGCTGGGTCGCCGGCCGGCGGGCGAGGCAGCCGTCGAGCACCCGGGCGCGGAGTTTCGGGTCGAGGTCGAGGCTGACCTGCGGCTGCAGCAGCAGGGCAGCGTCCCGCAGCCGCAGCGCCTCCTCGGCGCAGCCGCCGCAGTCGTGGAGGTGGGCCTCGACGCGCTCGGCGTCGTCGGCGGCGCAGGCGGACAGGGCCCAGGCGCCGAGCAGCGACATCAGCTCCTGGTGGTCGCCCGGCCGCCGCTCGTCCCGGTGTTCCGCGCGTTCCGCCTCGTCCCCCATGGTCTCGCTCGCCTTCCGTCGCCGAGGGGTGACCGCCGCGGGAGTTCCCCGCCCCTCGGGTGGGGAATCCCGGTCGCGCGGCGAGGGTACGCGAGCCGGCCGGTCGTCGCGCGCCAGGGACCCGTCCCAGGGTGCGGAGGTCACGAACCCTCCGCTGGCGTGGCCGCGTCGGCGGTGTAGCGGTGCGCAGAGGAGAGCAGTTGCAGGCCGAGCCGCAGCCGGCGGCACGCCTCGGCCTCGGTGATGCCGAGCCGCTCCGCCATCTGGGCGCAGTCCTGGCGTTGGAACCTGGTGAGTTCGAGCGCGTCCCGCAGCGGCGCCGGCATGGCGGTGACGATGTAGTCGGCGCGGGCCGCGGTGGAGGCGGCGCGCACCTTGGCGGCCACCTCGTCGGGGTCGCGGCCGACGCCGGGGCGGCGGCGCAGCCGGTCGACGGCGATCCGGTGGGCCTCCTCGGCGATCCAGGACCGCATCGGGCCGCGGGCCGGATCGAAGACGTGCGGCGACTCCCAGAGCCTGGCGAACACGTCGTGGGTCACGCCGGCGGTGAACTCCTCGTCGTCGAGCACCCGCTGGGCGATGCCGTAGGCGAGGGAGGCGAACCGGTCATAGACCTCGGCGAGGGCGGTGGCCTCGCCGCGCCGCAACCGCTGGCACATGTCGCGGTCCCACTGTGGCGGCGTCTCGTGCGCCATCCGGCAACCTCTTCCCGTCCGTCGGCGAACAACTCACGACCCCGTCCGCGCGTCAAATGTAGTGCGCGGTGGTGTCCGGGCGCGCCCCCGGGCGCTCACATTGCAGGACAGCGGTGGGATTCCGGTCAGACCGTCCCTCTTTCGGGTGGCCGACATGGCTGGTTCGCGGCACATGCGCGCTGGCATATGACGCGTGGCTCCACCGAAAGTGGGCAGGGCGCAGAGGAGCGGGCGCGGGCAGGTGGCCGGGCACGGTGAGCGAGCACAGAAGGGCTGCGGGCGGTGACGTTGAGAATGAGGGGCGAACAGCGGGGTGAGTGGACCGTGGTGCGGGTGGCCGGCGAGCTCGACCTGGCGACCTCGCCCGGCGTCCGGCAGCGCGTGCACGAGGCGGTCGCCGACGGGCGGCGGCGCCTGGTGCTCGACCTGTCGGAGGTGCTGTTCTGCGACTCGAGCGGGGTGGGTGTGTTGGTCGCGGCGCGCCGGTTGATGCGGTCGTGCGCCGGCGAGCTCCGGCTGATACTGCCGGCGCGGGGAGCGGAGGACGGCTCGCACGTGAACCGGGTGCTCGCGGCGCTCGGCGTGCGCCGGCTCTTCGACTGCTACCCGGACCTGGACGCCGCCGTGGGCGGCGCCGACGCCCCGCTGACGGCGTAGGCTTCCCTTCCTTCTGTTCGAACTCGTAACGATTCAGGGGTCGTACAGTTCGCCCGCGCCTTACTCCTTTGCGCCGGATTATTCCTCAAGCGCTTGTTGTCCGACTCGCCCGTCAATCATGCTGAGCCCAGCCGGGGTTGTGTCCCGGCGAAGGCGAATGGTCCGCCGGTTCGGATGGTGTGAACGGTGCAGGAGCTGGACGAACAACTGGAGGTCGCCCCCGAGCCCTCTGAGGTGGGTCGCGCCCGAAGATGGGTGCGGGCACAACTGGGCCGGGGGCAGTCCTGTCCGGCCTGTCCCGACGAGTCGCAGACCGACACGCTGGTACTGCTGGTGTCCGAGCTGGTCACCAACGCCGTGGTGCACACGGGCCGGCCGGCCCTGCTGCGGCTCGCCGTGCGGGAGCCCGCCTCGGTCCGGCTCGAGGTGGTCGACGACAGCGCGCGCGCCCCGCGGCCGCGGCGCGCGGCGGGGGAGGACACGGGCGGTCGCGGCCTCGAACTGGTCGAACTGCTGGCCGACCGCTGGGGGTGGCAGGAGGAGGGCGCGGGCAAGCGGGTCTGGTGCGAGCTGACCTGTCCCTCGGCGCGGCGGGCGCCGGGCGGCGGGGAGCGGCGCCGGGAGCCGCGAGGGGAACGGAGGGTTCCGGCCAGGTATTGACGACCTGTGCTGGCTTGATCACCCTAAGGAAAGGTTCCGTCGGGGCCTCGGAGGCGGGATCCGGCGGAGTGGGGTGATGCGTTGCGAGGGGACGTCGAGGTCGTCGGCCCGATCGCGGGTCGACCTCGGCGAGTGCGGATCACCCGGCTGGGCCCCCTCCCCGCCCGGGGAGGGGCGCCCGCGCCCGCCGCTTCGGGCCGGCAGGCCGGTCTCGGGCGCTCAGCGCCGCCGGGCGATGGCGGCGGCGATCTTCTCGGCGTCCCTGGCGATCTCGCGGAGCATCCCGCTGATGGGGTTGGTGAAGCCGGTGAAGTAGAGCCCGGGCGCGGCCGGGTGGTTCTGTCTACCGTGCACCAGCGGTCTGCCTCTGCCGTCGAGCAGCCCAAGGTGGCCGACGAGCGGTTCGAGGCCGCGCCGGTATCCGGTGGCCGCGATCACCACCTCGGGCGTGATGGTCTCGCCGTCCGCCAGCGTCACCTTGGCGCCGTCGAACGAGACCACGGCGGCGACCGGCCGCACCAGGCCCTTCCTGACGGCCTTGACGAGGCCCACGTCCTGCACGGGGATGGCGCCCTCGCGCACCCGGGAGTACAGGCCGGTGGTGGGGCGCGGCAGGCCGTGGCGGGTGAGGTCGGGGAGGGCGCGCTCGACGGGCCGCGACAGCGCGTCGACGAGCCGGACCGGGAGCCGCCGCACCAGGACGGCGCTGGCCTGGCTCGGCCAGCCGAGCGTGGAGCGGCGCACGATGTGCGGCGCGGTCCGCACCGCGAGCCTGACCTGGCCGGCGCCGCCGAAGGCAAGGTCCGCCGCTATCTCGGCGCCGGTGTTGCCGACGCCGACGACCAGCACGTCCTTGCCGGCGAACGGCGCCGGGGCGCGGTAGTCGCGGGCGTGCAGCAGGCGGCCGGGGAAGCGGTCCATGCCGGGCCAGTCGGGCAGCAGCGGGGTGTGGTTGTAGCCGGTGGCGACGACCACGGCCGGGGCGCGCAGCAGGCGGCCGGCGTTGGCCTCGAGGACCCATCCCCCGCCGTCCGCGGCGCGGGATATGTGGGAGACCTCGACGCCGTGTGCCAGGTCGATCCGGTGGTGGCGCGCGTACTGCTCCAGGTAGCGGACGAAGTCGTCCCGGCGGACCCAGCGGCCGGCGGAGCGCGGGATGCGGAGACCGGGGAGCGAGGACCAGCGGCGGGTGGTGTGCAGCCGGAGCCGGTCGTAGTGGCCGCGCCAGGCCGACCCGACGTCCTCGGCCTTGTCGACGACGACGGTGCGCACCCCGCGGCGGCCAAGCGCGGCGGCGACGGCGAGGCCGCCAGGACCGGCGCCTACGACGTGCACGGGGGTGGTGTTCTGGCCCGGTTCACGGGGCGGCTGCGGCATGGCGACGAGCATACGCAGCCAGTCCGACGCCTGACAGAGGGTGCGCGGCCCGGCACCGGGCGGCGTGGGCGCCCGGCGCGGGTGCGCGCGGCGGGGCGCGCCGGCCCGGTGACAGGGGCCGGGCGGCGGCGCCCGCGTCAGGCGGCTATTTGGTGGTCGGCTTGCGGCCCGTGACGCCGAGGTAGAGGAGCAGCGCGAGCGCCGGCCGCAGGTCGGCCTGCTTGGCGCCGAGCGCCTGGAGGCTCTTGGGCTGCGAGGAGACGGCGGCCAGCATGGTGACGAGCGAGCCGGCGAGCGCCACGGGGGGCGCGCCCGCGTCCGCCGCGCGCCCGCGCGTGCGCAGCTCGTCGATCGACTCGGCGAGCGGCTTCACGACCGCCCCCTGCACCCGGGTCCTGATCCGGACGAATCGCCGGTCGCCCTCCGCCGCGCCGAGATCGATGACGCGCAGGATGGCGTCGTGTTTGCGCCAGAAGGCGAGGAAGCCGTCCACCAGGTCTTCCGCGGTCTGCCAGCCGGCCTTGCCGGCCCAGGAGCGGCCCTCGACGAGCTCGGCGAGTGCGGCGCTCTCGCGCAGCGTCTCCTCGGCGATCTCCAGGACCGCGGCCTCGACATCAGGGAAGTACTGGTAGAAAGTGGCCGGTGACGTGCCCGCTTTGCGTGCTACGTCGATAACTTTGACGTCCCGGTAGGGGGAACTCCCCAGCATCTTGCCCAGGCAGTCGAGGAGCTTCTGCCGCGTTGCCTGACCTCTGCGGCCGGCGACCCGGCCGTCGACGGTCGTTACCTGTCCTGTCATACAAGTCAGCTTATCTACGCGCGATCACGGCGCGATTTGATCGCCGCCGAATGGGGGGCGGCTCCGGATATTCCGTGACAGACAACTCAATCCGGACCTCGGGTTCGCCACGGCCCCTCGCTGAGGGAAGAATCGTCCCGGAGGTCCGCAGGTGTCGGTGGGCAATGAGATGCTGCGTAGGGCGGCGAAGCGGAGCCCGGACGGGGAGGTGTCAGGCACGTGGTGGAGCAGCTGACGCAGCACGATCCGCGGCGGATCGGGCCGTTCGAGGTGCTCGGCCGGCTGGGCGCCGGTGGCATGGGTCTGGTGTACCTGGCCCGGTCGGCGTCCGGTCGGCGGGTGGCCATCAAGACGGTGCGCAGCGAGCTCGCCGAGGACCAGCTGTTCCGCGTGCGTTTCACGCGCGAGGTGGAGGCGGCGCGCGCCGTCTCCGGCTTCTACACGGCCGCCGTGGTCGACGCCGACCCGCGGGCCGCCGTGCCCTGGCTGGCCACCGCCTACGTGCCGGCCCCCTCCCTCGAGGAGATCGTCACCCAGTGCGGGCCGCTGCCGGTGCCCGCGGTGCGCTGGCTCGCGGCCGGCATCGCCGAGGCGCTGCAGTCCATCCACGGCGCCGGCCTGGTGCACCGGGACATGAAGCCGTCCAACGTGCTGGTGGTGGAGGACGGTCCCCGGGTGATCGACTTCGGCATCGCGTCCGGCGTCTCCAACACCCGCCTGACCATGACCAACGTGGCCGTCGGCACCCCCGCCTACATGTCGCCCGAGCAGGCGCGGGACTCGCGCAGCGTCAGCGGCGCGAGCGACGTGTTCTCGCTCGCCTCGACGCTGGTCTTCGCCGCCACCGGACACCCGCCCTACCACGGGGCGAACCCGGTGGAGACGGTGTTCATGCTGCTGCGGGAGCGGCCCGACCTGTCGGGCCTGCCGGACGAGCTGCGGCCGATGATCGAGTCGCTGATGGCGCACAAGCCGGAGGAGCGGCCGACCCCGGCCGACCTCCAGGCCGAGCTCGCCCCCCATCTCTTCGCCGCGAGCGACGACGGCGGCAGCGCCTCCGCCTGGCTGCCACCGGCCGCGGTGGCGCTGATCGAGTCGCGCAAGGGCAGGGCGCCGGCGGCGGTGCCCGCGGTGCCGGCGGCGCCGTCCCCGCCCCCGCCGTCGGTCTCGCCGTCGGCGCCGGTCCCGGTGCCCGGCCTCACCCCGCCGCCGATGCCGACCGTGCCGCCGCCCATGCCCAC
>NZ_SMKC01000295.1 GCF_004348315.1 Streptomyces sp. 8K308 | reverse complement strand
GGTGCGGGGGGTGTGGGGGGCGGGACAACGTGACTCAGGGCCGCTTTCCGGGTTCGGAGGACTATTCGGAGGATTTTCACCGGACTGCGATGCAAGCAGGCGCTTTCGTCGTTCCGGAAATCGCCGGATGAACAATCGACTCCGTTCTCCGACGACCCGGAGAACGGAACATTCCGGCGCCTTTCGGCCATCGGTCCCGGTCCGCAAGCCACATTGCGCCGTAAGGTCGCGGCTCACCGCCGTTAAGGCACCGGTATCGAGCGGCTGTCACGGTCTGCCCCGGCAGAGTGCCATGTCCCCGACATACCGGAGGAACACTCATGTCCGAATCCAGGACCGGCCGGCGCCGCTTCCTCGCCGCCGGCGCCACAGCCCTCGGCAGCGTCGCGGTCGGCCAGTTGGCGGGCGCGGCACCGGCCGGCGCCGTGCCGCCGCGGGTGCGCGCCGCGCGCCCGGTCGCCGCCCGACCGGCCGAACCCACGGTGCCCGACGGGGCGTTCTCGCTCGGCGTGGCCTCCGGCGACCCGCTCCCGGACGGCGTGGTGCTGTGGACCCGGCTGGCGCCGGAACCGCTGACCGGCGGCGGCATGCCGGACCAGGCCGCGACCGTGAGCTGGCAGATCGCCGAGGACGCCGGGTTCCGGCGGATCGTCCGGCAGGGCACCGCGCGGGCCGAACCCTCCCTCGGGCACAGCGTGCACGTCGACGTCCGCGGCCTGCGCCCACACCGTGACCACTGGTACCGCTTCCGGGTCGGGAACCAACTCTCCCCCGTGGGCCGCACCCGCACCGCGCCCCCGGCCCACGCCGAGGGCGGCCGGCTGCGGCTGGCGCTCGCCTCCTGCCAGAACTGGCAGCACGGCTGGTTCACGCCCTACGCCGACATGGCGGGGCAGGACGTGGACGCCGTGCTGTTCGTCGGCGACTACATCTACGAGAGCGGGCCGTCCGCCACCGCCGTGCGCCGCCACGAGGGCACCGGGGAGCCGTACTCGCTGGTCCAGTACCGCAACCGGTACGCCCAGTACCGCACGGACCCCGACCTGGCGCGGATGCACGCCGAGGCCCCGTGGATCGTCACCTTCGACGACCACGAGGTGGACAACGACTTCGCCGGCGACATCCCGCAGGACCCCGACCGGCAGCCGCACGACGCGTTCGTCGCCCGACTCACCGCCGCCTACCAGGCGTTCTACGAACACATGCCGGTGCGGGCCACCGCGGTGCCCTCCGGCCCGCACATCAGGGTGCACCGCCGGCTCGACTTCGGACGGCTGGCCAGGCTCCAGGTGCTCGACACCCGGCAGTACCGCAGCGACCAGGCCACCAACCAGGAGGGCGCCGGGAGCCCGCTGTTGACGATGCTCGGCGCCGAGCAGAAGCGCTGGCTGCTTGACGGCCTCCGGCGCTCCCCCGCCCGCTGGAACCTCATCGGCTCGCAGATCATGATGGCCGAGACCGATCTGCTGGTCGGCGACGGCAAGCAGTGGTTCTACGACGCCTGGGACGGCTACCAGGTGGAACGGAACGCGCTGCTCGACGAGTTCGCCGCCTTCCGGAACCCGGTGGTGCTCTCCGGCGACCGCCACCTGACCATGATCAGCGACCTCAGGCGGGACTTCGCGGACCCCGGCTCCCGGGTCGTCGGCGCCGAGTTCGTCTCCACCTCGATCAGCGCCAACGGCGACCAGGACCAGGCCGCCTTCCGCGCCGAGTGGGACCCGCGCCGGGCCGACAACCCGCACTGGAAGCTGCTCGACGCGCACCGCGGCTACCACCTCTTCGACATCGACCGGCGCGGCGTCGAGGCCCGGGTGCGGATCGTGGACACCGTCCGCCAGCCGACGGCGACCGCGAGCACGCTGGCCACCCTGCGGGTGGAGAACGGCCGCCCGGGCGTCGAACTGGCGTAGAGGGGCGGGGCTTTCGGCAACCTTCCGCCGGGTCGCGACCACTTCAGCGGTGAGAGCTTCCCCACCGGTGAGGAGTGCCACCGTGAGCCCTGTGTACCGCCTGTTGTCCCGCTTCATGGCGGCGGCCCTGGCCGCCGCCGCCATGCTGCTGCTGACGCCCGGCAGCGCCGTCGCCTACCCCAACCCGGGGCTGGTCACCGGCGCCGTCGGCATCCACGACCCCTCGATGATCAGGACCAGTTCCGGCTACGTGCTGTACGGCTCCAACAACCGTCTTGACGCCCGCACCTCGTCGGACCGGATCGCGTTCGCCAACGCCGGCTCCGCGTTCAGCTCGCCGCTGTCCTGGTGGTCGACCTACTCGCCCGAGCAGAGCCCCTGGGCGCCCGACATCTCCTACCACAACGGCGTCTACTGGCTGTACTACGCGGTCTCCAGCTTCGGCTCCAACCACTCGGCGATCGGCCTCGCCACCTCGAGCACCGGCCGTCCCGGCAGCTTCACCGACCGCGGCATCGTCTACTCGACCACCTCGAGCTCCAACCACAACGCCATCGACCCCAACCTGCTGGTCGACGACAACGGCACCTGGTGGCTGACGTTCGGCTCCTGGTGGACCGGGATCAAGCAGATCCAGCTCAACCCGGCCACCGGCCTGCGGCACGCCACCAACCGCACCGTCTACAGCCTGGCCTCCCAGGGCGGCGGCATCGAGGGCCCGACGCTGGTCAAGCGCAACGGCTACTACTACCTGTTCAACTCCTACGGCACCTGCTGCGCCGGCACCAACAGCACCTACCACATCAAGGTGGGCCGCTCCACCAGCCCCAACGGCCCGTTCGTCGACCGCAACGGCGTCAACCTGATGAACGGCGGCGGCACCCTGGTACGGGAGACGCAGGGCCGGTACATCGGCCCCGGCGGCCAGTCGGTGATGAGCGACGTCGACGGCGACCTGCTCGTCTACCACTACTACGACGGCCAGGACAACGGCGCCCCCAAGCTCGGCGTCAACATGATCAACTGGAGCAGCGGCTGGCCCGTGCTGTACTGAAAGACCAGTTGGTCCGTTGGGCTGCTGTTCGCCGAGATTTCCGCCCGCGTGCCTCGGCCGCGGGCGGTCGCCGGACCATGCTGCCGACTGTCGAAGAACACATGAGCGACAGGAGAAAGCGGATGCCGGTGTTGCCCTCGATGCGACCGTCAAGGAGAAACGTGCTACGCGGCGGCCTCGCCGCCTCGGCCGGGCTCGCCCTCCCCGCACTCGCCGGCACCGCGCCCGCCCTGGCGCTCTCCGGCCGGCCGAGCGCCGACTGGGGCGTCCAGGTCGGGGACGTCACCAGCTCGTCGGGGCTCGTCTGGGTGCGCTCCGACCAGCCGGCCCGGATGATCGTGGAGACCTCGGCCACCGACTCGTTCCGGCGCGTGGAACGCTGGCGCGGCCCGCTGCTCGGCCCGGGCACCGACTACACCGGCACCACCCCGCTGCGCGGCCTGCCGGCCGGCGAGCAGGTGCACTACCGGGTGCTGCTCGCCGACCCCGACGACCCGCGCCGGGTCGGCGAGCCGGTGACCGGCACCTTCCGCACCGCGCCGGCCCGCCGCCGCGACGGCGTCAGCTTCGTCTGGTCCGGCGACCTCGCCGGTCAGGGCTGGGGCATCAACGAGGAGCTCGGCGGCTACCTGCTCTTCGAGGAGATGCGCCGCCTCGACCCCGACTTCTTCCTCTTCAGCGGCGACACCGTCTACGCCGACGGCCCGCTCACCGACCGCGTGACCCTGCCGGACGGCCGGGTCTGGCGCAACGTCACCACCCCCGAGAAGGCGAAGGTCGCCGAGACCCTGGCCGAGTACCGGGGCAACTTCCGCTACAACCTCCAGGACGCCAACCTGCGGCGCTTCAACGCCCAGGTGCCGGCCATCGTCCAGTGGGACGACCACGAGGTCACCAACAACTGGTACCCCGGCGAGATCCTCGCCGACGACCGCTACACCGAGAAGTCCGTCGACGTGCTGGCCGGCCGGGCGCGGCGCGCGTTCGCCGAGTACTTCCCCATCCCCACGCTGAGCCCCACCCGCGACGGGCGGGTGCACCGGGTGGTGCGGTACGGCCCGCTGCTCGACGTGTTCGTGCTCGACATGCGCACCCACCGCGACGCCAACTCCCCGAACCGGCAGGGCGAGAACGAGCAGGGCATCCTCGGCGCCGAGCAGCTGCGCTGGCTCAAGACCGAGCTGTCCCGTTCCCGGGCGGTGTGGAAGGTGATCGCGGCCGACATGCCGATCGGCCTTGTCGTGCCGGACGGCGCCACCGACTTCGAGGCGGTCGCCAACGCCGACCCTGGCGCGCCGCTCGGCCGAGAGCTGCAGATCGCCGAGCTGCTGCGCTTCGTCAAGCACCGCCGGATCACCGGCACCGTGTGGCTGACGGCCGACGTGCACCACACCTCGGCGCAGCACTACCAGCCGTCCCGGGCGGCGTTCGGCGACTTCGAGCCCTTCTGGGAGTTCGTGACCGGGCCGATCAACGCCGGCGCCTTCCCGGCCAGTGCGCTGGACGCGACCTTCGGCCCCGAGCGGGTGTTCGTCAAGGCGCCGGAGCGCGGCAACGTGTCGCCGGCCGAGGGCTACCAGTTCTACGGCGAGGTGGAGATCGACGGCGGCAGCGGCGAGCTGACCGTCAGGCTGCGCGAGCTGGGCGGCACCGTGCTCTACACCAGGGTTCTCCAGCCAGGCCTTGTCGGTCAGTAGCCGGCCGAGCGGCGCGCCGCCGTGCCGGGACCGCGCCGCGGTCCCGGCACACCCGGCCGCGTCAGACCACCTTCCACCGCACCAGGCCGGCGAGCACCAGCGCGCCGGGCAGCAGGGGGAGCCAGACGGTGATCACCCGGTAGACCAGCACGGTCGCGGTGGCGGCGCCGGCGGTGGCACCGGTGGCCACCAGGGCGACGACCAGCGCCGCGTCGACCGAGCCGATGCCGCCGGGCGAGGGCACGGCCGCCGCCACCACGGAGGCGGCCAGGTAGGCGAGGACCAGGTGGCCGACGGGCACGGTCAGGCCGAGCGCGAGGGCGACGGTCACCAGGCCCGCGGCCTGCAGCATCGGGAAGGCGAAGGAGCCGCCCCACAGCGCGAGCACCCGGGACGGTCTGGTGTGCAGCGAGCGGACGTCGGTGAGCGCGGTGCGCGTGAACGTGACCACGGCCCGGCGGACCCGGCCCACGCAGGCCAGCGCCAGGGCCACCGCGAGCAGCACGGCGCCCACCATGGTGGCGGCCAGCGACAGGCCGATCTCCTCGGGCAGCAACGTCTCGAGCCGCAGCGCCTCGGGGAAGGCGAGTAGCAGCGCGAGCAGCAGCGTCACCCGGGCCACGCCCTCGGCGAGGTAGTAGAGGGCGAGGGCGGCCGAGTAGCGGGCCGGCGGCAGCCCGCAGCGGGCCATGAAGCGGATGTTGACGGCGCCGGCGCCGATCCCTGAGGGCAGCAGGTGGTTGGCGGCCCCCGCCGCGAACTGGGTGACCAGCAGCCGGCCGGCGGGCAGCCGTTCGAGCACGGTGCCCTGCCGGGCGAACGAGACGGCGACCCAGCCGAGCAGGGTGCTGGCCACGGCGGCCAGCATCCAGTACCCGTTCCCATCGAGCGCCTGCCGGACGCCCGAGCTCAGGTGCGACCGGTTGTGGACGAGCCAGACGGCCACGGCGACGATCGGCAGCAGACAGAGGATCCGTCGGAGCACGCGCCGAGCATGGCGGCGCGACGTGTCCGGCGGTGAGCCGGGCGGTGGCCGGCAGGAGACGGCCGCGTCAGGCCGGGAAGACAACCGCGTCCTCGTCGTCAGGACCCCGTCTCCCGCGGCCGGCCAGGTAGTCGCGGGCCGCCTCCTCCATGGTGACGTCCTCGCGGCGCAGCTCGGAGAGCGTCAGCCGGTGCTCGAGCAGCTCGTGGTAGATCTGCGCGGTGTCCACGCTCTCCCGCAGCTCCCGTGGCACGGTCCGGACGGCGGGTCGGAACACGTCGCGGACCCAGCGGTGGGCCAGTACCTCGGGGCGGGCGCCGAGCGGGTCGCCCGGCGCGTAGTCGTCCTGCGACGCCATCCAGGTCTCCAGGTCGCGCAGCAGGCTGCGGGCCTGGTTCTCCTCGGCGTCGAGGCCGGTGAGGCGGAGCAGCTGGCGCTGGTGGTGGCCGGCGTCGACGACCTTGGGCAGGAAGGTGACGGCGTCGCCGTCCGGCGAGCGCTTGATCTGCATCTCGGCGACATCGAAGCCCAGGTCGTTGAGCCGCCTTATCCGCCGGTCGATGTAGTGGCGCTTGTCCCTGGGGTAGACGGAGGTGCGGGTCAGCTCGTGCCACAGCTCGCCGTAGCGCTCGCAGATCTCGTCGCCGAAGGGTACGGGGTCGACCGAGGGGTGCAGGGAGCCGCCCGCCTCCAGGTCCATCAGCTCGCCGGCGATGTTGACCCGGGCCACCTCCAGGTCGTACTCGCGCTGCCCGTTGGAGAGGGTGGGCTGGATCTGGCCGGTCTCGGCGTCGACCAGGTAGGCGGCGTAGGCGCCGGCATCCCGGCGGAAGAGGGTGTTGGAGAGCGAGCAGTCGCCCCAGGCGAAGCCGTTGAGGTGCAGCCGGACCAGCAGCACGGCAAGCGCGTCGAGCAGCCGCTTGATGGTGGTGGGCCGCATGGTGGTCTCGAACATCGACCGGTAGGGCAGCGAGCCCTTCAGCTGCCGGGTGATCAGCACGGGTTCGAGCGGCTCGCCGTTCACGTCGTGGCGGCCGGTGACCACGGCCACCGGGTCGACGGCCGGCACGGCGAGCCGCCCCAGGTCGCGCAGCAGCCCGTACTCGCGGACCGCGGCCCACTCGCCGACCTCCTTGACGGCGACCACCTCGCCGCCGGCCCTGGCGAACCGCACCACGTGCCGGGAGATGCCGCGGGGCAGCGAGACCAGGTGCTTCTCGGGCCAGTCGGTCAGCGGCACGTCCCACGGCAGGTCGAGGAGCGTGATCGGGTGCTCGGGGTCGGTGGCGGTGATCTGCAGGTCCATGACCCCAGTCTGCGTCACGGGGGCCCGCTGCTTGCCTGTACGTCGACGTAAAGGTTTACGGTCGGGAGCCATGCGCATCGGTGAGCTGGCGAAGCGCGCGGGGACGACGACACGGACCCTGCGCTACTACGAGTCGCGCGGGCTGCTGCGGTCCCGGCGTGCGGGGAACGGCTACCGCGACTACGACGAGGACGACCTGCGGCAGCTGCGGCAGATCCAGACGCTGCGGGACTTCGGCTTCGACCTGGAGGAGACCAGGCCGTTCGTCGACTGCCTGCGGTCCGGGGAGCCGGCCGGGGACGTGTGCCCCGCCTCCCTCGAGGTCTACCGGCGCAAGCTGGCCGAGCTCGACGCCTTCGTCGCGCGGCTCACCGAGGTGCGGACCACGCTCGGCGCCCGGCTGGCCGCCGCCGAGCTGGCGGCCGGCGCCCGGGTGCCGGGCGGCCCGCCGCCGCGCTGCGAGTTGATCGACGACGACCTGGAGGACGGACGATGACCGCCACGACGAGCGTGACCGAGGTCACTGACGCGACCTTCGCGGAGGAGGTGCTGCGCTCTGAGCTCCCCGTGTTGGTGGACTTCACGGCCGACTGGTGCCCGCCCTGCCGAATGATCGCGCCGGTCCTCGACGAGCTGGCGCGGGAGGAGGCCCACCGGATGCGGGTGGTCTCGCTCGACGTGGACCACAACCCGGCCACCGCGTCGGCCTACGGAGTACTGTCCGCGCCGACGCTGATGCTGTTCCGCGCCGGCGAGCCGGTGCGGTCGCTGGTCGGCGCCCGGCCCAAGCGGCGGCTGCTCGCTGAGCTCGCCGACGAGCTGGACGCGTAGGCGCTCCGCTGGCAATGCCGCGACGGGCCGGCTTTCACCCGCAGCGCCGTGGAGGCCGGTAGCGCCCACGCCCCGGCGTCTGCGGCGGCGCGGCCCCCGGGCCCCCGTGGGCGCCGCCTAAGCGCTCCGCCGCCTTCCGCCGGCCGCCGCAGCGACGCCGAGTCTGGTGGCCAGGCGGAACGCGTTGTTCATCGAGCCCATGGTGGCCGCGCGCCTGCCGACCAGGTCGAAGGCCGTGCCGTGGGCCGGGGTGCAGATCGGGATGGGCAGCCCGCCGGCGATGGTGACGCCGCCGTCGAAGCCCATCAGCTTCATCGCGATCTGTCCCTGGTCGTGGTACATGGTCAGCACCCCGTCGAAGTCGCCGGCGCGTGCCCGCAGGAAGATGGTGTCGGAGGGGAAGGGGCCGGTGGCGTCGATCCCCTCGGCCCGCAGGTCCTCGACGGCCGGCGCGATGATGTCGATCTCGTGCCGGCCGAAGCGGCCGCTCTCCCCCGCGTGCGGGTTGAGCGCGCAGACGCCGACGCGGGGCGCGGCGATGTCGGCGCCACCGCGCAGCACCCCGTCGAGCAGCCGGCCGGCCGCCGCCACCCGCTCGCGGGTGATGCCGGCGTCCACCTCGGCGATGGAGATGTGCGAGGTGACCCGGGAGGTCCACAGGCCCGGCAGCACGTTGAGCTCGGAGGTGAAGCCCTCGACGCCGAGGACGACCTCGAACCAGCGCAGTTCGTCGCTCTCGGCGAGCCCGGCCAGGTGCAGCGAGGACTTGTTGAGCGGGGCGAACAGGATGGCGTCGACCTCGCCCTTGGCGGCCAGGTCGAGCGCCACCCGCAGGTTGTCCATGGCCCACCGCCCGCCGGCCTCGGTGGCCCTGCGCCGCTCGAAGGGCGCGGCGGGCCGCCGGTCGCCGTTGTCGACGAGCAGCGGCTTCCCCTCGGTGGAGGTGGTGGCGTAGTCGATGGCCAGGCCTGAGTCCTCCTCGGCGAGGGCGAGTTCGGTCGGGTCGGAGATCAGCAGCAGGTCGGCGGCGGCCGTGGTCTCGGGGTCGGCGAGCAGCCGGGCGACGAGCTCGGGGCCGATGCCGGCCGGGTCGCCGAGGGTGACGGCGACGCGGGGGCGGGTCGGGGCGGTGGT
>NZ_SMKC01000294.1 GCF_004348315.1 Streptomyces sp. 8K308 | reverse complement strand
CCGGAAGACCTCACCGCAGCCACCTGGTTCAAGAGCAGCGCCAGCAACGCCCAGAACGAGTGCGTCGAAGTCGCCCGCCTCGGCTCCGCGTGGGCCGGCATCCGCGACTCCAAGAACCCGGAGCACGCCGCCCTCATAGTCCCGGCCGGGGCATTCGCCGAGCTGGTCGCCTTCGTGTCCAGGTAAGCCGCGCACTGCCCGGTGATGAGGCCGTCTCCCACGGGGAGGTGGCCTCACGCCAGTGACGTCCGATGGTCGCTGGATTTTCCTGGAGTGCAACCCTTCCGGACAGTGGGCCTGGCTGGAGGACGAGATCGGACTGCCCCTGATCCCGGCATTCGCTGATCTGTTGGAGAGAGGCATCACGACATGACCCATCCAGAGGATCCGGCGGCCCGGCCACGGCGACAGCTCGCCGAGCGGCTGTCTGAAACCGGGCAGCTGACGTCGCTACCGTGGTGAAAGGCCGTGGAGGAGGTGCCGCGCCACAGGCTCCTCCGGGGCGGCTTCTTCCGTGCTGTTCCCGGCTCCGCGCCGACCGCCTACGCGCCCGTCCTGCCGACGAGGACTCCGAGGGCTGGCTCGGTCTGTGCTATGCCGATGAGTCGCTGATCACTCAGATCGCCGGGACGATCGTCCCGCGCGACATCACCGGGACCATCGCCAGGCAGCCGTCGTCCTCGTCGACGTTGCCCTCGCTCACGGTCGCCAAGGTGGAGGCACTGGATGTGCGCGACGGGCACCGGATCCTGGAGATCGGCGCGGGGACCGGCTACAACGCCGCAGTGCTGGCCCACCGGGTCGGGGCTGAGAACGTCACCACGATCGAGACGGATCCCGATGTCGCAGCCGGCGCGCGGCAGGCGCTTGCGGCTACCCGGTGAACGTCGTCACGGGGGATGGGAGGAACGGCTTTCCGGGCGTGCCCCCTACGACCGGACCATCGTGACCTGCGGAGTCAATCGCGTACGGCGGGAATGGGTGGCCCAGACCAGGCCAGGCGGAATCATCCTCACCACCCTGCGCGGCGGGCTCTGGTCTTCTGGACTCGCGAAAACTCATGGTGGGGGAGGACGGCGCCGCTGAGGGGGCGTTCCTCTCCGAGGCGTCATTCATGCGGGCGCGGCAGGAAGAACCGCCCACGAACGTGGACCTTCCCGCCCCCGACGACGGGGACAGGCGCCGTACCACGCTCGGCGCGACATCGCCCACGACTGGACGGCTCGCTTCGTCATCGACAACACGGTGGGCGGGCTGTCGCTCATCCCCGGTGTCAGCGTGGACGGCGGACCCGCGAGCGACTACTTCCTCCACTCGGAATCCGGCTCCTTCGCGGCGGTGTCCGGGAGCGCCGCCGACGGCGAACTCACCGTCCGTCAGGGCGGACCGGTGCGGGTCCGGGACGCGGTCGAGCGTGCCATCGGCGACTGGCGCGCCGTCGGGGCGCCGGGCGTGACCGAGTTCGGTATCCGCGTGACTCCCGAAACCCACACGGTGTACGTGAAGTCCGCACCGAACATCAGATGGGTGAGGCCCGCCTCTCGGGGCTGATGCGCCGCCCGCCGCTCAGCGCCCCAGAACGCGGTCGACGTCGGCCAGTTGGGCCGCGGTGAGCGGTCCCTTCGCGATCGCGCCCGCGTTCTCCTCGGCCTGGGCGACGGTGCGGAAGCCGGGGATGGGGATCGTCCGTGGGCTGCGGGCCCAGATCCAGGCGAGCGCGCCCTGCGCGAGGGTGCGGCCGTCGCTGGTCAGGATGGACCGCAGCGCGTCGACCCGCCGCAGCCAGGCCGGGTCGGCGCCGGCGTTCGCGGTGAACCCCGGCAGCCACTCGGGTGGGGCGTTGCGGATGTCCCCGCTCTCCAGGGCGCGCCCGGCGGCGTGCTTGCCGGTGAGCAGGCCCATGGCGAGCGGGCTGCGGTTGATGCTGGCGAGGTCCGACTCCGAGCAGAGCGCGAGGAGTTCGGGGGCGTCCTGGAGGATGTTCAGGCGGTGTTGGACGGCCGTGCAGTGCGGCCCCCGCGCGAAGACGGCGGCCCGGGCGGGGTCGTCGGTGCTCCAGGCATAGGCGCGGATCAGGCCCTCGCGCACGAAGTCCTCGCAGGCGTCGCGGAGTCGGGCGGCGCGGTCGGGGTCGGCGTCGGAGATGTGGAGCTGGTAGAGATCGACGTGGTCCGTGCCCAGGCGGCGCAGGGAGGCGGTCAGGGCGCGGCGCGCGTGCTCCGGGGAGTCGTCCTGGCCGACCCTGGTCCGGGTCCGCTCGTCGAAGAGGTTGCCCCACTTCGTGGCGACGACGACGTCGGCGCGGCGCTTGCCGAGGGCGCGGCCGAGCACGCGCTCGCTGTGGCCGGTGCCGTACACGTCGGCGGTGTCGAAGAAGGTGACGCCGAGGTCGAGGGCGCGCCGAACCGCCCGCACCGACTCCTCGTCGTCGACCCGGCCCCAGCCGAGCGGCTTCCCTTCTGCGGACTGCCACTCGCCGCCGATGGCCCAGCAGCCGAAGCCGAGGGCGCTGACCTCGATGCCGCTGCGGCCCAGTGTCCTGGTGTGCGTGGTGCTCTTCATGCCGTGGACGCTATGGGCTGGAGTGCACACGAAGGCAATCCCTGGGGCGGGGTGGTTCGAGGGACCAGGCCCGGGTGGCGACGGGGACCCGGTGGGCGTTCACCTCGTGTCGGCCTCGCGGGCGGCGCGCTCGACGCGGCGGTGGTGGGCCTCCCAGGACGCTCGGTCGTCGAACGGCATGTTGTCGTTGCCCTTGAGCAGGCCCGCCGAGCCGTCGACGAGCTCACGGACGATGTCGGCGTGGCCGGCGTGCCGCTGGGTGTCGGTGATGACGTGGATCGCGACGCGGTGCAGGGTCACCGCGCGCCGGTCCTCCGGCCACCACGGGACGTGGCCGACCGCGTCGAGCGGCAGCGCCTCGACCGTGGCGTCCGAGTGGGCCCACGCCCGCCGGTAGAGGCCGACGATCTCCTCGCGCGACTCATCGGCCGTG
This sequence comes from Streptomyces sp. 8K308, assembly GCF_004348315.1. Lineage (GTDB taxonomy): Bacteria > Actinomycetota > Actinomycetes > Streptomycetales > Streptomycetaceae > Streptomyces. Next base: position 5,932 of record NZ_SMKC01000294.1, on the reverse strand, counting down.
GCCCACATGTCGGAGTTGGGTTCCCCGTCCGCGCGGTAGTGGGCGGGCATCGGCTCCGCGACGAAGTACGGTCGGGCGAAGGCGTCGCCGAAGTAGCCGAACTCCACGCCGGCGAGGTGCTTGACCAGGCCGAGCAGGTTGGTGCCGGTCGGTGTGAGGGGGCGGCGGGCGTCGTACTCGGAGAGGCCCTCCAGCTTCCACAGCAGGGCCTCGCGGGCGGACTGCAGGTAGCGGAGGAGATCCGCCTTCGCGCTTGGTTCGTTCACATCGGGCAGTGTGGCACCCGGCACTGACATCGCCGGCCGCTCGCCGCCGCCCCCTCGGGTCAGTGCTCCTCGGGCGCCGGTTCCAGGACGAAGACGGGGATCTCCCGGTCCGTCCTCGTCTGGTAGTCGGCGTAGTCGGGGTAGGCCTCGACGGCCCGGGCCCACCACACGGCCTTCTCCTCCCCGGTGACCTCGCGCGCCCGCATGTCCTGGCGCACCGGCCCGTCCTGGATCTCCACGCGGGGGTCGGCGACCACGTTGTGGTACCAGACCGGGTGCTTGGGGGCTCCACCGAGGGAGGCGACGACGGCGTACGAGCCGTCGTGCTCCACGCGCATCAGCGGCGTCTTGCGGATCTTGCCGCTCTTCGCGCCCACGGTCGTGAGGATGACGACAGGCAGGTCCCGCAGCCTCTCGTTGTCAGGGCCGACCACGTGAGCGAGCGTCGTTCCCTCGGTACCGCCGGAGCTCTCGTACAGCTCCACCTGCTCACGCACCATCTGGCTCGTGCTCGGCTCGTACTCGCCCTTGAGTGGCATCTCGTCCCTCTCCACGGGTTCGGAGGTCTTCGTTCAGCGCAACACGACCGATCGGCGCGGTCATTCCCGGCGAGCACGGCCGGGCTTCACTCGTTCGTGGGGTCTCGTCGCTATCGTGGGACTCCGTGCCGAGGGCGCTCCTAGCGTGGGGCCGAAGGAGGCGCTGATATGACCGCGACGTATCAAGAAGCCGTCGAAAAGACCGTCGAGACGATGTCACCGATTGAGAACCCGCACGATCTCATGCGCTTCCTGGAGAAGCTGCCAGAACTCGATCACCTGAAGATCGAGCTGATCGACGGAAAGATCGTGATGCAGGCATCAGCCGCCCCGCTGCACAACCTGATCGTGTCCGAACTGAGCGCGCAGTTCCGCGCTCAAGGCTGGGTCGCCCTCGGCGAACAGGCCCTGTTCACCCCCAGCTCGTCGTTCGAGCCGAAGCCGGATCTGAGCGTGACCACGCTGGACGCCGTCGCCGACAACGCCAACCCCTTCCCCTGCCAGCGGGTGCCACTGGTGGTCGAGGTGGTCTCCGGGGACAAGGACGTCGACCACGTCAAGAAGAGATTCTGGTACGGGACGGTCTCGATCCCGCTCTACCTGCTCGTCGATCCGCACGACGGGATCTGCGCGCTGCACTCGCACCCCCGGGACCACGGCTACCGGACCGTGTCCACCACGGAGTTCGGCGAGCCGATCGAGCTGACCGAGCCGTTTTCGTTCGCCCTGGACACAAGGAGTTTCAAGCTCTATCCGCCCAAGTGCCCCTAGCTGTCGCGGCACGACCAGCCGTCGGCCGGCGGGCGATGGAGGCGGCGAGGGGGACGCCGGCCGACGGGGTGTCGGCCGAGCGGCTGCGCGCCGCCTGGGGATTGATCGCGGACGCGGTGCGGTGACCGCACGAACTATCCGTGGGCGCCTCCCCGTTCGGCCGCGACCTGGCCTGGGCGCTCGCCACCGCGCGGGAGGTGGCCGAGGCCGTCGTCTGCCATGGCGACCTGTGCCTGCCGAACATCCTCCTCGACCCCGAGACAGCGACCGTCACCGGTTTCGTCGACCTTGGCCGGCTCGGACGCGCCGATTGCTACGCGGACCTGGCCCTCCTGCTGGCCAACGCCCGGGAGACCTGGGCCGACGAGCGCGCGGCGACGGCCGCGGACGAGGCCTTCGCCACGAGGTACGGCATCGACCTCGACCACGACCGACTCCGGTTCTACCGCCACCTCGACCCCCTGGGGTTAGGACCCGTCCGGTCGTGGCCGGTGGTGGACGTACTCGACGCGGGTGCCGTCCGGGTGGCGGGCCGAGAAGCCGGCGCCGGTCGGGACGGGCCGCAGCGGCTGGAAGATCTCGGCGCCGGCCGCCAGCAGCCGGTCGTGGTAGGGCCTGACATCGTCCACCAGCAGCGTTCCCGTGGTGGCGCGGAACGGGGACAGGTCCTCGGCCGAGCCCTCGATCAGCAGGAAGGCGCCGACCATCGCGAGGCGCAGCGTCTGGAAGGAGAAGCGGCCGTCGGCCTGGGTGCCGGTCAGCCGCTCGTAGAAGGGGATGGCGGTGTCGAGACGGCCCGGCTCCAGGAACACCCGGACGAACACCCGGGGCTCGGTCAGTGTGGAGGAGTCGTTGCGGACGCGCCAGAACAGTTCTTCGGTCATGCCGGCAGCCTCGCCCGCCGCGGGACGGCCAGGAAGGTCACCGTTGATGGGGTGAGTAGGACTCACAGGACACTCGTAGGATCGGGAGGGTGGAAGCCACCGCACTGCGCCGGGAGCTCGGCGCGCACCTGCGGGCGCACCGGGAGCTGGTCAGCCCCGAGCAGGCCGGCCTGCCCGGCGGCGGCCGGCGCCGGGCCGCCGGGCTGCGGCGGGAGGAGGTGGCCGCGCTCGCCGGGGTCAGCGTGGCCTGGTACACCTGGCTCGAGCAGGGGCGAGTGGCCGTGTCGCGGCAGGTCGTCGACGCCGTCTGCCGGGCGCTGCGGATGGCGCCGGCCGCGCACCGGCACGCGCTCGAACTGGCCGGCTTCCGGCCCACGGAGACCGGGTCGGCGGCGGACGGGTCCGTTCGCCCCGAGACGCGGGCCCTGATCGACGGGTGGCCCGACACCCCGGCGCTGGTGCTCGACGACCGATTCGACATCCTGGCCTGGAACGCCGCCCACGAGCGGCTCTGGGGCGACCCGGCGGCCCTGCCGGCCGAGCGCCGCAACCTGCTGCTCTGGCTCGCCGCCGCCCGCGACCGGCTGCCGCCCGAGGCGGCTGACCCGCTGCTGCGCGGCCTCTACCAGCACTTCCGCGCCAGCACGGGCCGCGCCCCCGACCACCCGCGCGCGGCCGAGATCACGCGACTGCTCGCCGCCGAACGCCCGGACGCCGCCGCGTGGTGGCAGTGCCGCGCCGTGACGGACTTCCCGCCGACGACGGCGACCGTGCCCGGCGCGGGGCGGCTGACGTTCACGCTGCTGCGCCCGGTCGCCGAGCCGGAGCGCTACCTGCTCGCCCAGACGCCGGCCTGAGCCCGCGCGCTCAGAAGGTGATGACGGTGGCGCCCTCGAGCGTGAACCGCAGGAACTCGTCCCTGGCGACCGAGAGGGTGAGCCCGCGCCGCAGCAGTTCGGCCTCCGTGCCGTCCGCCCGGGCTGCGTTGACGCACGCGCCGACGGGGACGCCGGCGGCGGTCAGCTCGTCGACCTGCCGGCGGTACGTGGCGTCGGCCGGCGAGGCGCCCGGGGTGGCGAGCCGGCGCTGCGCCGGGCCGAAGCAGAAGACCTCGACCGCGCTGCCGTGGTCGGCGGCGACCTCCTGGATCCGCTGCGCCACCCGGGTGCCGGTGACGACCGAGTGGTCGTCGTCATGGAACACGTGAACGACGGTCTTCGGCATTGAACTCGCGCCTCCTGTGGCTCGCAGGGAGGCAGGAGAATATTGCTCATCTCGTTAAGCAAGACAAGGCGTTTCGTTATGTGAGACATCCGCTGCGGTAGGGTGATCACGATGATTTGACGTCTGCCCGGTCGACCCCGGGCGCCCCCGTGACTCCTTCGTTCGTCGCGTCTCTCGATCTCACGACTCACGACCCACGAAGGAGCCCCTTCATGACCACGTCGACCTCGATCGACGTCCCCGACGCGTTCGCCGCGTCGTACGGCGGCACGGACGCCGGGCGGCTGGCCTGGCTCGCCGAGCTGCCGCGGCTCGGCGGCGAGCTGATGGACCGCTGGGGCCTGCGCCCGGACGGCCCTTCCGCGTTCGGCATGGCCTCGCTCGTGCTGCCCGTGCGGCGGAGCGACGGCACGCCCGCCGTGCTCAAGCTCCAGCAGCTCCGCGAGGAGACGGTGGGCATCGCCGCCGGCCTCCGGGCCTGGGACGGTGACGGCATCGTCCGGCTGCTCGAACACGACGAGGCCAGCAGCTGCCAGCTCCTCGAACGGCTTGACGCCGCCCGGCCGCTGTCGACCCTGCCCGACGAACGCGAGGCCGTGCGGATCCTGGCCGAGCTGCTGGCCCGCCTGACCGCGGCGCCGGCCCCGGCAGGCATCCGCCGGCTGGCCGACGTCGCGACCGCCATGCTGGAGCAGGCCCCGGCCGCCGTGCCGGCGCTCGCCGACCCAGCCGAGCGGGCGCTGGTGCGCGACTGTGCCGCCGCCGTCGCCGAACTCGTCGGCGAGGCCGGCGACCGGCTGCTCCACTGGGACCTGCACTACGACAACGTGCTGGCCGCCGAGCGCGAGCCCTGGCTGGCCATCGACCCGGAGCCGCTCGCCGGCGACCCCGGGTTCGACCTGCTGCCGGCCCTGGACAATCGCTGGGACGAGGTGGTGGCCAGCGGCGATGTCTCCCGCGCCGTGCGCTACCGCTTCGACCTGCTGACCGAGACCCTCGACCTGGACCGCCGGCGCGCCGTCGGCTGGACCCTGGGCCGAGTCCTGCAGAACGCCCTCTGGGACATCGAGGACGGCAGGACCGCCCTCGAACCGCCCCAGCTCGCCATCGCCGAGGCGCTGACGCGCTGATCCTCCCCGGCCCGGGCGAACTGGCCGCAGAATGTCGCCAGTTCGCCTGCGGCGGGTCAGCGGCCGCTGCCCAGGATCACCGTGCGCCAGGTGAAGCCGTCCGACGAGACGCGGTAGTGGCCCGGGTTGGCGAGGTCGGTGAGGAGATAGCCGGCGGGGGTGACCTCCGGGCGTTCCGGGGGTGAGCCGGGGCGGGAGATGGTCCAGTCGCGGCCGGCGTCGTCGCTGCGGTAGATGGCGTCGGAGGCGTACATCAACAGAGTGCCGTCGGCCGCGGCGATGGGCGTGCCGAGGATGATGTGGGGGACGGTGCCGGGGCGGTAGTTCCAGACGGACTCCCAGCTGGCGCCGTCGTCCACGCTGCGGTGGACGGCGAGGACGCCGGTGCCGTCGCCGGCCCTCGCCGTGCCGCTCTCGAACACGTACAGGGCGTCGGGTCCGGCCGCCATGGTCTGGGAGGTGACGCCGGCGGTGGTCGGGAGCGGCAGCAGCTCCCACGCGCGGCCGCGGTCGCGGCTGACGGCCAGCGCGCGGCGGCCGGTGTCCGGGTCGACGCCCGAGGTCCAGAACGCGCCGTCGGGCAGGATGCCGGGCCATCCCAGGTTGTTGAGCGCCGGCTGGCCGGCCAGTCGCCGGTACTCGGCGGTGTCGGGCATCAGCACGGCGAGGCCGTCATCGCCGGCCGTGAGGATCGCGCCCTCGGGTATCTCATCGACGGTGCCGGCGGCTCCGGTGCTCTCGGCCGGCCGCCAACTGCGTGCGCCGTCCGTGGTGACCCAGTGCCGCTCGACGCCGTCGTCGAGGACGGCGGAGAGCCTGGCCACCCCGGGCCCGGCGGCCTCGAGCGAGTGCGGGACGTCCCGTCTTTCGCCCGCCGGTATCGGCGTGTCGCGGATCTCCCAGGGGTCGCCGTCCTCCAGTACGGCGACCCGGTAGGCGCATCGGTCCGACCGCCCGGACGCGGGCGCGCCGGGTTCCGGGGCGCACTCGGTGACCAGCGCGAAGGCGTTGGCCTCGTCGACGAGGCGGAGTGAGAAGGCCTGCCCGGGCAGCTCGGTGCCGGAGGGCACGTCGGGTGGCTCGGCGGAGGGATCGGGCGTGGGGACGAGGGAGGGCTG
>NZ_SMKC01000293.1 GCF_004348315.1 Streptomyces sp. 8K308 | reverse complement strand
GCCGTTCCCCGGGACGCCGCCCGGCATGCCCCCGACGGCTCCCCCCATCTGATCCGGCCGGATGGCATGTCATAGTGTCCCCCGTTCACTGTGGTACCGAACGGGGGATCGCCGATGGGCATGGCCCTGGCAATAGTTGGACTCATCGCGCTGGTCGTGGTCGTCGTGCTGCTGGCTCGCCGGCGCGGCGCGCCGGCCGCGCCGCCGGTGCCCCGGGATCCGTTCGCCCCCGGGGGCTACACCACGGGTGACCCCAGGCAGTTGAAGGCCGGGGACATCGTCGACTACCTGGGCGAACGACTCTTCGTCCGTGGCTCGTTGCGGCTGGCCGAGGGCGACTACCGGTGGTCCGAGCACTTCGTGGACGTCATGGACGGCACCGCCGCGGGCCGGCGGTGGATCTCCGTCGAGGCCGAGATCGACGTCGAGGTCGTCATGTGGCGCGAGTACCGCGGCGCGATCCCGCTGCTGCCAGGCCCGCCCACCATCACCGTGGACGGCGTCACCTACCAGCGCACCGAGCACGGCACCGCCGGCTACCTCTCCGAGGGGACCACGGGCCTGCCCGCGACCGGCCGCGTGGAGTACGCGGACTACGAGGGCCCGGACGGCCACGGCCTCGCCTTCGAACGCTTCCTCGACGCGCGGGGACAGGGCACCTGGGAGGTGTCGCTCGGAGAGCGGGTACCCCCCGGCACCCTCACCATCTACCCGGGCAGCGGCGCCATCCACCCGGGCGGCGTCGCGTGAGCGGCATAGCCACCCTGGCCGCCCCCTATCTCGACACCGACGCGGACCAGTTGTCCTTCTCGCTCGGCGAGCCCGCCCAGCCCGCGCTCGCCGTCGCGATGGTCGAACTCGACGGTCTCTTCGTGGAGTTGCGGCTGCTCGGCGCCTCGCACCAGGTGTTCGCTGGGCCGGTGCGGGAGACCCTGGCCTGCCTGCCGGACCAGCCGGGCGGCGGCCCGCCGGCATCCGTCGACCGGCGCCTGGACGGCTGGCGTTACCGCTTCACCTCCCGCGTCGAGCGCTGCGCGCCGGCCGACCTCTCCGCGCGGGTGAGCGCGCTGCGCGCCCGACTCGCCGACCGGGACGGGGCGTTGTGCGGTGTCTTCCCCGGCTCGCCGGACGCGGTCACCGCGCTGTGGGCCAGGCGCACGGCGGACGGCGCCGGCGTCGAGTGGCGCACCTGGCACGCGTACCCGCAGGCCGACCAACTCGTCACCACCAGAACCAGGCTGGAGACCCCATGAGGCGTACCGCCATCTCCGCCGCCGCGCTCCTCGCCCTCCTGCCCCTGACCGGCTGCGGCAGCGGCGACGACGAGCCCGACGTGCCGCTCGGCTGGATATCCACCACCTACGAGCGCACCGGCAGCAGTTACGAGAACCGCTTCCTCGACCGCGCCGCCGCGCCAGCCGTCGTGGCGGACGCGATCGAGCGCGAGCGGGCGGCCATGGACCGGATCGAGGACGCCGGTTCCGTCTTCCTCCGCTACGACGACGACATCGTGGCGATCGCCCCCTTCGGCTCCGCCCGCGACGGCAGCGAGATCGACGTCGACGACTACCGCTCGGGGCGCTCCCGCTACAGCACGCACGTCGGCCACCGCTGGCCGGCCGCGCAGCACGACAGCGGCGGCGACTTCCGGGGCGGCGGCCCGGGCAGCGGCAAGTAGCGCCCAGAGCGGCCACCTCCGGCCCGACTCGACACGACCCGACTCGGCTCGACTCGGTTACTCCAGACAGCACCACATTCACCGAAAGGACAGCGACACCATGGGGGAGATCCTCGAATCGTCCGGCGAGGCCCTGCTCTACGGGCTCGTCGGCTTCGCCGTGATGGCGGTGGCGTTCGTCGCGCTCGACCTGCTCACCCCCGGCCACCTTGCCAGGCAGGTCTGGAAGGAGCGCAACAAGGGGGCCTCCATCCTGCTGGCCGGCCAGATGCTGGGCGTGGGGCTCGTCCTCCGGGCGGCCATCGGCGCCAGCGAGTCCGAGGACGGCCTCGACGACGGCCTGCTGTCCACCGCGCTGTACGGCCTCGCCGGGGTGGTGCTGATGACGCTGGTCTTCTTCGTGGTGGCGGCCCTCACCCCGGGCCGGCGCGGCGCCTCCGTGATGGAGGACCGGGACGGCCACCCGCACCCCGCCGCCTGGGTGCACGCCGCGATGTACCTGGGCACCGCGCTGATGGTCGGCGCGGCGGTTTCGTGATCGGCCGCCCCCGGCTGGCTCGATTCCTGCTGCTGCTCACCGTCTTCCTGTGCGCGGCCTGCGGGCTCGTCTACGAGCTGGCGCTGGTGGCGCTCGGCGGATATCTGATCGGCAACACCGTCTTCCAGACCTCCCTGGTCCTGTCGATCATGGTCTTCGCCATGGGCGTCGGATCGCTGGCCGCCAAGCCGCTGCAGCGCCGGGCGGTCGGCGCCTTCGCCCTGGTGGAGGGGGCGTTGGCGCTCATCGGCGGCTGCTCCGTGCTGATGCTCTACGTGCTGTTCGCGGTGCTCGGCGTCTACACCTCGGCGATGGTGGTGGTCGCCTTCGTCGTCGGGGTGCTGATCGGCGCCGAGATCCCGCTGCTGATGACGATGTTGCAGCGCATCCGCCGGCAGGAGGCCGGCGGCGCGGTCGCTGACATGTTCGCCGTCGACTACCTGGGCGCGCTGGTCGGCGGCCTGTGCTTCCCGCTCCTGCTGCTGCCCACCTTCGGGCAGTTGAAGGGCGCGCTGGTGGTCGGCGTGGTGAACGCGGTGGCCGGGGTGGCGGTGGTGCTGTGGATCTTCCGCCGGCAGACCCGTCGACTGGTGCGGGTGGGCCTGCTGGCCGGCATGGCGGCGATCGTGGCGGTGCTCTCCACCGCCTACTGGCTGGCGGACGACATCGAGGTGACGGCCAGGCAGCGCCTCTACCGGGACCCGATCGTGCACGCGGAGCGCACCGCGTACCAGGAGATCGTGCTGACCCGCTCGCTGGCCTTCACTGGCGACACCGACCTGCGGCTCTTCCTGAACGGCGACCTGCAGTTCTCCTCCGTCGACGAGTACCGCTACCACGAGGCGCTGGCGCATCCGGCGCTGGCCGGCGAGCGTCCCCGGGTGCTGATCCTGGGCGGCGGCGACGGCCTGGCGCTGCGCGAGGTGCTGCGCTACGACGACGTGCGCGAGGTCACCCTGGTCGAGCTCGACTCGGCGATGACCGAACTGGCCGCCGACTACGACCCGTTGCGCGAGCTCAACGCCGACGCCCTGGCCGACCCCCGGGTGCGCGTCGTCAACGCCGACGCGTTCAACTGGCTGCGCGACGCCTCCGGCCCCTATGACGCGGTGCTCATCGACTTCCCCGACCCCGAGGACACGGCCACCGCCAAGCTCTACTCGGTGGAGTTCTACGCGATGCTGGCCAACGTCCTCGCGCCCGACGCGCGGGTGGTCGTGCAGTCGGGGTCGCCGTTCTTCGCCCCGCGCACCTACTGGTCGATAGACGCCAGCATCCGGCAGGCCGGCTTCGCCACCACCCCCTACCAGGTGGACGTGCCGAGCTTCGGCAACTGGGGCTTCACCCTGGCCACGCTGTCGCCCGAGCCCCCCGAGCTCCACCTGGCCACGGACGCCCCCGCCCTCGACTTCCTCGACGAGGACGTGCTCACCGCGGCCTCCGTCTTCCCCGTCGACCGCCGCGCCCGCGACGACGTCCGCGCCTCGACGCTGATGGACCCGGTGGTCGTGGAGTACGCGCGCGGCGAGTGGCGGTTCGACTAGCCAGGTCCTGTCCGCGCGATCTTCCTCGCCGCGGTCCGGTGTGTGCCGTCAGCCGGCCGGGTGCCCGGGCGGTGACGGCACACGGTCCATCAGCCGACCGGGGATCGTTCCGCGTAGGTGCGGGAGTTGATGTCGTCGCCGGACGGGACAACGGAGCCGACCATCCAGACCCGGCCGCCCACGACGGCGAGCCCCTCATGAGCCGGTCCCGCCCACGCTGGCGGATCGGCGCCCTCGACGAGCCGCCAGGTGCCCTGGGACAGCCGGGCGAAGGACTCGCCGGTGCGGCTTGAGCCGGTGAGCCACACGTCGCCGTCGGCGGCCACGGCGACGTCGCCCACGCTGGTGCCCTCGATGTCGAACGACGGCACGTTCACGTAGGACCAGGTGGAGCCGTTGTAGCGCATCACCGCCGCCTTGGACGTCAGGCTGCCCGCCCAGGTGCGCCAGCGCCAGGCGCCGGTGGCCCACACCTCGCCCGAGGGGCCGATCGCGACGTCGGTGAGCCAGGTGCCCTCCGCCCCGCCGTTGGGGGTGTCCACCCGGCTCCAGGCCCGGCCGTCCCAGTGCAGGACGTAGGGTTCGAGAACGTGTCCTGGGGACCGGCTGGGCGCGTAGCCCACCGCCCAGACGTCGTCTGAGGACCGGGCCGCCACGGAGGACAGCCTGCTGTGGCCCGCCCCGGGGGCGGGGACGGGCACCACGGTCCAGGCCCGGCCGTCCCAGTGCTGCGCCACGGGTCGGCTCACCGCGTCCTGGTGGACGTAGCCGACTGCCCAGACATCGTCGGGACCGGCCGCCGCGACCCCGGTCAGGCGGCTGATCCCGTTGCTCCCGCCCAGGTCGGGGCCCGGCACGAGCTGCCAGGATGAGCCGTCCCAGTGCGTGATCAGACTCGTGGTCGACGGGCCGCTGGCGCCGCCGGCCGAGCCGACCGCCCACACGTCGTCGGGCGCGACGGCGGCGACCGCGGACAGGTCCACGTCGGTCATGCCCGCCGGAACCGGCACCTCGGTCGTCCGCCACGCGTCGCCGTCCCAGTGCACGGCGACCGGGTAGCGGGGGATGTGCGGCCTGACCTCGTACTGACCGACGGCCCACACGTCCGTGGCAGACGTACCGGACACGTCGTATAACACGTTGTGCCCGGTCCCCGGATTCGGCGTCGTCATCGCCTCCCAGCCCGGCGTGCCCGCCGTCGCCTGGCCCGGCGCCAACAGGACCAGGGCCGCGGCGACCGCGCCACCGATGACCGGCCCTCGTCGTGTCTCTCGTATCACCACACACACTCCCTTCCGCCCCGTGTCGGTGACCGAACGAGGCGATTGGCGTCGAGAGCACGGTAGAAGCCGGACCGCCGGTGGGCTGCCACCCGAACCATTACAGAAGCCTTACCGCGAACCGCGCTCGTCGTACGCCGCCCTGGCCGCCGCGATCTCCTCCTGGTGCGACTCGGTCCACCGCACCAGCGCCTGGATGGTGTCGTGCAGCGTCGCGCCGAGCGGCGTGAGCTCGTAGTCCACCCGGGGCGGCACGACCGGGTGCACGGTGCGCCTGACGAGCCCGTCCCGCTCCAGGTTGCGGAGCGTGACGGTGAGCATGCGCTGGCTGATTCCGTCGATCTCGCGCCGCAGCTCGGTGAACCGCCAGGAGCCCTGGTCAAGCAGGGCCACCACGAGCAGCGACCACTTGTCGGCCACCCGGTCGAGGATCTGCCGGACCTCGCAGTCCTCCCGGACGTCCCACTGGCGCACGGCCTCGTCCTTGGTGCCCTTGCAGTGACTCGGTGACTTAGAAGTGCCTTCTTCCACGACGACCGAGGATGCCGCAGGATCGAGTCGGTAACAAGAGAGAACCGACCCGTGTTCTCGTAACCGTCTCATCCCCCGCGTCATCGAAAGCTGGAGACACCCATGTCCGCGCCCGCGTCGCCCCCGCCCCGCTCCTGGGGGCTGCTCCTCGTGCTCTGCGGAGCGATCTTCCTCGAGGGCATCGACATCGCCATGCTCAACATGGCGCTCCCCACCATCCGCGAGGACATGGGCCTGTCGACCGGCTCCCTCCAGTGGGTGATGAGCGCCTACGTCCTGGGCTACGGCGGCTTCATGCTGCTTGGCGGCCGGGCCGCCGACCTCTTCGGGCGCCGCCGGATGTTCGTGGCCTGGCTGGTGGTCTTCCTGCTCTTCTCCGGGCTCGGCGGCCTCGCGACCGAGGGCTGGATGCTGATCCTGGCCCGCTTCGTCACCGGCGTCGCCGCCGCGTTCATGACGCCGGCCGGGCTCTCGATCATCACCACCTCCTTCGAGGAGGGCCCGCGCCGCAACCGGGCGCTGCTGATCTACTCGGGGACGGCGGCCGGCGGCTTCTCGTTCGGCCTGGTCATCGGGGGCTTCCTCACCGCCCTCGACTGGCGCTGGGTCTTCTTCGCCCCGGTCATCCTGTCCTTCCTCATCCTGCTCGGCGCCGTCGCCCTCATCCCCCGCGTCGACGAGCCGCGCGCCGGCGACCGCCGCATGGACGTCGCCGGCGCGGTCACCGTGACCGCCGGCATCGTCCTGCTGGTCCTCGGCGTCGAACGCGCCACGCACACGGCCGGCACCTGGACCGCCCTCACCATCGCCGCCAGCCTGGCCCTCCTCACCACCTTCGTCCTCGTCGAACGCCGCGCCGCCACCCCGCTGCTGCGGCTCGGCCTGCTGCGCTCGGGGCCGCTGCTGCGCGCCAACCTCGTCGCCCTGCTGCTCTTCGGCGGCTTCTACGGTTTCCAGTTCGTCGCCGTGCTCTACCTCCAGGAGCTGCGCGGCTGGTCCACGCTCCAGACCAGCTTCGCGATGCTGGTGATAGGGGCCGACGCCGTCCTCTCGCCGACCGTCGTCCCCCGGCTCGTCGACCGCTTCGGCAACGCCCGGGTGATCCTCGCCGGCATGGTCACGACCTCCCTGGCCTATCTGTTCTTCCTCCCCGTCGGCGCCGACTGGACCTACCTCGCGATGCTGCCCAGCTTCGCCCTCCTCGGCCTGTCCTTCGCGCTCGCCTACGGCCCGCTGACCATCGTCGCCACGGAGGGCGTCGCCGAGGAGGACCAGGGCGTGACCGGCGGCCTCCTCTACACGTCCTTCCAGTTCGGCGCGGCCCTCGGCCTCTCGGCGGTCACCGCCGTCAACGTGGCCGCCACCGGCGACGACGGCTCCCCCGCCGCCCTCCTCGACGGCTACCGCGCCGCCCTGCTCGTGCCCCTGGTCTGCGCGCTGCTCGCCACCGCGCTGAGCGCCTTGGGCGTCCTCGGCCGGCGGCGGCCCGCGCCGGCACCGGCCGAGGCGGCGCGCGCGCTCTCCGCCGAGCCGACCGCGCGCTGACCGCCCCGGCGGCGAAGTCGACGATGGCCGGATCGGCCCTGTACATGACACCGGCGCGGTCCGGACCATCGTTAACGGCGTTCACCACGCCCGTCACACCCGATAACAGCTCCGTCTGGAGGGTGCCCATGCTTCCCTTGGCCGTCGCCGGCGTTCCGGCTGGCCGGACCCTGATGATCCACCCGCCCTACGTCCACGACGACTACGTCGCGGGCGACGGCGCCTTCACCCCCGACCGGCTCCCCTTCCTGCCGGTCGCCCCGCTCTACGCCGCCGAACTGCTGGAGCGCAACGGGCTAGCCGAACCCGTGCTGTTCGACTGCCAGTTGCACGACCTGCGCGAGGCGGCGGACCTCGAGGGGTACGACTCCTACGGCATCGCCGTCATGGGCGCCCAGAACATCGCCCCGGCCGCCAGCGTCCACCGCTACCTCACGACCGTCCGCGGCCTGCCGGCCGAGCGGGTGCGCGTCGGCGGGCAGGGCATCGAGCGGCTCTCCCGCGCCGAGTTCGAACACATCTTCCCCGGCTCCCACAAGGCGGAGCGGCACGCGCTCGCCAACCTGCCGGGCGCCATGGACATCGACCTGCGGTCCCAGCTCGACCGGCTCCCCGAGCCCGACATGCGGACCTACCTCACCCACGAGATGACCCTGCCGTTCAGCCAGGGCTGCATCTTCGGCTGCAGCTTCTGCGGCGCCCAGACCCGGCAGCGCGAGAGCTTCTTCAACGTCCGCGCCCACCTGGAGAACGCCTGCGAGCTCGCCGAACGCTCGGGCGTCGACTCGCTCTACCTCTACTGCACCTCGCTCGACTTCTTCCAACAGGCGCTGCCGGGCGGCGACCTCGACCTCCTGGTCGGCCGCCTGGAAACCATCATCGAGGTGCGCGAACAACACCCGGGGCTCACCATCGGGCTGCACGCGCTCACCCGGGCCGACTCCTACAACGCCGCGATGCGCTCGGACCACGTCCGCGACCTGGTGCTCAGGGCCGGCTTCGACCGCTTCGGCTTCGGCGCCGACGGCGCCGCCTCCGTCGCGGTCCTGCGCGCCATGCGCAAGCACGCCGACACCCTCAGATCCGACCTGATCACCGCCTTCCAGCACATGGAGGAGAACGGCCTGATCCCGGAGATCCTCTACGTCTTCGGCGTCCCCGAGGACACCCAGGAGACGCTCTCCGAGACCCGCGCGCTGTGCGGCCTGCTGCTGGAGACCTTCCCCAACTCCGAGTACCGGGGCTTCCCCGCGAAGAACGAGATTCCCGGCAACGCCAACTGGAACCGCCCCGGCTGGAAGGGCTCCGCCGCACACCGGCAACTGCTCGACCAGCCCGACCACTTCCTCAACCTCGGCTTCGAGGCGCTGGCCAACGAGACGTCCCACCCCGACCCCGAGACCCGGATGATGGTCAACCGCTACGCCGTGGACATGAGCCAGTACGCCCACGAACTCGGTCGCGTCCGCAGCTATCTGACCATCCCTGTCGCCACCCCGGGCGCCCCGATCATGGACGACGCCACCCTCGGCGCCTTCCGGGACATCACCGCCCACTACGCCCCGGACGTGGCCGGCGACCTCACCCCCGAGAACCTCTCGGAACACCGGGTCGCGCTCAACTCCGCCATCCCCAAGGACTACTGAACCGACCGCGCGAGAGCCCGCGGCCCCGCCCTGACACCCAGCGGCGGGGCCGCCGTTTGTCCGAGGCATCTTGTCAGAGGCGTTGACGAACGCATCGGGCGCTCCTACCTTCGTCGGGTCGCACATCGTACGTCATATACGAAGGGCCTTCGGCGGACGACGCGCGGCCTGTCGACCGCTCACCCACCCATGCCATGACATGCGGCCCTCCCGGAGGAGCCTCCCCAACTCCCTGGAGCCACGGTGCCCTTTTCCCCTGCCCACTCCCCTGCCC
>NZ_SMKC01000292.1 GCF_004348315.1 Streptomyces sp. 8K308 | reverse complement strand
CTCCACGGGCGCGCCCCGCTCCCCGTCCAGGACCACCCGAAAGACATCCGCCGCCAGCCCCGCCAACGCATCACTCACCACCGGGCCATCCTCCCGCGCCCCGGCCGGAACCGTGGGCGCGGGGCGACGCTCTCCGCCGCCTCAGTCGCCGAGCAGTGCGAGATCCGACTTGACGATGGTGGTGCTGACCAGCAGTTCCATGATCAGGTTGTGGTTGAGGGCGTTGCCGACCGGTGGCGGGACCTCCTCCTCCAGGAGGCCAGGCACCGAATGGCTGAGCCGCTTGCGCACGTTGGTCACGATGTGCGCGGCCCGGCGTTCGCCCCATCGTTCGTCAGGACGCAGTTCGCTCAGCTCGGCCGCCACCTGGCCCCAGGTCAGCGGCTGCGGGTAGGGCTCGTTGCGCAGGTACCGCTGGCCGAGGCAGACGATGACCAGGCGCTCGACCGGACTGAGCTCCCACACCTTGCGCGCCCGGGTCTTGGCCTCCTTGCCGCTCCCCGAGGCGGCCGAGGGCGCCGGCGCCGCGATGCGCACCTCGAGCAGGTGTTCCTGCCTCGGGCCGAGGATGAACAACGGCGTGTAGCCGGTGGGCAGTTCGGCCCGGTCGCCGCTGAGCACCAGACGAGAGGGGGCGAGCCGGATGGGCAGCCGGCCCTCGTTGTACAGGGCCCAGCGCCCGTGTTCCCGCGTGATGCGCCCGTGTTGCCTGCTGACGTGTGGATCGTCCACGCCGACGCAGACGTGGACGTCGTCCTCGCTGCGCCCGAAGATCAGCTGGAAGTCGATGTCGGGCGCGACGCTCATGCCGCCGTTGGGGCCCAGCACGAACAGGGTGCCGGGCTGGACCGACGACGGGAGTCCGCGCGACAGGCTGCCGAAGTCCCTCGGCAGGATGTTGACCTTGCGCGACGAGCTGGCTGGCGGCACCGACACGGCCCCGTCCCCTCTCCGTGTGTCACGATCAGACTACCGCCCGCCGCCGATCTTCGGCACCGCCCTGCGCCAGGTCGCTCGGCACCCCTCTCGAGGCGCCGGGTCTACCGTCACCGCCGACGTGCCCTCATGGCCACGGCGGTGCTCCCTGTGCTCCACGACCGGGGTCGAGGGCGAACTCGAACGCGGAGGACGATACCCGTGAGACATACCCGCTTGTCCCGCTCCGCTCCCCGGGGAGGTGGGCGGCTGCCGTTGGCGGTGGCCCTCCTCGTCGCGGGGACGGCGGCGGTCGTCGCGCCGGCGAGCGCGCAGGCCGCCGAGGAGGAGGTGACGCCCGGCGCGAGCGCCGTCACGGCCAGCACCAGCGACGAGAACGGGCCAGCGAACGTCGTGGACGGCGACCTCGGCACCCGGTGGTCGGGGGAAGGCGACGGCGCCTGGCTGCAGTTGGACCTCGGCTCGACGAGGACGGTCAGCGAGGTCAGGCTCGCCGTCCACCAGGGCACCAGCCGGCAGAACGTCTTCGAGCTCCAGTACTGGAACGGGTCCCGCTGGGTGACCGTCTACGACGGCCAGAGCAGCGGCACGACGACCGCCCTGGAGTCGTACGAGTTCGCGCCCGTCCAGACCTCCAGGATCCGCTACCTCGGCCACGGCTACGAGGGCGAGGGCGAGGGCGACTGGAACAGCCTCACCGAGGTCGAGGTCTGGAGCGGCACGGGCGACGACGACGGGGGTGGCGGCGGCGCCGAACTCCCGTCCCAGGTGCTTGACCTGAGCGACTGGAAGGTCACGCTGCCCATCGGCGACGACGGGGACCCCACCGAGATCTTCCAGCCCGAGCTCGACGGCTACTCCCACGACTCGTACTTCACGGTCAACGAGGCCGGGGACGGGGTGCGGTTCCGCGCGCCCGTCAACGGTGTCACCACCGGCGGCTCCAGCTACCCGCGTTCGGAGCTACGGGAGATGGAGGAGGGCGGCGGCGACGAGACCGAGTGGTCCTCGACGTCCGGCACCCACACCATGACGGTCAGGGAGGCGTTCACCCACCTGCCGGAGGACAAGCCGCACGTCGTCGGCGCCCAGATCCACGGCGGAGACGACGACGTCACCGCCGTGCGCCTGGAGGGCTCGGAGCTCTGGATCACGGAGGGCGACGAGAGCAACCACCACCTGATCACCGACGACTACGAGCTCGGCACGGTCTTCGAGGTCCGGTACGTGGTGAGCGGCGGCGAGATCGACATCTACTACAACGGCCAGTTGGAGACGACCCTCGACCACTCCGACTCCACCAACTACTTCAAGGCCGGCGCCTACACTCAGGCCAACTGCGGCAACTCCTCCCCGTGCAGCTCGTCCAACTACGGCGAGGTGGAGATCTACGACGTGACCGTCACGCACGGCGACGGCAGCGGCGGCGACAACGGCGAAGGTGGCGGCGGTCAGCCGACCGACGGGACGGAGGCCGCCGTCCGGTACGACTGGGGCACCCCGCACCCGATCTCCGACGAGTTCGACTACACCGGCCCGGTCGACCCCGAGCGGTGGGCCGTGCCCTCGGGCGACGTCGGCGGCACGGAGGGCTGTTGGGCGGGCCACGCCAACAACGGCCGCCGCTGCGCCAAGAACAGCGCCGTCGCGGACGGCATCCTCACCATGACCGGCGAGGCGAACGGCGACACGGGCTGGCTGCGGCAGCGTCTCGAAACCCAGTACGGCCGCTGGGAGATCCGGTCGCGCTCGCGCAACGTCGGTGACAGCGGCGAGACCTACCACCCGCTGCACCTGATCTGGCCCACCGCGGGCAACCGCCTGGAGAACGGCGAGTACGACTGGGTGGAGTACTCGAACCCGGACGCGCAGTGCCTCACCTCGTTCATGCACTACCCGCAGAGCCCGACGGACGAGAAGGAACGCACCGACCTCTGTCCCGTGGACATGACCGAGTGGCACAACTTCGCGTTCGAGTGGACACCGGAGGCGCTGGTCGGCTACGTCGACGGCGAGGAGTGGTTCCGCTACTCGGACGGCGCGAACGAGGACCGGGGGAACATCCAGGACATGCCCTCGGGGCACCTCAACATCCAGCTCGACAACTTCACGGGTGAGAGCGGCCTCCGCCCCGCCGTGTTCGAGGTCGACTGGGTTCGCTTCTACGAGGTGACGACGTAGCTCGTCCCTCCTTCTGATCCACCCTCCCGACGGCCCGCCGGTTTCCCCCCGGCGGGCCGTTCCGCTTGCGGTGCGTGGCGGTTCGGGACCCCTGCCGAGCCCCCTCTGCTTCCATCCACTCAGCAGGTCAAGGGACCAGCGACACGCGGAAGGAAGAGGCAGCGATGTACTCAGAGGTCAAGCTTTCGCCCGAAGAGGTCGACCGCGTCATGGCCATCGTCGCCGGCGCGTACAGCGAGATGGAAGCGGTCTCCGCCCGCATCGGCGCGCATGCCGGCACGGTCTCCACCGCCTACAACGGCATGGGCACCGCGACCGCCGTGGAGACCTACGAGAACCTCCAGCGGGCCGGCCAGGCCCTCGCCAACGCCCTGGACGGGCTCTCCCAGGACATGGGCGTGACGTCCAACACCGGTCGGGAGACCGACGACGCGGCGCACGGCGCGCTGGGTCGCGTGCTCCCCGTCAACGTCTCGTCCGACACCTCCATCGCCGCCCAGGTCTGACGCCGCCCCGCGGCACCCGAGAGGAGAAGCAGCCATGTCGTTCAACGGACTGATCCACTTCAGGAACGAGAACCTCGACAGCATCCAGTCCCAGACCCTCGGCCAGCAGGACGAGTACACCCGGATCTGGCAGGACGTGCAGCGGCAGATCATGGGCCTCGTCGCGGCCGGCCAGGTGGACGCCCAGATCGGCGCCACCCTGGAGGAGCGCGACCGGATCTTTCAGCAGCAGGCCGCCGGCTACGACGAGAGCGTGACGTCGCAGAACACCGCGATCCGTAACGTCCAGAACATCGGCAACGAGGGCGGCGCCGCCATGGTCCGCGCCGCCGCCGGCGGCCGGGCCTGACCGCCCGAGGGGGTTCGGGAGACGTCATGGACACCGTCACGATGAACATCGCCGCCCACCGGGACGTCGAGGCCGCGGCGGCGCAGCGCAACCGGCTCGCCAGCATGCTGGAGAGCGCCGGAAGGATCGGATCCGACGCCGGCATGTTCGGCCGCGTGCCCAACGGGGCCCAGGCCGCGGCGGCGCTGGCCGCGGCGATCGCCAGCGTGACCCAGCAGGTGACCGAGGGCGGGCGGACGGTCGACGACATCCGCGGCAGCGCCAACGCGGCGGCCAGGATCGGCGAGCAGTCCGACCAGGAGGCCGCGCGGGTGCTGGCGACCGCGCGGGTGTCGGACCTCGGGCGGTTCGACGCCGAGGTCACCAGGCAGGAGCGGACCGAGACCAGGATCGCCCAGGCGGAGACGTCGTCGCGGGCGGGGGGCTGGTGAGGTCATGAGCATCGCGTCAGCGAGGGCCCAGTTCCAGCAGGTGATCGAAACCATCCTCAGCGCCCAGGAGTACCGGATCCGGACGGCGTCCGGGGCGTGGCTCACCCTGGCCGGCGCCGGCGAGCAGGAGAGCGCCGCGCTCACCGCCACGGCTCGGGGGGCGGCCGCGGAGACCGGTGTGGGTCTGCGGGAGCTCTCCGAACGGCTCGTCGAGATGTCCGACTTCACGGCGAACACCGCGGCCCTGGCCCAGCAGGTCTCCGCACAGCTCCAGCGGGCGGGGGACCGTACGGCGCAGGCCGTGCAGGCGGCCCTCCAACTCCAGCAGCGGTTCAACGAGCTCGTCGCGCAGCAGCGGAGGGGTTCGACCTCGGCGCACGCCGCGCAGGCCCTCGAGGGCGAGATCATGGCGCTCACCGCCGAGGCGCAGCAGGTCCTCACGGGGCTTGACCAGGAGTACGCCAACATCGTCGCCGGCGAGGCGCCGCCGGCGCCGCGCAGCGGCGGCCCCGGCGGCCCAGCCGCCGCGCCGACGGCCCCGACGGCGGCGACGCCCACGGCGGCCGGCCCTTCGGCGGCGAGTGCCGCCTCAGCCGCCGCCTCGGGACCGGCCGGAACGGCGTCGGCCTCGGCCGCCGCCGCGGACCAGCAGGCGCCCAACGGCGCCGCCGTCGGGGCCGGGGAGTACCCGGCGTCCAGCGTGCTGGGCCCCGAGCAGGGCGACTTCGCCGGCTGGACGCGCGACCCGAACACGGGCTACCTGGTGGACCCGGCGACCGGGCGGGAGTTCGACCCGGCGTCCGGCCGGTGGATCGACCCGGTCACCGGCAAGCCGTTCGGCGACGTCACGGAGTACGCGACCCGGCTCTCGGGCCTGGGCGGCGGCGCCGGCGGCATCGCCTCCCCCTCCGGCCTGGCCATGGTCGGCGGCGGGGGCATCGGCGGCGGCACGGGCTCGACCGGTCTCGCGGGCCTGTACGGCGGCGTGCTGCCGCCGAGCATCGCGGGCGCCGGGGCGATCGGGGGGCAGATGGTCGGTCAGGCCATGACGAACCTCAACAACCGGGCGCACGTCGCGACCCAGCTGGCCATGCGCGAGGCGGCCCAGGGCGGCCGCCCGTTCATGCCACCGCCCGCCATGGCGGGCGCCGCCGCGGGCGGCGCGCAGGGCCGCGGCACCCAGGGCCAGCAGAACCGGCGGTTCACCGACCTGACCGAGGACCCCGACGTCTGGGCCCCGCGCCCGGGCGCCGCCCGGGGCGTACTCGGCGACTGACAGAAAGGAGAACGCTCATGTCCGCAGACGGCCTGTGGTACCTGCCCGAGGGCTTCCGCGAAGCCGCCCGCGCCAACGTCGACACCGCCGAGGCGGCGGAGAACGCCCGGCGCTACCTCGGCCAGGTGCAGGTCAACGCCGCGAGCTACGGCGGGGCCGGCGACTTCGTCAACGCGCTCACGACCACGCGTGACGCGCAGGCCCGTGGCGTCGCCCACGCGGCGGAGGGCCGACAGAACATGGCCGCTGCGGACAACCAGGTCGCCGAGCTCGGCGAGGGGGTGGACGCCGCCGCAGGTCAGGCACTCGGCGCGGCGGCGGCGTCCGTCCAGGCCCGGGTGCCGGCCGACCGGACCGTCGCCGACGGCCTGTGACGCCACCAGACGACACGCAGCACCGAAAGGAGGTGACCACGCATGCCGATACCGCCCGCACTGCACTTCACGACGGATGAGGTGGAGGCCCAGGCCGGCGTGGCGCCGTGGGACAGGCAGCGGCGGTTCCGCAACGAGATCAACCCCGACGACATCGCCACCACGGCCACCGCCTACGCCAAGGCCGCCGGCGAGACGAGGCGCGTGCAGGACCTCGCCACGCGGGCGTCCGAGATGTCGCAGGATCCCGGCGCCTGGCACGGCGATCCCCTGGTGGACGGCGCGAACCGCGTCATCGAGACGAGCGAGGGCCTGCGCCAGGGCGGAGCGGAGATCGACGAGGTCGTCGGGTACATCGCGCGCGCGATGCGGGCGGCGCAGGACACGGAGTCCAACGTCCACAACCTCATCCACGGGCCCAGGGCGGGCACCGGTTTCGGCTCCGGCGGGCTGTCGCAGAGCGGCAGCGGGCTCAACGTCCAGTACGAGGACCACCTCGCCAGGGCCCGCGCCGACTGGATCGGCCTGGAGGGGGCGCTGGAACTCGCGGTCAACCAGTGGGCGGCCGACCACCAGGACCACCTCGGGCCGCCGACGTACTGGCCGACCGTCTTCTACGACGGCCGCGAGCGGAACGTCGACCACTCGCAGCCCAGCCGGAACCACTTCGTGTTCGACCTCCCGCAGGAGCTGGCCCAGGAGGTCCGGGGCGTCCACCTCAGGGAGGCCGCGGACTCCGCCACCCGCACCTACGGGGACATGGACGCCGAGATCGCGAGGTACCGGACGAACCTGACGGAGATCGCGGGAGAGCTCAGGCGGCTGGGGTACGACCCGACGGAGGGGCCGTTCACGCTGATGACGAACGCGCCGATGGCGCGGTTCGCCGCCGAGCAGATCAACGGGCAACTGGCGGCTGGGGTTCCAGAACCTCACATACTCGAGCTCCACACCAGGAACCTGGCGGGGATCACGAGTGACACCGACGACATGAACAGCCTGGCACATCTGATCATGCCGGGGGCCCCGAGAGAGCTGTCGTCGCGGGAACGCGCCTATCTGCTCTCGTTCTACGACACCCTCAGTCCCGACGCGCTCTCGCAGTTGGGGCACCTGGGCGACAACCACCTCGTTCCCCAGACCCGCGTGGCCAATGGCGTCAACATGCTGATGAACACCGAGATCGGGGGCGTCAACCCGGCGGCCGGGGGGATGGTGCCCGCGTCCATCAGGGAGTTCGTCTACGCCGACGAGAACAGCGCCCTCTTCTCCCAGTCCGGGGACCAGTTCAACACGGCCATGAACCGGTTCAACGGGTTCGGCGCGCTCATGGAGACGGCGACCGTGGCCTCCGGAACCCAGTTCTCCAAGGACCTGGGGCACGCCGCCGTGCAGATCCAGCAGGCAGCGGCGGACCGTGGCGACCTGGAGGCACGGGCGACGGCGACGGACATGGGCAGCGGTCTCAGCCTCGCGCCCAACACGGCGAGCAGCGGCATGCTCGAGGCCGCCGCGCTCAACACCGTGGCCTCCGCCGATCTGTTGAACGACCCGGCGTATCGCGAGGACCTGCTGTCCCAGCGGTGGGACGAAAGCCGGGGCGCGGCCGAGCTGGTCCACAGCGGCACCATCGTGCCGTCGGACGTGGCCCCCAACAGCCCCGAGGCGGAGCGGTACATCGACGCGGCCCACGGCGTGTTGACGCACGCCGGCCAGAACGGCGCCGTGATCACCGGCCCCAACCAGGCCGAACTGCAACAGTCCATCGGCAACACCGCGCTGACCTACATGGACCTGATATCCCGGGGCGCCGCGACCGACTCCCTCATCTGGGAGCAGCCGGTGGGTCAGGAGGATGTCGTCAACGGCAAGGAGGTCCGGCACGGCTTCGACCTCTCCCGCGAGGACCGTGTCGGCCTGTTCACCTTCATGAACGGGGCGGAGAGCCAGGTGCGGGACGAGTTCTTCTCGGGGGTCGCGCAGTGGCAGCAGGGCACGGCTACCCACGGCTTCATCCGCGCCGAGCACGGACCCGAGGCGGCCGGCCTCTCCTCGGAGGCGTACGCCCGCGCGGGAGCCGGTGAGACGTCCACATTCCGCAACATCGGGACCATCGCGGGCGCCATTGCGGAGGCACAGGGCAGAAATGGCCCTCAAGACGGCACCGACGCGAAGACCACGGCGCTGATAGCCATCACGACGCTCACCGGGGTGGGAAACACCGTCCTGGAGGCCGGAAAATTCGGCGGTGCCACCTCTCTCGGTGCCTTCGGCATCAGCGAGGGCCTGCGCCACATCCTCCCCGATGGGGATGCGGCGGCGCAGGAGGCCCATTGGCAGGCCCTGTCGACCGGCGACGTCGACACCCGCGTGGCCCTCGCCAACGCGGTGCGGGCGGCTGACTATCACGGCGCGGCAGCGAGGACGGCGGGCCCTCCGCCCCTTGATCCCGAGAGAGACACCGTTGTCTCCGAGTGGGCCACCAACGTGGTGGGAAACACCCCGTTCCTCGAGGACATGCGAGACGCCTACCTGACCGAACTGGCGGGAAGCTGAGCCATGACAACGACCCCCACCACCGTCTTTCGCCGCCCCCCGCGGGCCGCGCAGCCCGTGCTTCCCGACCAGCAGGTCGTCGTCCAGGCGCCGCCGCAGCTGCCGCAGCCGGAGGACGCCAACGCCTGGATGATGGCGTTGCCCGCGCTCAGCGGGCTCGGTTCCGTGATGTACATGTTGACGATGGGGCGGGGGCCCATCGGGTACGTCGTCGGGGCGATGTTCCTCGTGTCGTGCGTGGCCATGGTCGTCGGTTCCGTCGTCTGGCAGCGGGCCAAGACCAGGACCGTCGCGCGCAACGACCGCCGCGAGTACCTGCGGTATCTGGAGCGGACGCGCGTCGAGGTGCGGCGGACGGCGCGCGCGCAGCGAGAGGCGTTGGAGTGGGACGCGCCGGAGCCGCGGGTGTTGTGGGTGGTCGCGGAGAGCCGGCGGATGTGGG
>NZ_SMKC01000291.1 GCF_004348315.1 Streptomyces sp. 8K308 | reverse complement strand
CCTCCCCGCCGCGTATCGGCCACCCGCTGTTCACGCTACTCGCGGAAATGTCCCCGCCGGCCCCGTGGTTGGCTGCGAAACCGTCACACCAGGGCGCACGCCGGCGCGTTGCCCGGCGCCCGAGGCGGTCAGGCGGTCAGCGACGTCACCACCAGGTGGCAGCGGTCCCGCGACCGCTCCACGAGATCGGCGTTGGGCCGGTCGTTGCCGTCGATCCACGCCCTGGCCGCCGCCTCGTCCCGGCCGAATCCCGTGTGCCGGCGCATCAGGCGCGCGTCGCGCAGGTCCGCCGCCGCGTCCACGTACCAGACCTCGGCCATCAGTGACCGCGCCTCCCGCCAGCCCGGCAGGTCACAGGCCAGGTAGTTCCCCTCGGTCACCAGCAGTGCCGCCCCGGCCGGCACCAGGTGGCGGGCCGCGACCGGCTCGTCGAGCGACCGGTCGAAGTCCGGCACGTACGCCTCCCTTGACGGCTCGCCGACCAGCCGGCGCAGCAGCGCCTCGTACCCCCAGACGTCGAAGCTCGGCTCAGAGCCCTTCCTGGAGCGCAGCCCGAGGCGGTCGAGCTGCGCGTTGGACAGGTGGAAGCCGTCGAGCGGAACGTAGGAGGCCGCGTCGCCGAGCGCGGCCGTCAGCGTCTGGGCCAGCGTCGACTTGCCGGCCCCCGGCGGCCCGGCCAGACCGAGCACCGTCCGCGCCGCGCCGCCGCCCGCCAGTGACCTGGCCCTGCCCACCAGTGCGTCGAGATCCATGGCCGGCACCCTACGGAACTCCGGATGCGCCGCGCCCGGCCCGCCCGCAGAATGGTGACCGCTGGCCAGCGAGACCGGAAAGGCGCCGCCCATGCCGGTGATCGAGACCCGTGGGGTGACCAAGAGCTTCGGCGCCACCAAGGCGCTCGACGGCATCGACATCTCCGTGGAGCGCGGTCGGGTGCTCGGGCTCCTCGGTCCCAACGGCGCCGGCAAGACCACCCTGGTGCGCGTCCTGACCACCCTGCTGCGGCCGGACTCGGGACGGGCCAGGGTCGCCGACTGCGACGTCGTCAAGGACGCCGCCACGCTGCGCTCCAGGATCGGCCTGGCCGGCCAGTACGCCGCCGTCGACGAACTGCTCACCGGCCGCGAGAACCTGGAACTCGTCGGGCTGCTCTACCACATCGGCCGGGCCGAGCGCCGCCGGCGGGCCCGCGAGGTGCTGGAGGCGTTCGCCCTCCAGGACGCCGCCGACCGCCCGGTGCGCACCTACTCGGGGGGCATGCGCCGCCGCCTGGACCTCGGCGCCTGCCTGGTCGGCCGGCCGCCCGTGCTCTTCCTCGACGAGCCCACCACCGGTCTCGACCTGCGCACCCGCAACCAGCTGTGGCGGTTCATCAGGGAACTGGTCGCCGGCGAGACCACCGTGCTGCTGACCACCCAGTACATGGAGGAGGCCGAGTTCCTCGCGCATCACATCGCCGTGCTCGACGACGGCCGGGTCATCGCCCAGGGCACCGCGGACGAGCTCAAGTCCCAGGTGGGCGGCGACGTCCTGGACGTCCGGGTCACCCGCCGCGAGGACCTGTCCCGGGCCGCCGAGGTCATGTCACGGGTGGCGGGCGCCGACGCCCAGACCGAGCCCGAGTCCCTGCGGGTCACCGCACCCACCACCGGCGGCACCGACGCGCTGATCGCCGCCGGCCAGGAGCTCGGCAGGGTCGGCGTCCCGCTCCGCGACCTGGCGCTGCGCCACCCCTCGCTCGACGACGTCTTCCTGACCTTCACCGGCGCCTCAGGCGACGAGCCGCCCGACGAACCGCCCGACCTGAGCGCCAGCCGCTCCCCCGAAGGCGGGGGCTGATGGCCGCCACCAACCCGGCCGTCGCGGCCCGCGACATCGCCGGCATCGCGGGACGCAACCTGCGGCGCCTGGTCCGCACCCCCCAGCTGCTGGTCTTCACCGCCATCCAGCCGGCCATGCTGCTCCTGCTGTTCCGCTACGCCATCGGCGGCGCCATCGCCATCCCCGGCGCCTCCTACGTCGACTACGTGGTGCCCGCCGTCTTCCTTGAGGCCGTGATGATCGGCGCGATGGCCACCTCCATCGGCCTCGCCCAGGACCTGCAGAGCGGCATTGTGGACCGGTTCCGCAGCCTGCCCATGGCGCGCTCCGCCGTCCTCGCCGGCCGTACCCTGGCCGACCTCGCCCGCAGCGTGTTCGCCCTCGGGCTGATGGTGGGCCTCGGCACGGCCGTCGGCTTCCGGTTCCACGCCGCCTTCCCGTCGATCGTGCTCGGGCTGCTGCTCGCGCTCGTCTTCGGCTACGCGTTCTCCTGGATCTACGCCACCATCGGGCTGCTCACCAAGGACCCGGAGACCGCCCAGGTGGCGGGCATCCTGCCGTTCTTCATCCTGGTGTTCGCCAGCTCCGCGTTCGTGCCGGTGGCCACCATGCCCAGCTGGTTGCAGCCCTTCGCCCGCAACCAGCCGGTCAGCGTCACCATCGACGCGCTGCGCGCGCTGTTCGGCGGCGGCCCCGCCTTCCACCACGTGTGGCTCTCGCTGGTCTGGGCCGCCGGGATCTTCCTGGTCTTCTTCCTGATCGCCGCGCGGCTCTACCACGACCTCACGGACTGACGAGAGGCGTCGCGGCCGGCATCGCGGTGTCACAGAGCCCGGCGCATGCACACCCGGGGCCACCGGTCCAGGCCGTGCGCCGCTTCGCGCTCGCGGATCTTCCGCAGGCCAGGAGTCAGCCCGCCGCCGTCCAGGAGCGCGAAGCCACAGCGCGCGTAGTAGGGGGCGTTCCACGGGACCTCGCCGAACGTGGTGAGGGTCAGGGCCGGGACACCCTCGCGCGTGGCATGGGCCGCCAGATGGTCGAGCAGCGACCGGCCGATCCCGCGCCGCGCGCTGTCCGGGTGCACCGAGACCTGCTCCACGTGGAGGTTGCCGTCGACGCGGTCGGCGATCAGGTAGGCGATCGGTGCGTCGGCGTCGTCGACCAGGACCCAGGCCAGCCCGGCGTGGTGGTAGCGGGCCAGCTCGTCGAGCGGCAGCGGCTCGTCCTCGGCGATCTCCGGCATGCCGATGTCGGCGAAGAGCCGCCCGGCGGCCCTCTCGATGTCCTGAAGTACGGGCAGTTCGTCCGGACGCACGGCTCGGATACGCATGCACGCATTCCCCCACAGCACGCCGGATGGCGCCACCGATTAAGGAACCCCGTGCCGGCGGGCTCGCCGGCGGCCGCCGCGGCGCCGTCGCGCCCCCGAGTCGGAGGCTCGACGGCGCCCGGCCGCGGTTCAGAAGTCGAACTCGTCGATGTTCTCCGCGTCGAAGACCGTGGGCGGGCCGAGCACCACGACCCCGTCAGCGCCCACCTCGTACTCGCCGAGCTCGCCGGCAGTGAACGTCTCGCCCTCGGCCCCCGTGATCTGCCCGGAGGCCAGCGCGGCTCCCGCGTAGGCCGCCAGGTAGCCCAGGTCGGCCGGGTCCCACAGGGCGAACGACTCCACCGTGCCGTCGGCCACGAACTCCCGCATCTGGTTGGGTGTGCCGAGCCCGGTCAGCGCCACCTCGCCGCGGTACTCGGAGCCCGACAGGTAGCGGGCCGCCGCCGCGAGCCCCACCGTGGTCGGCGACACGATGCCGGCCAGGTCGGGGTAGGAGCGCAGCAGGCCCTGGGTCTCCTGGAACGACTTCTCGTCCTCGTCGTTGCCGTAGGCCACGGTCACCAGCTCGATGTCCGCGTACTCGGGCCTCGCCAGTTCCTCCTCCATCAGCTCGATCCAGGTGTTCTGGTTGGTGGCGTTGGGGGTCGCGGACAGGATGGCGATCTGCCCTGAGCCGCCGATCTGCTCCGCGATCAGCTCGACCTGGATCTGGGCGATCCCCTCGGCCGTCGCTTGGTTCACGAACAGGTCGCGGCACTCCGGGCTCGCGTCGGAGTCGAACGTCACCACCCGCGCGCCGGCGTCGCGGGCCGCGTTGAGCGCCCCGCACACGGCGTTGGGGTCGTTGGCCGCCGTCACGATCACGTCGGTGCCCTGCTGCGAGAGGGTGTTGACGTAGCTCACCTGCGAGGAGGCGCTGGCCTCCGAGGGGCCCACCTCCTTGTACTCGCCGGCGAACTCCTCGACCGCTGCGCGACCGCCCTGGTTGGCGACCGTGAAGTAGGGGTTGTTGACCTGTTTGGGCAGGAAGGCGACGCTCAGCCCCTCGACGAGCGGCGCGTCGGGGTCGGCCTCGGCCGTCGAGCGGGCGTCCCCGCCGCCCGACTCCTGCTCGCCGCGCGTGGTGCCCGAGCAGGCGGCCGTGGCGAGCAACGCGACGGCCGTGACGGCCGCGACCGCTCCGCTGCGCGGCAGACGCCGGTGCCATGGGGTGTGCGGGTACATCAGACCACTTCCTTCCGTACGGGGCAGAGCGATTCCGGTGCGTGGGGGGCTTGGCGCCCTGTCAGGGGCCGGGCGGTTCTCCGGCCCTTCGCAGGGCGGGGCCGTGCCCCGCGGCGGCTCCGCCGCGCGGGCCGGCCGTCCGCCCGGCGGGCGGGCCGGCTCCCGTCACGTGGCGGGCGGGCCGGCTCACCGTCACGTGGCGCGCCGGCGCCATCTGGCCCGGCCAAGCGCCACGGCGTTCGGCACCACGACCGAGGCGATCAACAGCGAACCGGTGACGATGTCGAGCGTGTCGGCCCGCACGTCGGCGAGTTGCAGCGCGTTGCGCAGCGTCGCGAGCAGCAGCACCCCGGCGAGCACGCCGAGCAGCGTGCCCCGACCGCCGAAGATGGACACCCCGCCCAGCAACACCGCAGCCACCACGGCCAGTTCGAGCCCCTCACCGTTGTCGGCCCGGGCGCTCGCGTAGCGCAGCGTCCAGTAGACACCGGCCAGACCCGAGACCGCGCCGCTGGCCACGAACAGCCAGAACCTGGCCCTGGCCACCGGGACACCGGCGAACGCGGCGGCCTCGGCGTTGTTGCCGATGGCGTACAACTGCCGCCCGAACGGCGTCAGGTGCAGCGTCACGCCGAAGCCGACGGCGAGCACGAGCGTGATCACCATCGCCCAGGGCAGCGCCCCGCCGGCCACCGTCTCGGAGGCCGCGCTCGTCCAGTCGGTCGGGAAGTCGGCCACCGCCTGGTCGCCGAGCACCACGAACGCGAGACCTCGGTACGCCGCCAGCGTGCCGATGGTCACGGCGAGCGACGGCAGTCCGAAGCCGGTGACGAAGAGCCCGTTGACCGCGCCGAGCAGCGCCCCGAGCGCCACCACCGCCACCACGATCAGCTCGAGCGGCCAGCCCGAGAGCCACAACTGGCCCATCACCGCGCTGCACAGGCCGAGCGTGCTCGCCACTGACAGATCGATCTCACCCGTGATCACCACGAGCGTCACCGGCAGCGCGATCAGCAGCACCGCCACCGCGTCAAGCAGCAGGAACCTGGCGTTGCGGGCCTCGGCGAAGCCGTCCACGCCGAGGCCCGCGCCCACCACCACGAGCAGCAGCGCCAGGACGACCGCGCTCTCCCACCGCACGAGCGACGGCAGGCCGCCCCGCCGAGCCCGGCGGTCCCGCGCCTCCTGGGAACTCGCGTAGAGCGTGTCACGCACCATCGAAAACCCTCCTGCCCCGCCGGCCGGCCACGCGGGCCGCCAGCAGCCGATCGAGTCCGATCGCCGCGAGGATCAACCCGCCCACCACGGCCTGCTGCCAGAACGGATCCACCCGCAACACCGCGAGCGAACTGCCGATGGTGGTCAGCAACAGCGCGCCGAGCGCCGCGCCGTACACCGTCCCGCTGCCACCGAAGATCGCAACCCCGCCGACCACGGCCGCGGCCACCACCTGGAGTTCGAGCCCGGTGCCCACCGTGGCGTCCACCGTGCCGAACCTGGCCGCGTGCAGCACCCCGGCGAGCCCGGCGAGGGTGCCGCTCACCACGAAGGCGCCGAACACCCGCCGTCCGACGGGTATCCCGGAGAGCCGGGCCGCCGTCGGCTCCGAACCGATCGCGTACAGCTCCCGACCGCCCCGGTACGAGCCCAGGTAGCTCCCCACCACCGCGAGCACCGCGACCGCGATCAACGCGAGCACCGGCACGCCGAGCAGCGTGGCGGTGCCGAAGTCCAGGAAGCCACGCGGCATGTCAGCGGCGTTGATCTGCTCTCCCGCCGCCCAACTGTGGTCGACGCCGCGGAAGACGTACAGCGTGCCCAGCGTGATCACCAACGCCGGCACCCGGGCGGCGGCGATCAGCGCGCCGTTGACCACCCCGCACACCGCGCCGAGCGCCAGCCCCGCGAGCAGCGCAAGCGGGATCGGCGTGCCGGGCGCCGAGGACATCAACTGGCCGGTGCCGAAGGCCGCGAGGCCGAGGACCGAACCGACCGACAGGTCGATGTTGCGGGTCACGACGACCAGCGTCTGGCCGACCGCGAGCACCACCAGGATCGCGGCGCTCAGCAGCACGTCCTGGATCGACTGGGACGACAGGAAACGGGAGTTGGACGCCGCCGTCACCGCCACCAGCACGACGAGCGCCAGCAGCACCCCCAACTCCCTGGCCGCGCCGAGCCGACGCAGGCCGCCGCCGCGGCGCGGGCGCGCGGACCGCTGGCTGGGCGGGGCCACCGACGCGTCCGTACCGGTCGCGCTCATGCCGCCACCCCCCGCTGCCCGGTGGCCGCGAACATCACCGACTCCTCGGACGCCTCGTCCCGCGACAGCTCGGCGGTGATCCGGCCCTCGCGCATCACCAGCACCCGGTCCGCCATGCCGAGCACCTCCGGCAGTTCAGAGGAGACCATCAGCACCGCCAGGCCCTCGCCGGCGAGTTGGGACATGGTCCGGTGCACCTCCGCCTTGGTGCCGACGTCGATGCCGCGGGTCGGCTCGTCCACGATCAGCACCCGCGGGCCGGTCGCCAGCCACTTGGCGAGCACCACCTTCTGCTGGTTGCCGCCGGAGAGCGTGGCCACCGGATCGGCGAGCCGACCGAACCGCACCCGCAGCCGCTCGGCCCACTCGGCCGCGGCCCGCCGCTCGCCGCCGCCGGTCAGCAGGCCGAGCCGGGTCAGGTGACGCAGCCGGGTGAGGGTGGCGTTGCGCTCGATGGAAAGCTCCATCACCAGCCCCTGCTGACGGCGGTCCTCGGGCACCAGCGCGAGCCCAGCGGCCATCGCCCGGGCGGGTGAGCCCGGGGCCAGCCGGCGGCCGGCGACGTGGACCTCGCCGGTGTCGTAGCGGTCCACGCCGAAGACGGCCCGCACCACCTCGCTGCGGCCGGCGCCCACGAGGCCGGCGAGCGCCACGATCTCGCCGGCGCGCACCGAGAAGCCGACATCGTGGAAGACGCCCGCCCGGCCAAGGCCGCGCACCTCGAGCACGGTCTCGCCCGGCTCGGTCTCCTCCTTCGGGAACAGCGCGGCGATGTCCCGGCCGACCATCCGGCGCACGACGGTCTCGGGCGTCACGTCGGTGACGGGATCGGTGGATACCCAACCGCCGTCGCGCAGCACGGTGATGTCGTCGGAGAGCGAGAAGACCTCGTCGAAGCGGTGCGAGATGAACAGCACCGCGGCGCCGCGCCGGCACAGGCCGCGGACGACCGCGAACAGCCGCTCCACCTCGACGCCGGAGAGCGCGGCGGTGGGCTCGTCCATCACGAAGACCCGCGCGTCGACGGACAACGCCTTGGCGATCTCGACGAGTTGCTGGTCCGCGATGGAAAGGCCGCGGGCCGGCCGGTCGGGATCGACGGTGACGCCGAGCCGCTCGAAGAGCCGGACGGTGGCGGCGCGTAGCGCGGCCCGGTCGATGCGGCCGAGGCGGGTGGTGGGCTGGCGGCCCATGAAGATGTTCTCGGCGACGGACAGGTCGGGGAATAGGGTGGGCTCCTGGTAGATGACGGCGATCCCGGCGGCCAACGCCGCGGCCGGCTCACCGAGCCGGGTCGGCCGCCCGTCGAGCAGGACGGCGCCGGTGTCGGGTTGGTGGACGCCGGCCAGCATCTTGACGATCGTCGACTTGCCGGCGCCGTTCTCCCCGACGAGGGCGTGCACCCGGCCGGCCTCGAGTAATAAGGACACGTCCCGCACGGCGGCGACGGATCCGAAGGACTTGGTTACCTCGCGTAGCTGGAGCACGATACTCCTTCTCGCGGTGAAACGATTCAACCTCGCGCGTCGAAACTAGGGGCACGTGGTGCGCATGTCAATACGTCGTCCTCGGGTCGTCCTCGGGCCGGACGGGCCTGAGCGCTGGGGTGGCGTCCCGCCGCGCCGCCCTTGGCGGGCGGCCGTTACGGTGTGCCGTCGCGCCTGGGGCGGGCGAGGACGCCGCAGCCGCACTTCGCGGCGACGCGTGCCGGACGCGGTGCGCAGTCCACCGCCTCGACGGCCTTCGGCCGTCAAGAAACCGCCGCACGCCCCACCGGCGATCGGCCGTCGCGGCTGGCGCGGCGTTCTTCGGGTGTGCCGCCTTGACCGGCGTCCGGTAGCGGGTCGTTGGGGATCGAGCTTCGCAGCCGGCCTGGCCGTCGCGCCGCCGGCGTCGGGCAGTGGGCTGTTGAGGGGCCGCACGTTGCGGCGTTTGTCGCAGGCAGTAGCTGCGTGTCGCCGTGCTCGGCGTCCGGCAGTGGGTTGTTGAGGGGCGCGCTTCGCGGCCGGGGGTCGGCTGGCGCCGCCTCCGTCGCGCGTCGGGCGCGGGTGGCTGTGCTCGGCGTCCGATAGCGGGTTGTTGAGTGACTGAGCCGCGTCGCCGGTGTCCGGCAGCGGGCCGTCAGGAGGGCGCACTTCGCGTTTGTGGTTCGGGTGGTGCCCGGGTGCGTCGTGCGGCGGGCGTGTGCCGGCTGGTGTCGGGCAGCGCGTTGCCGGCGGCCGGCAGCAGGCAGTCGAGCGGCCGCGCTTCGCGGCCCCGGTGATCGGCTGGTGCGGCGGGTGTGCCCACTGTTGCCGGCGGCAGGTCGTTAAAGGGCCGCGCCGCCGGCCGCCGGCGCAGCCGCCTGGCGCGCCGCCGCCGCCGCGGCTCCGCGGCTCCGCGCCGTCGTCAGGGCTGGCGTTCGCCCTTCGCGTAATGGTGGGGCGGGGCAGGGG
>NZ_SMKC01000290.1 GCF_004348315.1 Streptomyces sp. 8K308 | reverse complement strand
GCACGTGGGTGGGGGCCTGCGGGTTGATGTCGCGGAAGGCCAGCGCGGCCTCCGTCTCCCTGACGATCGTGGCCGGCACCTCGCCCGCCACGATCTTGCAGAACAGGCAGTCAGTCCGCGGTTCTCCCGCCATCGCGCGGTGCCTCCCAGGTGCGTGGTGCGACTCGTCGAAGCGCTACGCACGGGATGCTACCGCGCCCCGCCCCACGGACTGTCCTCAGGCCGAACCGGCTGGTAGCCTTCCCCGGATTCCATATGCATTGCATACCGGAAGATCAGCGAACATATCGGCGACCGAACGAGGACCACCCGCATGTCCACGCCCGCTCCCCAGGATCGACGAGAGAGCTGGAGCTCACGGGCCGGCTTCCTGATGGCCGCGATCGGCTCGGCAATCGGACTCGGCAACATCTGGCGCTTCCCGGCCGTCACGTACGAGAACGGCGGCGGCGCGTTCATCGTGCCCTATCTGTGCGCGTTGCTCACCGCCGGTATCCCGCTGCTGATCCTCGAGTACACCATCGGCCGCAAGTACCGCTCATCGCCGCCCGGCGCGACCCGGCTGCTGGCCAGGCCCGCCGAGGTCATCGGCTGGTGGCAGGTGGCGATCTGCGTCGTGATCGCCGCCTACTACGCCGCGATTTTGGCCTGGGCCGTGCGCTACACCGGCTTCTCGGTGAACCAGGCATGGGGCGACGACCCCGAGGGCTTCCTCTTCGGCGGCTTCCTCAAGGTCAGCGAGGAACCGGGCACCATCTCGACTTTCGTGCCCGGCGTGGCCTGGCCGCTGGTCGCGGTGTGGGTGGTCGTCCTCGCCATCCTGGTGCTCGGCGTCAAGCGGGGCATCGAGAAGGCCAACATGGTCTTCATCCCGATGCTGGTGGCGTTCTTCCTGGTCCTCGTGGTGCGGGCGCTCACCCTCGACGGGGCCGCCGAGGGCCTGAACGCGCTCTTCACCCCCGACTGGGGCGCGCTCGGCCACGGCAGCGTCTGGGTCGCGGCCTACGGGCAGATCTTCTTCTCGCTGTCGGTGGGCTTCGGCATCATGATCACCTACGCCTCCTACCTGCACCGCCGCTCCGACCTGACCGGATCGGCGCTGGTCGCCGGGTTCGCC
Organism: Streptomyces sp. 8K308; assembly: GCF_004348315.1. Lineage (GTDB taxonomy): Bacteria > Actinomycetota > Actinomycetes > Streptomycetales > Streptomycetaceae > Streptomyces. The sequence goes on along the minus strand of NZ_SMKC01000290.1, from coordinate 7,980 downwards.
AACAGCTCCTTCGAGATCCTGGCCGGCGTCGCCGTCTTCGCGACCCTCGGTTTCATGGCGGGCCAGGCCGGTGTCGGCGTAGACGAGGTCACGAGCAGCGGCGTGGGCCTGGCCTTCGTCGCCTTCCCGCAGATCATCTCCGAGATGCCGATGGGCGCCTTCTTCGGCGTGCTGTTCTTCGTCTCCCTGGTGATCGCCGGCCTCACCTCACTCATCAGCATCGTGCAGGTGATCGTGGCGGCCGTGGAGGACCGCGCCGGGCTGCGCCGCACGCCGGCCGTGCTGCTGGTCGGCGGCGGCATCGCGGTGATCTCCGTCGCGCTGTTCGCCAACGACAGCGGACTGCACTTCCTTGACGTGGCCGACCACTTCATCAACCAGTACGGCATCGTGCTGGCCGGCCTCGCGCTGGTGGTCACGGTGAGCTGGGTGCTGCGCCGGCTGCCGGAGCTCCAGGCCAACGCGGACGCCACCTCGGCGTTCGGACTCGGCGTGTGGTGGCGGCTGTGCCTGGGCGTGATCACGCCGCTGGTGCTGACCTGGATGATGGTGGACAGCCTGAACAGCGAGTTCGACGAGAACTACGGCGGCTACTCGACCTCCTTCCTGCTCTGGTCGGGCTGGGGCGTGGCGGCCGCGGCGCTGCTGCTCAGTGTGGTGCTGTCGCTGCTGCCGTGGCGGGCCAACCGCGAGCGACCGGCCGCGGACGAGGCGAACGAGGGGAGCCGCTGATGTCGACGTCAGCCGTCGTGATGATGATCGTGGCCATGGCGATCGTGTGGGGCGGCCTGGTGGCTGCCATCGTCAAGCTGCGCAGCCACCCGGACGAGCCCGGGCCGGCGGACGGCGAAGCGGGCTGACCTCGTTCGCTCAGTCCGCCGTCGGCACCGGGCGTCCCGGCGGTGTGAAGGCGGCGAGCAGGCTGCCCCTGATGGCCTGCGGCGCGTCGGCCTCGTCGAGCCGGCCCGCGGTGATCTCGTCGGCCGTGGTGTGGAGCACGCCGTAGAAGGTGGCGGCCAGCCACGCCGTAGGCAGGTCGGTCCGGAACTCCCGTGCTCACGGCCGCGTTCGATCAGCCGCTCGATGCGCCGCAACGGCCGTTGGTGCGGCTCCCTGATCCTGCCGTGGGGCAGTCCGCGCTCGGCGGCCGACCTCGTCAGCGCGCGGCGGCTGGTGCTGGTCGGGCTGGCGGTCTTCACCGCCGCCTCGCTCACCGCCGGGCTCGCCGGCGGCGCCGCCGTCCTCATCGGCGCGCGGATGATCCAGGGGCTCGGCGCCGCCCTGCTCTCCCCCGCGGCCCTCTCCGTGGTCGCCACGACCTTCCACGGTCCGGAGCGGAACCGGGCGCTCGGCGTGTGGGCGGCTTTCGGCGGCACCGGCTCGGCCGTCGGGGTGCTGGTCGGCGGAGTGCTCACGGCGGGCCCGGGCTGGGAGTGGATCTTCTACGTCAACGTGCCCGTCGGCCTCACGCTGCTCGCCCTGCTGCCCGGCGCGCTGCCGGACGCCGCCAGGACCGGCCACCGCGGTGTCCTGGACGTGCCCGGCGCCCTGCTGGTCACCTCGGCCACCGCGACCGCGATCTACGGGCTCACCAACGCCGGCGACGACGGCTGGGGCGCGCCCGCCACGCTCCTGCCGTGCGCCGCCGGCCTCTGCTCTACGCCGCGTTCGCCGTGCTCCAGCGCCGGTCGGCGGCGCCGCTGATGGACCTGGCGCTGCTGACCCGCCGCCCCGTGCTGACCGGCGCGTTCCTGATGCTGGTGGCCACCGCCCTGCTGATCTCGTCCTTCTTCCTCGGCTCGTTCTGCCTTCAGGGCCCGGGAGGGCACGGTCCGCTGGCGACCAGGCTGCTGTTCCTGCCGGTGGCCGTCGGCACGGTACTGGGCGCGCACCTGGCCGGCCGCGCGATCGGCGCACTGGGGCCCCGGCTGGTCGCCGTCCCCGCGCTGCTGACGGCTGCCGTCGGCCTCGCCATACCGGCGGCGGACACCGGCACGGTCGCGCTGTCGGTGGGGCTCAGCGTGGCCTCGGCCGGCCTGGGCACGGGCTTCGTCGCCGCGACCACCACCGCGCTCGCCCACGCGTCGCCTGGCGAGGCCGGGTTGACCTCGGGCATCGTCAACACCTGCCATGAGTTCGGCGGCGCGATCGGCGTCCCGGTGGTCTCCGGCATCGCGGGATCGAGCATCGCCGCAGGCCACCTCGCCGCCCCCGACGTCCTCCCGACGCGCTGACCTTCACCGCCGCCAGCGCGGCGGTCGCCGCCGTGGCCGCGCTGGTCCTGGTCCCGGCGGGCCGTCCGCCAGCCGGGGCCGCGACCGCTCACGTCCACTAGAGGCCGGTGCCAGACTTCGCTACGCCCAGCGGCCGGTCCTGGTGAGCAGCAGGGCCGCCGCCGCGGTGCCGGCCGTGGAGGTGCGGAGGATGGTGCGGCCGAGCCGGAAGGAGCGCACGCCGGCGGCCTCGAAGGCGGCCAGCTCCTCGGGCGTGACGCCGCCCTCGGGACCCACCACGAGCGCGATCTCGCCGCCGGCCGGCAGCTCGGCCGCGGCGAGCGGCGCGGCGCCCGCCTCGTGCAGCACCCCGGCGAACGCGGCGCCGCCCAGCGCGGCGGCCACCTGCCGGGTGGTCACCGGCTCGGTCACCTCGGGGATCCGCAGCCGGCGCGACTGCTTGGCGGCCTCCCGCGCGGTGGCCCGCCACTTCGCCAGCGCCCTGGCGCCGCGCTCGCCGCGCCACTGGGTGACGCAGCGGGCCGCGGCCCAGGGGATGATCCGGTCCACACCGGTCTCGGTCATGGTCTCCACGGCCAGCTCGCCGCGGTCACCCTTGGGCAGCGCCTGGACGACGGTGATGGACGGCAGCGGCGGCGGCTCGTGCCGCAGCTCGGCCACCGCGACCTCGAGCCGGTCCCGGCCGTCGACCGAGGCCACCGTGCCCAGGGCGCCGGTGCCCCGGCCGTCGCTGAGGACGATCGGCTCGCCCACCCGCAGCCGGCGCACCGAGACGGCGTGCCGCCCCTCAGCGCCGTCCAGCGTGACCAGGCCGCCGGCGCCGGCCGCCGACAGCGAGTCCACCACGAAGACCGGGGCCGTGCTCATCTCGGACCGCCGCCCGACAGCTGTCCGCTCACCGGCCGTTGAAGGCGTCCTTGAGGCGCGAGAAGAGGCCCTGCTGGCCCGGCTGGAACTGCCCCATCGGCCGCTCCTCGCCCCGCAGCTTGGCTAGCCGCCGCAGCAGCTCCTCCTGCTCCGGGTCCAGCTTCTGCGGTGTCTGCACCTCGACGTGCACCACGAGGTCACCCCTCCCGTTGCTCCTGAGGTGGGTGACGCCCCGGTTGTGCAGCGGGATCGACTGGCCGGACTGGGTGCCCGGCCTGATGTCGACCTCCTCCATGCCGTCCAGCGTCTCGAGCGGCACCTTGGTGCCGAGGGCGGCCGCCGTCATCGGGATGGTGACCGTGCAGTGCAGGTCGTCCCCGCGCCGCTGGAACACCGGGTGCGGCTTCTCCCTGATCTCCACGTACAGGTCGCCGGCCGGGCCGCCGCCGGGGCCGACCTCGCCCTCGCCGGCGAGCTGGATCCGGGTGCCGTTGTCCACGCCGGCCGGGATCTTGACCGTCAGCGAACGCCGGGTACGCACCCGGCCGTCGCCCGCGCACTCGGGGCAGGGCGTGGGCACCACGGTGCCGAAGCCCTGGCACTGCGGGCAGGGCCGCGAGGTCATGACCTGGCCGAGGAAGGAGCGGGTGACCTGCGAGACCTCGCCGCGCCCGCGGCACATGTCGCAGGTCTGCGCCGAGGTGCCGGGCGCGGCTCCCTCGCCGTTGCACGTGCCACAGACCGTGGCCGTGTCCACCTGGATCTCCTTGGTGGTGCCGAACGCCGCCTCGTTCAGGTCGATCTCGAGCCTGATCATGGCGTCCTGGCCGCGCCGGGTGCGGGACTTCGGGCCGCGCTGCGAGGCGGTGCCGAAGAACGCGTCCATGATGTCCGAGAAGTTCCCGAAGCCGGCGCCGAAGCCGGCCCCCGGGCCGGCGCCGCCGCCGGGGCCCATCGGGTCCCCGCCCAGGTCGTACATCTGCTTCTTCTGCGGGTCGGAGAGCACCTCGTAGGCGGTGTTGATCTCCTTGAACCGCTCCTGGGTCTTGGGGTCCGGGTTCACGTCCGGATGGAGCTCCCGCGCCAGCCGGCGGAAGGCCTTCTTGATCTCCTCCTGCGAAGCGTCACGCTGCACACCGAGGATCGCGTAGTAGTCAGCCGCCACCTTAGTTCTCCGCGAGAATCTGTCCGACGTACCGTGCCACTGCGCGCACCGCTCCCATCGTTCCCGGATAGTCCATGCGGGTCGGTCCGACCACGCCCAGCTTCGCCACCGCCTCGCCTCCAGAACCGTAGCCGACGGAGACAACCGACGTGGACGTCAGGCCCTCGTGAGCGTTTTCATGCCCAATCCGGACCGTCATACCCGGATCCTTGGCCTCGCCGAGCAACTTCAGCAGCACGACGTGCTCCTCGAGCGCCTCGAGGACGGGCCTGATCGTCAGCGGGAAGTCCTGCGCGAAGCGAGTGAGATTGGCGGTGCCGCCGATCATCAGGCGCTCCTCTTTCTCCTCCACCAGCGTCTCGAGCAGGGTGGAGAGGACCACGGAGACCGTGCCCCGCTCCTCGGGCTCGAAGGAGTCCGCCAGGTCGGCCACCAGGCGCGGCACCTCGGCGAAGCGCTCCCCGACGATCCGGCTGTTGAGCCGGGCGCGCAGGTCGGCGATCGACGTCTCGCCGAACGGCGCCGGGCAGTCCACCATCCGCTGCTCGACGCGGCCGGTGTCGGTGATGAGCACCAGCATCAGCCGGGCCGGGGCGAGCGAGAGCAGCTCCACGTGGCGCACGGTTGACCGGCTCAACGACGGGTACTGCACGACGGCCACCTGCCTGGTCAGCTGCGCCAGCAGCCGCACCGTGCGGGCCACGACGTCGTCGAGGTCGAGCGCGGAGTCGAGGAAGCTCTGGATCGCCCGGCGCTCGGCGGTCGAGAGCGGCTTGACGTCGGCGAGCTTGTCGACGAAGAGCCGGTATCCCTTGTCGGTCGGCACCCGGCCGGCGCTGGTGTGGGGCTGGGCGATGTAGCCCTCCTCCTCCAGCACCGCCATGTCGTTGCGCACGGTGGCCGGGGAGACCTGCAGGTTGTGCCGCTCCGTGAGGGCCTTGGAGCCCACCGGCTCCTCCGTGCCCACGTAGTCCTGGACGATGGCTCGCAACACCTCGAGTCTGCGTTCACTGAGCATGCCGCACACCTCCCGCCCGGCCGTCGTTCCTGCTGCCCGCCCTGGCACTCAGCCGTGTGGAGTGCCAAACCCTGTCCAGTGTACGGCCGGGTAGCACGGCCAGGGAATCGTGAACGGGGAGACGGTATCGCGCAGATCCGACCGCCCCGGGCTGGCGGGTTCCTGTCGTGACGCTAACGTCGCAGCATGACGACGCGATGGGAAGACCTGGCGCCCGGAGTGGTGCGCCGGCGCCTTCCGGGCTGGGACGAGACGGTGGGCGCGGTGGCCGGCGCCGGCGGGCTGCTGCTGGTGGACGCCGGGCCCTCGCTGCCGGCGGGCGCGGAGATCGCCGCCGAGCTGCGGGAGCGCTTCGGTCTGCCGGTGACGCGTCTGGTCCTGACCCACCCGCACTTCGACCACGTGCTGGGCGCCGGCGCCTTCCCGGCGGCCGAGCACTTCGGGCGGCTGCCGGCCGGCGGCCCGGCCGAGGCGGCGGCGGACGGGGTGCGGCAGGGGCTCGACGCGGGGCTCGCCGGGGCCGCGGCCGACGCGCTCGCGGGGCTGGCGCCGCCGCGTGAGGTGCGGGGGCGGCTGACGCTCGACCTGGGCGGCGGCCGGACGGCGGTGCTCGCGGTGCTCGGGCCCGCGCACTCGCCGTACGACCTGGCGGTCGTGGTGCGGGTGCCGGGCGCCGTCCCCGTGGTGTTCTGCGGCGACCTGGTCGAGGAGTCGGGCGAGCCGCAGGCCGGGCCCGACGCGGAGCCGGCGCGCTGGCCGGCCGCCCTCGATCAGCTGCTGGCGCTCGGCGGCCAGGACGCGCGGTACGTGCCCGGGCACGGCGCGGTGGTGGACGCGGCGTTCGTCCAGGCCCAACGGGCGGCGCTCGCCGGCCGGTTCGGCGTGGCGCCGGGCGCCCCGTGATCGAATGGGCGTATGCGCGGAGGACAGCCAGGTAGGCAGTACGGCAGGCGGTACGACCCCGACCTGACGCCGCCGTGGAAGCGGCGCGCCCAGGTGCCCGAGGTGCCGGCGGAGCCCGGCCTGGTGGTCGAGGAGGTGGGCACGGGCTTCTGCGGGGCGGTGATCCGCTGCGAGAAGACGGCGCAGGGGCCGACCGTCACCCTCGAGGACCGGTTCGGCGCGCACCGGGTGTTCCCGCTCGAACCGCGTGGCTTCCTGCTGGAGGGGCGCGTCGTGACGCTGGTGCGCCCGGCGCGCACGCCGGCGGCGCCGGCGCGTCCGGCCAGGACGGCCTCCGGCTCGATCGCGGTGCCGGGGGCGCGGGCCCGGGTCGCGCGCGCCGGGCGCATCTACGTCGAGGGACGGCAGGACGCGGAGCTGGTCGAGAAGGTCTGGGGCGACGACCTGCGGATCGAGGGCGTCGTCGTCGAGTACCTGGCCGGCGTCGACGACCTGCCGGCGATCGTGCGGGAGTTCGCGCCCTCGGCCGAGGCCAGGCTCGGCGTGCTCGTCGACCACCTGGTGCCGGGCTCCAAGGAGTCGAGGATCGCCGCCGAGATCACCGACCCGCACGTGCTGATCGTCGGCCACCCCTTCGTCGACGTCTGGCAGGCGGTGAAGCCGTCGGCGCTCGGCATCCCCGAGTGGCCCCGGGTGCCGCGCGGGCAGGACTGGAAGACGGGCGTCTGCCGGGCCCTCGGCTGGCCCGAGAACACGGGCGCCGCCTGGCGGTCCATCCTCGGCCGGGTACGGGACTACCGCGACCTCGAACCCGGCCTGCTCGGCCCCGTCGAGCACCTGATCGACCACGTCACGGTGGGCGGCCCCAGCTAGTCAGCCCGGTGCCGGACAATGGACGCATGCCCTCCGCACTCCCCGACGGCGAGCCGGTGCCAGCGGACGGCGCGCTCCCCGCGTCCGCGCTGGCCGGGGCCGCCGAGCGCCCCCTCGCCTTCTACCTGCACGTGCCGTACTGCGCCACGCGCTGCGGCTACTGCGACTTCAACACCTACACCGCGGCCGAGCTGCGCGGCTCGGGCGGGGCACTGGCCTCCCGTGACAACTACGCGGAGGTGCTGAGCGAGGAGATCAGGCTCGCCCGCAAGGTGCTCGGCGACGACCCGCGCCAGGCCGCCACGGTCTTCGTCGGCGGCGGCACGCCCACGCTGCTGCCGCCGGCCGCGCTCGGCGCCATGCTGGACGCCGTCCGGCAGGAGTTCGGCCTGGCCCAGGACGCCGAGGTCACCACCGAGGCCAACCCGGACTCGGTGGACGCCGCCTCGCTCGCCGCGCTGCGGGAGGCCGGCTTCAACCGGATCTCCTTCGGCATGCAGAGCGCCCGCCGGCACGTGCTGGCCGTGCTGGAGCGCACCCACACCCCCGGGCGACCCGAGGCATGCGTGGCCGAGGCGCGGGCGGCCGGCTTCGAGCACGTCAACCTCGATCTCATCTACGGCACCCCGGGCGAGACCGACGACGACTGGCGCGCCTCCCTCGACGCAGCCGTCGCCGCCGGGCCCGACCACGTCTCGGCGTACTCACTGATCGTGGAGGACGGCACGCGGCTCGCGGCGCGGGTCCGGCGGGGCGAGGTCCCGATGCCGGACGACGACGTGCACGCCGACCGCTACCTGATCGCCGACGAGGCGCTGTCGGCGGCCGGCTTCGGCTGGTACGAGATCTCCAACTGGGCCACGTCGGAGCCCGCCCGCTGCCGGCACAACGAGCTGTACTGGACCGGCGCCGACTGGTGG
>NZ_SMKC01000028.1 GCF_004348315.1 Streptomyces sp. 8K308 | reverse complement strand
TTCATCAGGGAGCGGAAGCCGGCGGCGATGCCGCCGCCGGCCGCGAAGCCCTCGTGGCGGACGTCCGGCGGGGCCACCTGGCTGCCCTGGGCGTAGGTGCCGGTCGCGGTGTCCACCCGGGCCACGCCCGGGAGTTCGGAGAGCGTGGTGGCGTAGTCGGCGAGCTCGCCCGAGGAGTCAGGCGCCTGGGGAAGGACGACGTTGAGCGCCTGGCTCTCGCCCGAGTCGTAGTCGGCGCGCAGCGTCTCGGCGACCTGCCGGGCCGAGCTTGACTCGGGCAGCACTCGCTCGTCGGCGGTGCCGAGGGTGATGTTGAGGAAGGGCGCGCCGAGCAGCAGCAGGCCGGCGGTGACCAGGGTGGCGATGGGGATCGGGCGGCGCATCACGAACGACGAGAGGCGGTGCCAGAAGCCGGCTGCGATGTCGTCGTCGTGGGCCGGGGTGTTGGCGCGGTGCAGCAGCGGGAGCCGGCCGCGGTCCACGCGCGGGCCGAGGACGGCGAGCAGCGCCGGCAGCACGGTGAGGGTGACCAGCGCGCTGAGCAGGGCGACCGCGATGCCGGCGTAGGCGATGGAGCGCAGCGCGAGCAGCGGGAAGAAGGCCAGGCAGGCGAGGGTGACGGCGACGGTGACGGCCGAGAAGAGCACGGTGCGGCCGGCGGACGCCATGGTGGCGCGGACGGCGGGTCCGGTGGCGCGGCCGGCGGCCAGCTCCTCGCGGTAGCGGTTGACCATCAGCAGGCTGTAGTCGACGGCGAGGCCCAGACCCAACAGCGTCACCACGTTGAGGGCGAGGATGGAGATGTCGGAGACGGTGGCCATCAGCCAGAGCAGGCCGAAGGAGAGCAGGATGGTGACGGCGCCGATGACCAGCGGCAGGGTGGCGGCGACCAGGCTGCCGAAGATCAGCACCAGCACGACGAGCATCACCGGGAAGGCGATCATCTCGCCACGCACGGCGTCGCGTTCGCTGATCTCGCCGAGCTCCTTGTTGACCATGGCGGCGCCGCCGATCTCGACGGTGAGCCCGTCCCGCTCGCCCTCGTAGGCCGGTTCGAGGTCGGTGAGCCGCCGGGTCGCCTCGTTGTCGTCGCCCGCGATCGCGGCCAGGATCAGCGCCGACTCGCCGTCGCCCGACCTGAGTTGGGGCGCGCCGGTGAGCCAGTAGGAGGTGACGTCCGATATGCCGTCCTCGGCGGCCAGGCGCTCGCTGAGCGCGGCCCCCGCGGCCCGGGCGGCCGGGGCGTCGACGCCTTCTGGCGCGTGCACGAGCAGCGCCAGGTTGAGGTCGTCGCGGCCGAAGCGTTCGACCAGTTCGGTGGCGGCGCGGCCGGACTCGGAGCCCGGGTCGTCGAAGCCGCCGGTCTTCAGTCGGTCGAACACCGCGGAGCCGGCGGCGCCGGCCGCGAGCGCGAGCAGCACCGCGACCAGCAGCACGGCCCGGCGGCGGGGCAGCAGGAACTCCGACAGTCTGGCGAGCATGGCCTTCCCTTCGTTCGTGGGTTCGGAAGGGAAGACGGATGGGACGGCCCCGGATGTGACATCCACGAGCCGTCCCTGGCGACGACACCGGCTAGCGGGCCGAGGAGCCGGTGGGTACGGGCCGTTCTGCGGGCGCCGGGGCAGGTGCCGGCGGTGCCGACCGGCGTGGCCCCACCGGCACGATCACATGGGTGGGCGGGGGCGCGGTGCGGTCGATCTCGGCGGTGAACTCCTTGCCGTCGTCGCGGCAGATGAAGTGCATCACGTGCCGCCCGGCCGCCGCCGCCCGGATCAGCCCGCCGGTGGTGGCCCAGACCCCGGAGAGGTAGAAGTTGGCGAGCCCCGGGAGCCCGGGACCGTGCTTCTTGATCTGCTCCTCCATGGTCTCGCCGCTCTCCACGAACGGCTGCCAACCGAGCACCGTGCCGTCGTAGTTGCCCGTGTAGCGGACCTGGGTGAGCGGCGTCGACACGTCACGGACCGCGATCTCGTCCCTGATGCCCGGGTAGCGCTCGTCGAGCCAGGCGACCAGCGCGTTCCGGGCCTTCCGCTTGGCCGCCAGGTACTCCCTGGACCGCCGCACCGGAAGCGTGTGCATCTCGGTGCCGCGCCGGGTCCGCGTCGCCTGCTCGGGCCCGTCGTGCAGCTCGCGCCAGGGCCCGATGTCGCAGAAGTAGGTGGCGTAGACGACGGAGGTCTCGTCCGGCGAGAGCTCCGGGTAGTGCATGCTGCGGAACTGCACGTTGATGCTGGGGTGCCGGATGCCGGGCAGCCTGGCCGCCTCCTCCTCGGACAGCAGGTGGGTGGTGCACGGGTCCCCCTCGGGGAACCTCCGCCGCAGGCCGAGGAAGAGCGTGAAGTACCCGGGGAAGACCATGCCGTCTTCCTTGATGGTCTCGGTGTACAGCTGGCGGTAGGTGTCGTCCGTGTACCGGCCGCCGAGGAACTTCATCATCGTGGTGTAGCCGTCGCAGGCGGAGACCACGATGTCGGAGCGGAACTCCCGGCCGTCGGAGAGCCGGACGCCGACCGCCCGGTCGTTCTCGACCAGCACCTCCTCGACCTTGGCGTTGTAGGTGATCTCGCCGCCGAGCCGCAGGTAGCGCTGCTCGATCGAGCGTGCGAGCCCGAGCGAGCCGCCCTCCGGCACGCCGGCCGACAGGTTGGCGTGCGAGGCGAGCTGGAAGTAGAAGGGCAGCACGGGGAAGTTGGGGTGCTTCTCGTAGAGGATGAAGTTGAACGCCTCCCGCAGCAGCGGGTCCTTGAACTTCGCCGAGTAGTCCGTCATCAGCACCGTGATGGACTTGCGGATGGTGTTGAAGTAGGGGATGAACGACGCCAGCATCCGCCAGCGCTCCAGCCGGCCCATCAGGCCCACCGGCTTGAGGAACGGGTAGACGGCGAGCGCCTTGCGGAACGTGCGCAGGCCGTCGCAGAAGCTCCTGATCCGGCGCGCGTCGGCGGGCGAGATGGACGTCAGGTGCGCCTGGAGACGGTCCGGGTCGGAGTAGAAGTACACCGCCCTGCCGTCCCGGCCCCGCACGATGTTGAAGACGTCGAAGTGCCGCATCTGTTTGCCCTGGAGGGCGCCGAGCTCGAGCCAGATCTGGTGCATCTCGTTGCCCGGGCCGTTGCCCAACAGCCAGCTGATGCAGCAGTCCAGCGTGTAGTCGCCCCGGTCCCAGGCGGTGCAGCAGCCGCCGGGGATCTCGTGCATCTCGAAGACGCGGGTGTCGTAGCCGTTCATCTGGCCGTAGCAGCCGGTGGAGAGCCCTCCGAGCCCCGCACCGATGATGATCATGGACTGGCGTTCTGCTGGCACGGTTTCCTCCCGCCGTCCGCTACGTGGACCGCGTGTCGAGCTGGACGGGCTTGTCGAGTTGGGGGAGATGGCCGAGCTTCCCCGGGTGCCACGCCTCGTGTTCCTCGCTCTCCCAGGCGCGGAAGGGGACGCCGAGCTCGGCGCAGAGGAACTGCACGGCGAACCTGCCGGATGCGGCGGCCGAGACCAGGCCGCCGGAGTGCACCCACTGGCCGGCCATCGAGAAGCCGGCGAGCCCAGGCAGCCGCATCCGGTCCTTGTTGACGACCTTGGCCAGGATGTCGTCGGCCTCAGAGAACGACTTCCAGCCGAGGATGGAGCCGCCGATGGTGCCGGTGTACCGGTGGTGGGTGGCGGGCGTGGCCACGTCGATCACCTCGACGCGCTCGGCGATCCCGGGGTACCGCTGCTCAAGGAAGTCCCTGACGAACGCGGCGACCTCGGCCTTGCGCGCGCGGTAGTCCCGGCGGTTGGCCTGGCGCAGCGACCGCCAGAAGGCGTAGTCGCTGAAGTAGGTGCAGTGGATCACCGAGTGGCCGGGCGGCGCGAAGCCGTCCGAGTAGCGTGACCTGAGCTGCACCACCATGCTGTCCTGCAGCACCCCGGGCAGCCGCAGCGCGTCGTGCCGCGGCAGCAGGTAGGTTGCGCTGTGCGGCGCGTCCGGCGGGACGTCGCCGCGGAAGCCGACGAACGCCGAGACCACGCCGTGGTAGATGGCCTGCGGCCGGTGCAGCAGGTCCGTGTAGAGCTTGGTGATCCGGGGCCCGGTGTACCGGCCGCCCAGCAGGTCGTAGATCAGGGTCCGGCCGTCGCAGGTGCCCACGACGTGGTCGGCGTAGTGCCGGGAGCCGTCCCTGAGCTCCACGCCAACGGCCCGGTCCCGCTGCACCAGGATCCGCTTCACCCGGGTGCGGTAGCGGACGGTCCCGCCGAGCGACTGGTAGCGGCTCTCGATCGAGCGCGCGAGCCCGAGCGAACCGCCCTGCGGGAAGCCGGCGTTGTCGTGGTACGCGGCCGCCAGATTGAACAGGTAGGGCAGCAGCGGGAACGTCTCGTGGTCCTGGAAGAAGACATACGGGAACGCACGCCGCAGCAGCGGGTCCTCGAACCGCTCGGTGAACGACTCCATCTGGGTCGTCGCCGTGCGGTAGAAGAGTCCGAGCGCCGGCAGCACGGCGCGCAGCGCCCGCAGCTTCTCGCGCGGCGTCAGCAGCGCCTTCGGCTTGAGGAACGAGAACACGCCGTCCAACTCGGTGAACCGGCGCAGGTAGCCGCAGAAGGCGCGGATCGGCTCGGCGTCGGCGGGCGACAGGTCGAGCAGGTGGCGTTCGAGCCGGTCCGGGTCGTTGTAGAAGGTGACGGCGCGGCCGTCCTCGCCGACCACCTGGTTGAACATCTCGAAGTTTCGCACCGACTTGCCGTCCAGCGCGCCCAGCTCCCGCCACACCTGGTGGGCCTCGTTGCCCACCGCGGTGCCGATCAGCCACTCGATGCAGTAGTCGAAGACGTAGCCCTGCCGGGCCCAGGCGGTGCAGCCACCCCCGGGCAGCACGTGCTTCTCCAGGATCAGCGTGTCCATGCCGCTCATCTGCGCGTAGCAGCCGGTGGCCAGGCCCCCGATGCCGCCGCCGACGATGATCACTCGGGGCCGTCCCGCGCCGCGCCACGCCCTGTCACGCCGCATGGGAGCCTCCGGCCGCGGTGGCCTCGGTTCCGCGGGCGGCGCGGGAGTTGAGCTGTCGCAGCGCCCGGGTGTCGAGCTGCGGCAGGTGGCCGAGCTTTTCCCGGTGCCAGCGCCCGCCGCCCGGGCTGAGCGAGGGGCGGAACGGCAGGCCGAGCTCCTCGCAGATGAACTGGACGACGAACCGGCCGGTGGTGGCCGCCCGGATCAGCCCGCCCATGCCGACCCACTGGCCGGTCATGGAGAAGCCGGCGAGTCCGGGCAGCCGCATCCGGTCCTTGTTGATCAGCTTGGTGACCTCGTCGTCGGCCGGCGAGAACGGCTTCCAGGCGAAGATGCTGCCGTTGTGGTTGCCCGTGTAGCGGTGGGCCGTGACCGGGGTGGCGATGTCCACCACCTCGATCCGCTCGTCGATGCCGGGGTAGAGCCGGTCGAGGAACTCCCGCTGGAAGTCGGCCACCCGGCGCTTGGTGGTCCAGTACTCGCGGCGGTCGGAGGTGCGCAGTTTCTTCCACACCTCGAAGTCGCTGAAGTAGGTGCAGCGGATCACCGACTTGCCGGGCGGCGCGAAGCCGTCCCAGTAGTGGTTGAACAACTGCACCACCATGGTGCTGTGCAGGCCGCCGAAGAGCTCGGCGCCCTCCTCGGGCGGCAGCAGGTAGGTGGTGCTGTGCGGGTCGTCCGTCATGACAGGACCGTCGATGCCGAAGTAGGTGGAGACGGCCGCCGGGAACAGGTTGTCCGGATCGTGCAGCATCTCCCGGTAGAGCCGGTTCACCCGGGGGCTGGTGTACGCGCCGCCGAGCAGCCCGTTGATCGTGGTGTTGCCGTCGCAGGCGGACACCACGTGGTCGGCGAGGATCCGGGTGCCGTTCTTCAGCTCGACGCCAACCGCCCGGTCGCCCTCCACCAGGATCCGGTCGACCCGGGCCCGGCAGGCGAGCTGCCCGCCGAGCGTCGTGTACCGCTCCTCGATGGAACGCACCAGGCCGAGCGAACCACCCTCGGGGAAGCCCGCGTTGCGGTTGTGCGCGCGGGCCATGCCGTAGAGGTAGGGCAACACCGGGAAGCCCACCGGGTCCTGCAGGATGATGTTGGGCAACGCGCGCCGCAGCAGCGGGTCCCTGAACCGCTGGGCGAGGTCCGCCATCTGGGTGGTGGCGGTGCGGTAGAAGAGCCTGAGCAGCGGCAGGGTGGCCAGCGCGGTGCCGAGCTTCTCGGGCGCCGACTTCAGCGGCGGCGGCTTGAGGATCGGGTACGGGTGGGCGTCGAGGAAGCCGCGCAGATAGCGGCAGAGCTGCCGGATCGGCTGGGCGTCGGCGGGCGAGAGGTCGAGCAGGTGGCGTTCGAGCCGGTCCGGGTCGTTGTAGAAGGTGACGGACCTGCCGGTCTCGTCCATCACCCGGTTGAACATCTCGAAGTGCGCGATCTCCTTGCCGTCGAGGGCGCCGAGCTCCCGCCACACCTGGGCGGCGTCGCCCGACTCGCCGGTGCCGCTGAGCCAGTCGACGCAGTAGTCGAAGATGTAGCCCTGCCGGGCCCAGGCGGTGCAGTAGCCGCCGGGCAGCACGTGCTTCTCCAGGATCAGGGTGTCCATGCCGCTCATCTGGGCGTAGCAGCCGGTGGCCAGGCCCGCGATCCCGCCGCCGACGATGACGACCCGGGGGCGGCCGCCCGGCACAGCCGGGCGGCCCCATTCGGTGACGCGGTCAGGCAGCACGGGACTCACCGCCGGTCAGCACGGCATGGGTCAGCCGCGCGTTGTGGGCGAGGTTGTCCTCGTCGAGCATGTCGGCGTGCGTCCCGGCGCCGCGCAGCACCGCCGAGTGGCTGCTGGACGTGCCGTGCCAACTGCCGTGCTTGCCGGCCGCGTAGAACGCGACCTTCTCCTCGTCGGAGATCACGGTGACGGCCGCGGCCACCGTCCCGGTGTTGGGTGTTCTGCTGCAGAAGTCGAGGTACTCGCGGGCCTGTTCCAACGTCTCCTCGGCGACCAGGTCGGAACCGAGGTGCTTGCGCAGGTGCTCGCCCAGCTCGTGCTCGAACGCCCTGAAGTGCTCGGGCCCCATCTCGAAGGCCTCGGCGATCCGGTACGAGTCCATGATGATCACGTCGGACACCTCGCGGCCGCGGGACTCCAGCTCCTTGGCCACCTCGAACGCCAGGTTGCCGCCGAGCGAGTAGCCGAAGAGCACGCACGGATCCTCGGTCCCCAGCGACTCCACCAGGTCGGCGTAGCGGGCGATCTTGTCGTCGCCCGACATGTAGTTGAAGGACAGGAACCGGTACTCCGGCAGCCGCGCCGCCAGTTGGCGGTAGACCAGGCCGTGGCCGCCGGCCGGCGGGAAGCAGAACAGCGGGCGGCCCTGCTCCCCGTTGAAGGTGAGGTACGGCTGGGCGCCGGCGATCCGGCCCGTGGTGATGTCCTCCACGGTGCGGGCCATGCCGTGCAGGGTCGTGACCTTGAACAGCTGGCTGACCTGGATCGAGATGTTGAACTCGTGCTGCAGGTGGTGGATCAGCTCGATCAGCCGGATGGAGCTGCCGCCGACCTCGAAGAAGTCGTGGTGCAGGCCCACCGACTCGACGCCGAGCAGCGCCTTCCAGTGCTCCGCCATCCGCACCTCGAACAGGGTGGTCGGCGGCTCCTCCATATCCTCGTCGAGGTCGGTCGGCGGCGCGGGCAGCGCGGCCACGTCCACCTTGCCGTTGGGCGTGAGCGGCAGCGCCTCCAACTCCACGAACGCGGACGGGATCAGGTAGGTCGGCAGGTAGCCGGCCAGGTGGCGGCGGAGCTCACGCGTGTCGAGCGGGGTGCCGTCGGCCGGCACGCAGTAGGCGCACAGCGTCGCCTCGCCGCGGGCGTCCCTGCGGACGGTGACCACGGCGGCCGCGAGATCCGGCCAGGCGGCGAGCTGGGACTCCACCTCGCCGAGCTCGATGCGGTGGCCGCGGACCTTGATCTGCGAGTCTGACCGGCCGAGCAGGTGCGCCCTGCCGGTCGCGTCCCAGTGGGCCAGGTCGCCCGTGCGGTAGAGCCGCACCGGCGCCGCGCCCGGCTCCCGGCTCAGGGTGCGGGTGACGAACCGCCGCGCGGTCTGCTCGGGGTCGCCCGCGTAGCCGAGGGAGACGCCGGCGCCGCCGATCCACAGCTCGCCCGGCACACCGGCGGGTACCGGCTCGCCCTGCGCGTCCAGGATGTACAGCGCGCTGCCCGGGAACGGGCGGCCGATGGGCACCATCCGGCTCGGCTCGAGACCGGTGGCCGGGCCCTCGAAGTAGGCGCTGTCGATGGTGGTCTCGGTGAGGCCGTACGAGTTGACCACCCGGGTGTCGGGGCCGCAGCGGGCGCGCAGCCGCTCGTACTCGGCGACCTTCCAGGCGTCCGAGCCGACGATCACCAGACGCATGAAGTCGAGCCTGGCGTCGGCGCTCTCGCAGTGGTCGAGCAGCCCCCGCACCACCGCGGGCACGAACTCGCCGCAGTCCACGCCCTCGGCGCGCATCGTGTCGTAGAGCCGGGCCGTGTTGAACAGCAGCTCGCGGCCGATCAGCACCAGGGTGCCGCCGGAGCACAGGGCCCGCACCAGGTCGCCGGTGAAGACGTCGAACGAGGGTGCCGCCATCTGGAGGTGGACGCTGACCTCGCTGTCGAGCCGGTACTCGGCGCGCCAGCCGGCGTAGGCGGCGGCCAGCGAACGGTGGCTGACCCGCACGGCCTTGGGGCGCCCGGTGGAGCCCGAGGTGTAGATGACGTAGGCGGGGGAGTCGAGGGCGACGGGGGTGGCCGGGGCCCACTGCTCCTTGGCGCCCTCGGCGCGCAGCTCCTCGGGCGAGGCGGCGGGCGCCTTGGCGCCGGACAGCCGCTTCCGGCCGCGCTCCTCGGCGATCACCAGCACGGCCTCGGCCGTGTCCGCCATGTAGGTGAGCCGGCCGGCCGGGTGGTCCGGGGCGAGCGGCAGGTAGGCGCCGCCCGCCTTGAGGACCGCGAGCAGCGCGGTCACCAGCTGCGGCGACTTCTCCAGGCAGATCGCCACCACCGAGCCCTCGCCCACGCCCCTGGACCGCAGCCCGCGCGCCAGCAGCTCGGCGTCGGCCTCCAGCTCGGCGTAGCTCAGCCGCTCGGTCGGCCCGGCCTCTGCCGGGGCCGACAGCGCGACCACGTCCGGGTGTTCGCCGGCGACCTCGGCGATCAGCTCGTGCACCGGCAGCAGAGCCGGCTCGGCCAGGGCCGCGCCGCTCCACTCGGTGAGGATGTTCCTCCGCTCCTCGGCGCCCAGCATGGCCAGGCCGCTGATCGGCTGGTCACCGGGCGAACCGGTCAGCTCCGCCAGCAGGTTGACGTAGTGCCCGGCCATCCGCCGCATGGTCTCCGGCAGGAACAGGTCGGTGTTGTACTTGAACACGCAGTGGAACCGGCCCTCCGACTCCTCCTCGTAGGCCGACAGCGTGATGTCGAACTGGCCCTCCTCCTCCGGCAGTTCGATGTAGTCCAGGCGGTAGCCGTACTTCTCGGTGGCCACCTTGTGGTGCAGCAGGATGAACATCGCCTGGAAGACCGCCGACCGGCTCGGGTCGTGCTGCAGGCCGAGCTTCTCCACCAGCAGCGTGAACGGGTACTCCTGGTTGTCGAGGCCGCCGAGCACGATGGTGCGGACCTGGTCGAGCAGCTCGGCGACGGACGGCGCCCCCGACAGGTCGGCGTGCAGCGGCAGCGGGTTGACGAAGTAGCCGTAGACGCTGGCGAACTCCTCCTGGGTACGGCCGGTGACCGGGCTGCCGACGATGATGTCGTCCTGACCTGAGTACCGGTGGAGCAGCACGTAGTAGGCGGCGAGCAGCACCATGAACACCGTCACGTTGTGCTCGCGGGCCAGGGCGTGCACCCGGGAGCTCAGCTCCTCGTCGAGGACGAAGAACTCCGAGGCACCGTTGTGCGTCATCACCGCCGGACGCGGCTTGTCCGTCGGCAGGTTGAGGATCGGCACCTCCTCCGGCAGGTGCGACGTCCAGTACTCAAGCATCCGCCGCGCCTCGGGCCCGGCCAGGAACTCGTTCTGCCAGTTGAGGAAGTCGAGGTAGCGGGCCGAGACGGGCGGCAGCTCGACCCGGCGGCCCTGCCGGAGCCCCTCGTAGAGCGCCAGCAGCTCCTCGATGAAGGTGAAGGTCGAGATGGCGTCCGAGATGATGTGGTGGACGGCCTTCATGATCAGCCAGCGGTCGGGCCCGCGCCGGAACAGCCGGAACCTGAACAGCGGGTCCTTCTCCAGGTCGTACGGCGCCCGGTACTCGCGGATGATCATCTGGTAGATCTCGTCCCACGGGGTGCCCTCGACGTCGAACAGCTTCAGGTCCACGTCGACCTCGGGGGAGATCCGCTGCACCGCCTGCCCGTCCTCCAGCAGGAAGTTGGCCCGCAGGCTCGGGTGGCGGGCCACCAGCGCCCGCACCGCCTCGAACATCAGCTCGGGGTCGAGCTCCACGCGGACCTCGACGGCGCCGCCGATGTTGTAGGCGAAGCCGTCCGGGTGGAGCTGCTTGAGGAACCACTGCGCCTTCTGGTTCTGCGTCAGCGGATAGCGGGACTCGTCCTCGAACCGCTCGACGGCCGCGCCGCCGCCCCCGCCCGCGCCGTCCGCCACCAGGCCGAGCAGGCCGTCGTGCGCCTGCGCGATCAGCTCGCTCATCGGCGCGCTGCTCAGCAGCGCCACCACCGGCAGGGCCACCTGCAACTCGGTCTGCACCCGGGAGCGCAGCTCCATCGCCAACAGCGAGTCGAGGCCGAGCGAGTTGAGGCTGACGGACGGGGCGACCCGCTCGGCCGGCACCCGCAGCACCGTGGCCACCAGGGAGGTGAACCGCTCGGTGAGCAGCAGCGGCCGCTTCTCCTCGCCGGCCTGCCGGAAGGCGTCAAGGAAGCTGCTCGCCTCGCCCGCCGCCGGGCCGCTGCCGGCCGCCGCCAACTCGGCGACCAGCGGCGGCGGCACGTCGTACCAGGCGAGGAACGTCGGCCAGTCCACGATGGTGGCCACCACCAACTGCGCCCGGTCCTGGCCGATGACCCGCTCCAGCACCGCCATACCGGCCTCGGGCGAGAGCGAGCTCATCCCCCGGCTGTTGCGGTAGTGGTCGATCAGGCCAAGGTCCTCGATCATGCCGGTGGCCCACGGCCCCCAGTCCAGGCTGAGCGCGGGCAGGCCGCTGGCCCGCCGGTGGTGCGCGAGCGCGTCGAGGAACGCATTCCCCGCCGCGTAGTTGGTCTGGCCGGCGGTGGTCAGCACCGAGGCCACCGAGGCGAACAGCACGAAGTGCTCGAGCGGCTCGTCCGCCAGCACCCGGTGCAGCACGGTCGCGCCGGCCACCTTCGGGTCGTAGACCCCGTCGAAGGTGGCCCGGTCCATCTCCGGCACCCGGGTGTCCCGCACCTGCCCGGCCAGGTGGAAGACGCCGCGGATCGGCGGCGCCTCGCTCCGCCGGTACTCGGCCAGCCAGTCGGCGAACGCCGCCTCGTCGGTGATGCTCAGCCGCACCACGACCGGGTGGGCGCCCAGCGCCTCCAACTCCTTGACCAGCGCCACGTTCCGCGCCTCCGGCGAGTCGGGCTCCAGGTCGCGCCACCGCTCGCGCGGCGGCAGCGCCGTGCGGGCCACCAGGATCAGTCGGCGGGCGCCCCGCCGGACCAGGGTGCGGCACAGCAGCCGGCCGAGCGCGCCGAAGGCGCCGGTGACCAGGTAGCCGCCGTCGGCCCGCAGCCGCAGCGGCAGCGGCCGGCTCAACGCCTCGGCGGCCCGCAGCCGGCTGGTGTAGCGGCGGCCGTCGCGCAGCGCGACCTCGTCCTCGTCGGTGGCGGCCAGCTCCCGCAGCAGCGCCCTGGCCTCGGCCTGCCGGGCCGCCGTGTCCCGCCCGCCGCCGAGCTCCAGGTCGACCAGCTTCCCCTGGTGCCCCGGCAGCTCCTGGTACCACAGCACCCGGCCGATGCCCCACGCCGGCGCCCCGAGCGGCTCGACCCGGGCGCCCTCGGACACCGCCTGCGTGCCCCGGGTGACGACCAGCAGCCGGCCGTCGTGCCGGCCGTCGAGCAGCGCCTGGGCGAGGGTGATCAGCGAGAACCCGCCGAGCGTGGCGTGCTCACCGAGCGCGTCCCGCCCGCTGGCCTCGAACTCCGGCAGGTCCAGGTTCCACAGGTGCACGATCGCGTCGAACGGGCCGCCGTCCGCCGTGAGTTCGGCCAGCAGCCGGCCGAAGTGGCCGGCGGAGCCCGGGTCGACGGTGGACTCCTCGCGCTCCGTGTCCAGCGCGTACTCCTCGCCGGCGCGCACCAGGTGGCAGCGGCCGCCGTGCGCCCGGGCGGCGGCCGCCAACTCGTCGCCCACGCCGGAGCCGTCCGCCAGGATCAGCAGCCGTCCTGGCACCTGGTGGATCCGCTCGGCCTGCTCGGCGGCGAGCGGCGCCTCCCGCCAGGCCACGTCGGCCAGCCAGCCGTCGATCGTGGACAGGCCGACGGCGGTGGCGGCCTTCTCCACGTCGGCCGCCCGGAAGTCGGAGATCCGGCCGAGTGACGCGCCGTCCTCCCCGTAGATCGCGATGTCGCCGATCAGCTCGTCGTCGCCGTCCCTGCTGATGGTGGCGTGCACCCACAGCGGCCGGTCGCCCACCGCGTCGAGCCGGACCTCGCCGATGGACAGCGGAAGCCGGATCCCGGTGCCCGCCGCGTCGTCCCCGCCGGCCGCGAGGAGCTGTGGGGTGAGCAGCGTCTGGAAGCAGGAGTCGAGCAGCACCGGGTGCATGTGGTGGCGGGCCGCGTCGTCCCCGAGCTCCGCGGGCGGCCTGATCAGCGCCAGCGCCTCGTCCTCGCCGATCCACACCCGCTCGATGCCCTGGAAGGCGGGACCGTAGTGGTAGCCCAGGGCCGCGAGCGCCGCGTAGCAGTCGGGCCCGGTCAGCTCGCGCGCGCTGCGCCCGGTGATCGTGGGCCGGTCGAGCACGGCGCTCAGCCGGCGCCGCTGCACGGCCCGCACCACCCCGCTGGCGTGCACCACCTGGTCGTGGGCGCCGGCGCGCGGGACGCTCGCCACGGTGAAGCCCGCGCCCTCCCCGGAGAACGACAGCTGCACCGTGCTGACCTCGCCGTCCGGCAGGAACAGCGCCTTGCGCAGCTCGATGTCGGCCAGCGCCGCGTCCGTCGAGCCGGTGAGCGCGCGCACCGCCTGGATGGCCATCTCCAGGTAACCGGCGGCCGGGAACAGCACGTTGCCCTGGATCCTGTGGTCCTCGAGGTACGGCAGCGCCTCCGCGTCGAGGCTGGCCTCCCACACCGGCTCGGCCGACGCGAGACGGCGGCCGAGCAGCGGGTGGTCGAGCCGGCCGAGCCGCACCGCCGCCACCGGCGCCGGCTCCACCCAGTACCGGTCGCGCCGCCACGGGTAGCGCGGCAGCGTCACCGGGGAGCCGGTCGGGTGCTGCGTCGCCCAGTCGATGGGCACGCCCAGGTTGTGCAGGGCGGCGAGCGACATCGCGAACCGCTCGGCCTCGTCCTCGAGGCGGCGGATGGAGGGCACCACCACGCCCCTGGCGCCGCGCTCGTCGAGGCACTCGCGGATCGAGTGGCCGAGGACCGGGTGCGGGCCGATCTCCAGGAAGACGCCGTAGCCGTCCCGCGCGAGCCGGTCGACGGCGGCCCTGAAGTGGACGCGTTCGCGCACGTTGAGCCACCAGTAGTCGGCGTCGAGCTCGGTGCCGACCGCCAACTCGCCCTCGATGGCCGTGAGGTAGAGCGGCACCTGGGCCGGCAGCGGCTTGATGTCGGCCAGCGAGGCGAGCAGTTCCTCCTTGATGTCCGCCATCCTGGCGCTGTGGTAGGGCACCTTCACGGTGAGGAACTTCGCGAAGACCTGCTCGGCCCTGAGCTCGGCGGCCAGCCGGGCCAGCGCGTCCTCGTCGCCGGACAGCGTCATCCCGGTCGGCGAGTTGACCGCGGCGATCGACACCCGGTTCCCGTACGGCCGTACCCGGCGGGCCGCCTCCTCCTCCGACAGGCTCACCGCGAGCATCGTGCCGGTGCCCACCAACTGCTGCTGGAGCCGGCTGCGGTGGACCACCACGCGCGCCGCGTCCGCCAGCGTGTAGACGCCGGCCTCGTAGAACGCGGCGACTTCGCCCGTGCTGTGGCCCACGATCGCGTCGGGCCGTACCCCGCGGCTGCGCCACAGCGCGGCGAGGCCCACCTGGACCGCGAAGTTGGCCGGCTGCGCGAGCCAGGTCTCCGCCATGTTGGACTCGGCCTCGTCCGCCGCCAGCTCGGCGATCAGCGACCAGCCGGTCAGCTTGCCGATCTCCGCGTCGACCCGCTCGACGGCCTCCCGGTACACCGGCTCGGTGGCGAACAACTGCCGCCCCATGGCCCACCACTGGGGTCCCATGCCGGTGAACACCCAGACGAGGCGCCGCTCCTCGGGGTCAAGCTGCTGGCCGGTCAGCACGCGGGGGTGCTCCTCGCCGCGCTCGTACGCCGCAAGCGCCTCGTCGAGCGCGGCCCGCGAGTCGTAGACCACGGAGAGCCGGGACTCCAGGTGCTGTCTGCGGTGCGCCAGGGTGTACCCCAGGTCGTCGAGCGCCACCGGCGGGGCGCCGTTCGCGCCGGCGAGCTCGCGCCTGATGCCGGAGACCAGCTCGGGGAAGGCCGCCGGGTCGCGCGCCGTCAGCGGCAGGATCGCGTACGCCGGGCCCGCGGCCACCGCCGCCTGCCGCTGCTCGGCGGCCACCGGTGCCGGCGCCCGCTCCAGCAGGACGTGCGCGTTGGTGCCGCCGAAGCCGAACGAGTTGACCCCGGCGCGGGCCGTGCCCGTGTGCTCAGGCCACGGGGTGACCTCGGTGGGGATCCGGTAGGGCAGGCTGTCGGCGTCGATCTTGGGGTTGAGCTCGTCGAGGTTGATGTGCGGCGGGATCACCCCGTGTTTGAGGCAGAGCACCGTCTTGATCAGGCCCGCGATGCCGGCGGCCGACTCGGTGTGCCCGATGTTGGTCTTGACCGAGCCCACGTAGCAGGGCGCGCCCGGCGCCCGGCCCACGGCCAGGGCGCGGGCCAGCGCGTTGGCCTCGATGGGGTCGCCGACGGGCGTGGAGGTGCCGTGCGCCTCCACGTAGCCGAGGTCGCCGGGGGCGATCCCGGCCTCCGCGCAGACCCGCTCGATGAGCGCCACCTGGGCGTCGGCGCTGGGCACGGTGATGCCGTTGGTCCGACCGTCCTGGTTGACGCCCGAGCCGATGATCACGGCGTGGATCGGGTCGCCGTCGCGCTCCGCGTCCGCCAGGCGCTTGATGGCCACCACGCCCACGCCCTCGGCGCGCACGTAGCCGTTGGCCGAGGCGTCGAAGGTGCGGGAGCGGCCGTCGGTGGAGAGGAAGCCGCCCTTGGTCTCGGCGATGGTGTACTGCGGCGCCGAGTGCAGCAGCGTGCCGCCGGCGAGCGCGAGCCGGGTCTCGCCGCGGGCCAGGCTCTGGCAGGCCAGGTGGACGGCGACCAGCGAGGAACTGCACGCCGAGTCGAGGGAGACGCTCGGGCCGCGGAAGTCGAAGCAGTAGGAGATCCGGTTCGACACCATCGTCATCATCGTGCCGGTCGCGGTGTGCGCGGCCAGGGTCTCGAAGCTCAGGTCGGCGAACTGGATGATCTTGTAGTCCAGGGTGAAGGCGCCGACGAAGACGCCGACGTCCGTCCCGGCGAGCTCGCCCGGCTTCTGGCCGCCGTCCTCCAACGCCTCCCAGGCGACCTCGAGCAGCTTCCGCTGCTGCGGGTCCATATGCTCAGCCTCGCGCGGGGAGATGCCGAAGAACGCGGGGTCGAACTCGTCGAAGCCGTCGATGTACCCGCCGCGGCCGCCGATGAGCCGGCCGGGCTTCGCCTCGTCCCGGCTGCCGAGCGTCGTCACGTCGTAGCGGTCGGCCGGGGTGGGCGTGAGGCAGTCCTTGCCTTCGAT
The DNA here is from genome assembly GCF_004348315.1 of Streptomyces sp. 8K308. GTDB lineage: Bacteria > Actinomycetota > Actinomycetes > Streptomycetales > Streptomycetaceae > Streptomyces. The sequence goes on along the minus strand of NZ_SMKC01000028.1, from coordinate 23,180 downwards.
CAGGTTCCGCCAGAAGGCGCGGTAGTCGGAGGCGCCGCCGGGGAGACGGCAGCCCATGCCGATGATGGCGAACTTCTGCCCGGTGGCGTTCTGTTCGGCGGCGGTGGCCTGAATGGGGACGTTGCGTGCGTCCGTCATGTGGTCGTTCTCCTTGGATGGGCGCGCGAACAGGGCGCCGCAGGGGACGGTTGGGCGGTGACGGTTGGGCGGTGACGGTGGGGGGACGGTGTGGTGGCGACGGTGCCGGTCGGTGGTTGGTCCGCCGACGGCCCGACGTCGGCGTGCGGCAGGCGGTGACGGCGTGGCGCCGTACCAGCGCCACGCACGGCCGTTCTGACAGGTGCCGTGTCGCGTCCCGGCCGTGAGGCCGCGACTACCTGGCGGGGCGGCGCCAGGGGCGGAACTGGTTGGTGAGCACGGCCCCGGTGGGCGGGAACGAGGTCGGGTCGACCAGGCCGACCGAGGCCGGCCGGCGCCCCGGGCGCCACGTGAAGCTGCCGAACACCCGGTCCCAGATGGAGAGATCTGCCGCGTAGTGGCCCGCCTCCGAGAGGTCGGTGCTGTGGTGCAGCCGGTGCTGCTCCGGGCTGGAGACGATGTGGTTGAGCCAACCGATGCGCACGTCGGCGTTGGCGTGCGTGAAGTAGCCCTGGGCGACGACGAACAGGCCGACGGCGAACACGGACGCCTCGGAGAACCCGACCAGGGCCAGCGAGAGCTGGGTGGCGCCTTGGGCGAGCACCACGTCCAGGATGTTGTTGACGCTGTTGTTCCCGATGTTGACCTTGTCGGGGGCGTGGTGGACGCCGTGCAACCGCCACAGGTGGCGGTTGGTGTGCCCGAGCCGGTGCACCAGGTAGTTGGCCAGCGAGCCGAGCAGCGCGGCGAGCGGGATCTCGACGCCGAGCGGCAGGGCCGACTCGGGCAGCGAGACGACGCCCACCAGGGCGAGCACCAGCGCCTGCGCCAGCGCGCCGCCGAGCGCGGTCAGCAGGAAGTAGGCGCCGTACCAGCGCCATTCGCGCCGGCTCGGGTGCCAGGAGCGGTCGTAGGGGATCAGCCGCTCGAGCACCACGAGGTAGAGCAGGACGCCGAGCACGAAGAGGAAGCCGACGGCCTCGAGCTCCCGGTCCCGCGCGATCCCGAGCGTGGACACCGCGACGACGGAGCCGAGCAGGATCGGGTACGCGAGGTGCCGCAGCGCCCGTGCCCACGCGGGCACGGCCTCCGGGGACTCAGCCTCCGGAGCCGGTTGTGACGATGGCTGTGAGACATCGCTGTTGATTGGGGACCTGAGGCCCATATCACCCACCCCTCTGGACACGGATCTCGTGTGACCGCGCGCCGGTCCGTGACCCCTGGGCGGACGACGCTTGGAAAGATCATCAACAGTATGGATTTGATCAAATACGCCGAGCAATGACTGGAGGGGGGCGTATCAGGTTGTAGGGGGTGGCAGATCCCATTTCGCGCGCCCCTGTGTCGCCTCCACGCTCCCCGGCGTCGCCCCTCTGGTTGTGTGCGTGCGGCGGCGTCGTGTCGAAGGCGTGTCCATCCCGCGTCGCGCTCCGCGCTGGCCCTGACACCGATGTGAGGGCCTACGCTCGCCCTCGCCAGCCACCCACCGGGGCGAAAGGAACACCGCAGCCATGCCAGGAGTGATCGTGATCGGCGCGGGACCGGGGATCGGCCGCTCGGTCGCCCGCAGGTTCGCGCGCGAGGGACTGCCGGTGGCCGCCGTCGCCCGCACCGCGCGGACGGCGCACGACACCGCGGAGGCCGTCGCCGACCTCGGGACGCGCGCCCTCGCCCTGACCGCCGACGCCACCGAAGAGGCCGGGCTACGCGCCGTCCTGGACGCCGCCACCGCCGAGCTCGGCCCGCCGGACGTCCTCGTCTACAACGCGGCGCTCATCCGCCCCGACGCCCCCGGCGAACTCCCCGCGCGCGCCCACCTCGACGCCTGGGCCGTCAACGTCGGCGGCGCGCTGACCGCCGCCGGCCACCTGTTGCCGGCGATGGCGCGGCACGGGGCCGGCACCTACCTGGTCACCGGCGGCATGCCGGAGCCCAAGCCGGCGTACACCAGCCTCTCGCTCGGCAAGGCCGGGCTGCGCGCCCTGGTCGCGCTACTCGACGAGGAGTACGGCCCCGCGGGCGTCCACGTGGCCACCGTCACCGTGGCCGGCCCCGTCGCGCCGGGCACCGACTTCGACCCGGACGACATCGCCGAGCACTACTGGCGACTGCACACCCAGGCCCGCGCCGACTGGCAGCGCGAGGTCACCCACGGCCCGCGCCCGGATCCGCACTAGCCGCCCGCAGCGGCCCGGCCAGCCGCTCGGCCAACGCCGCGTCGGCGGCCCGCAGTTCGTCGAGGAGCGCGCGGGTCGCCGCCGCCAGGGCGCGCCGCAGCTCGGCCGCGCCCAGCTCGCGCACCAACGCCTCGGCCAGCGGCCCGGTGATCCCGGCCGGCAGCTGGTCGGCGCCCTTGGCGTAGGCGGTCGGCAGCCCGAGCCGCAGGCAGGCGAGCGCGAGTACCTGGTCGCGCACCCCGCTGATCCAGTACTCGGCGAGCCAGGGCGCGTTCCGCTCGATCGCGGCCCTGGCGCGCAGCACGTGGTGCCAGGCGAAGCCGACGAACCCCCGCGCGTCCGCCGCCGCCGGGCGTGGCTCGACGGCCTCCCCGAACACCACCCGGAAGCCGCCATCCCCCACCTGCCCGAACTCGGCCGCCGGCGTGAACCCGAGGTCCACCTCGAGACCGTCGCCCAGCAGGAAGGCGCGGTATACGGTCGACCCGGACCGCAGGTCGAAGTGGTGCAGCGCGCCGAGCTCCCCGTACACGAACTCGCTCCAGGAGCCGAGCACCTCCGCCACCACCCGGCCGGGCGCCACCGCGAGCAGCAGGTCGACGTCGGACCACCGGTCCTCGGCGCCACGCGCCGCGGAACCCGTCAACGCCGCCGCCGACACGTCGGCGTCCGTCCGCGCCCGCGTCAACAGCCGCGCCCGCACCCGGTCCCGCTCCGCCTCCACGAACATGCCGGGACCCTACAAGACCGGATCCCGGTGTCGGGTGCCACCGCGACCACCGTGACGCGCGGGACGGCGTTAGCGTGTATATCCGTACGTGACCGCTGATCCGGTTCAGCCACCAAGGAGCGACGACATGGCAACCACACGCATCGCGACGACGAACTGGGAGGGCTCCCTGCTCGAGGGCGCCGGCAACGTCTCCCTGGATTCGTCCGGGGTGGGGAAGTTCGACGTCACCTGGGCGTCCCGGGCCGAGGACCCCAACGGCCGCACCAGCCCAGAGGAACTGATCGCGGCGGCGCACTCCTCCTGCTTCTCGATGGCGCTCTCCCACGGCCTGGCCGGCGCCGGCACCCCGCCGGAGTCCGTCCAGACGCAGGCCAGCGTCACCTTCCAGCCGGGCGAGGGCATCACCGGCATCGTCCTGAAGGTCAAGGCCAGGGTGCCCGGCATCTCCGCCGACGACTTCCAGCAGGCCGCCGAGACCGCCAAGGCCAACTGCCCGGTGAGCAAGGCCCTGGCCGGCACCACCATCTCCCTCGAGGCCGAACTCCTCGACTGAACCACCCGGGTGGCCCCTCGGCGCGCTCCGCGCCGGGAGGCCACCCGTCCGCACCGCGCCGTGCCGGTCGGGTGCCTAACCGGCTTCCGGCGCTTCGGGGGAGAAGTCGTACCCGGTGAACTCGGCCACCGGGACGTATCCGAGTCGCTGGTAGAGGGCGTTGCTCGTGCGGTTGGCCGGGTCCGCGAACAGGACGACGTCCGTCGCGCCGGCGGCCAGCGCGGCCCTGCTCACCTCGACCGTCACGGCGCCCGCGTAGCCGCGCCCCCGTAGGTGGGCCGGGGTGTAGACGGGGTCGACCCGGATCATGCCGCCGACCATCGAGGTCGAGCCCGCCATGGAGACGGGAGTGCCGTCCGGGGTCTCCCAGAACGTGAAGTGTTTGTCGGCGAACCGCGTGTCGGCCCAGGAGCCGGCGTCGATGGCGTCCATGGAGCTCCGCTCGCCGACGTCGGCGCAGAACTCGCGGCACCAGCGGACGAGTTGCTCGTGGTCCCGCGCGTCAAGGACCCGCCCACGGCCCGCCGGGAACGGCTCCTGCGGGGTGAGCGTGCCGAGCCGGTGGAGGCGGGCACGCCAGCCGGGCGCCGACGCCGCGCCCGTGCGCCGCTGCCATGCCTCGGCGAAAGCGGTGGCGGTGTCGTGGTCCGCGAGGACGCCGCAGAGTGGGAGGCCGAGGTCGGTCAGGTGGGCGGCGAGGGCGTCGGCCCGGTCTGCGGAGAGGGGCGTGAGGGTCAGGCGGCGGGTCGGCGGGCGGTAGCAGATGGCGCGGACCTCGCCCCCCGACTCGAGCCGGCCGAAGACGGTGGCCTCGGTGCCGGGCGCGTACGCGCCGCGTCGCCGCAGCTTCTCGATCACCGTCAGCGGCGTGTTGTGCAGGGCGGGGCGCGAACGCAGGAAGTCTCCGGCCTGGGCCAGGAACTCGTCGACGTCTTCGGTGAGGTGCCAGTCGTCCGGGTGCATGCCTCATGATCCCTGACGTGCTCGGGGCCGCCGGCGTCGGCCGGTCCCCGCGGGTGTAGCAGACTGGCTCCCACCTGGTCGGGGCCGGGCGAGGCCCGGCCATCCCTGTCGTGGAAGGTGCGCGGATGCCCAGCGTGGTGAAGATCAACGTCCTGACGGTGCCGAAGGAGCAGCGCGAGGTCCTGGAGCAGCGGTTCTCGTCCCGGGCGGGGCTCGTGGAGAGCCAGGACGGCTTCGAGTGGTTCGAACTGCTGCGGCCGGTGGAGGGGACGGACCAGTACCTGGTCTACACCCGCTGGCGCAGCGAGGAGGACTTCCAGAACTGGATGAACGGCGAGATGCGGCAGGCCCACCAGGGCGGCGGCCGGCCGGCTGCCTCCGGCGCCACGCTGTGGTCGTTCGAGGTGGTGCAACAGGCGGCGCCGAAGACGCGGAAGGCGCCTGACGGCGCGGAAGGCGCCTGAGCGCCGGGTCGGCGGGCGGGTGCGCGCCTGGTCGTTCAGCGGCGGCGTAGGTGCGCAACGGCGGCTGAGGCGCCCGTGTCGGGTAGGCAGCCTCGTGTGAGACGGCGGACGGTGCTGGCCGTGGCCTGGCCGCTGTGGGCGGCGCCTGACGGCGCGTGAGTTTGGGTGCGCGCGGCCTGTCTGGCCACGGCTGCGCTGCCTGGCGGCGCCGAAGGTGCGTAGGCGCCGGGATGGTGGCGCGGCTCGTGTCCCGGCCGCCGCTTTGCCGCTCTGCGGCGCGTGGCGGCGGCTGAGAGGCGCCCGCGTCGGGTAGACAGCCTCGTGTGAGACGGCGGACGGTGTTGGGCCGCGGCCTGGCCGCGGTGGGCGGCGTGGCGCTGCCGGCGTTGGTTTCGCCGGGTGCGCCGGCGTTGGCCTCGGACGTGACCAACGTGTTCAGCGAGTTGTGTGATCGATGGCGGCGTGTCCTGCTCGGCCCCGGCGCGCCGGACGGCGCGTACGCCGGGGCGTACGCGCAGGCGGTGGCGGCCCAGGACCGTTCCGCCGCGAACCGGTTGGCGACACTGGTCACCGACGAGGACGCCGCCACCCCGTGGCCCGACCTGCCGTTGGCCGAGGAGCCCGCGCTCTCGGCCAACGTGACCGCCGCCGCCTCCCGGCTGCGCGCCATCGCCGTCGCCTGCGCCACCGAGGGCGGCGCGCTGCACGGCGACGAGGCGGCGAAGGGCCGCGCGGCCGCCGGCTGCCGGGTCCTGTGGCGGGCCCGCTACCGCGCCGGACAGGCCCAGTACGGCAACTGGTGGGACTGGGAGATCGGCACCCCGCGCCACCTCACGGACACCCTGACGCTGCTCGGCCCGGCCCTCGACGAGGAGACCAGGGCCGGCCTGCTGGCCGCCGTCGACCACTTCGTGCCCGACCCGCGCCGCATGCTCCGCGGCGAGCTTGAGTCGACGGGCGCCAACCGGGTCGATCTGTGCCGGGTCGTGGCGCTGCGGGGCGCCCTCGGCGCCGCCCCCGAGCGCCTGACGCTGGCGGCGTCCGCGCTGGCGGGTGTCCTTGACCCGGTGCTCGAGGGCGACGGCTTCCACCCGGACGGCTCGTTCCTCATGCACACCTGGGTCGCCTACCTGGGCACCTACGGCGAAGTGCTGGTCAAGGGCATGGCCGAGCTGATGTCGCTGCTCGCCGGCACGGAATGGGGCGTCGGCGCGGCCGAGCGCCGGCTCACCACCGAGGCGGTCGACCGCAGCTTCGCTCCGTTCGTCCACCGTGGCGCGATGCTCGACGCGGTGCGCGGCCGGGCGATCTCCCGCGACACGGCCACCGACGCGGACGACGGTTTCAAGCTGGCCGTCGACCTGTTGACGCTGGCCGACGCGCTGCCGGCGGCCGAGGCCGCGACCGTGGGCCGGCTGCGGGCCACCGCCAAGGCGTGGCTGGCGGAGAACGGTTGGCGGCCGCTCGCCGCCCGGCAGCCGGCCCAGATCGCGGCCGCGGCGGCCGTGCTGGACGACGCGGCGATCGCCCCGGCCGCCGGGCCGCTCGGCCACTTCGGCTACCCGGACATGGAGCGCTTCGTCCACCGCCGCCCCGGCTGGACCTACTGCCTGTCGCTCAACTCCAACCGGGTCGCCCGCTACGAGTACATGAACGGGGAGAACGCCCGCGGCTGGCACACCGGCGACGGCATGCACCAACTCGCCCTGGACGCCGACCCGTTCCACTACTCCGACGCCTACTGGCCCACCTGCGACGCCAAACGCCTGCCCGGCGTCACGGTCGACACCACACCGCTGCCGGTCGGTGCCGGCGGCGACAACGACAACGTGCCGCTCTCCGGGGCCGCCTGGTCGGGCGAGGTGCGGATCGGCGACCTCGCCCTGGCCGGCATGGACCTCCGCGGCATCGACTCCACGCTCCGGGCACGCAGGAGTTGGCTCTTCCTGCCCGACGCGGTGCTCACCGCCGGCTCCGGGATCACCGCGACCGGCGGGCGCCGGATCGAGACGGTCGTCGAACACCGGCGGACCGACGGCGCGTTGTCGGTGGACGACCGGCCGGCGCCCCGCTGGGCACACCTGTCGGGCGTCGGCGGCTACGTCTTCCCGCACCGGCCTTCCGCGCTCCACACCCTGCGGGAAGACCGCACCGGCGCCTGGAGCGAGATTCGCCGGGGCGGCCCGACGACGCCCATCACCCGCCGCTTCGTCACCCTCTGGCAGGACCACGGCGTCGACCCCCTCGACGCCTGCCACGCGCACCTGCTGCTGCCCGGCGCGACGGCGGCTGAGACCGCCGCCAGGGCCGCCCGCCCCGGCGTCGAGGTGCGGCGACTCGACCGCGACGTCCACGCCTTCCGCGCCGGCCAGCTGACCGCCGTGGCCTTCTTCGCACCGGGCTCGGCGGCCGGCGTCACCGCCGACGCGCCCTGCGCGGTGCTGCTGCTCCGCGAGGACGACCGCACCCTGCGGCTGGCCCTCGCCGACCCCGCGCGCCTCGCCGCCGCCGTACGGCTGACGATCACGGTCCGCGGCCGCCACACCCTCCGGGAAGCTGACTCCGGCCTCACCCTCCTGCCATCCACCCCCGGCACGATCCGGCTGCGCGCCGAGACGGCCGCCAGCCGGGGCACCACCCTTACGGCGACGTTCACGTGCCGCAGCCACTGACCCGACGCCGGGGCGCTGGGGGCGCTGCGGGGGGCGCTGCGCGCCGGCCGTAGGCCCGCGCGGCGTCGCGGTGGAGTTTTTTCCCCGCCACCCGCCCCTTTCGCGCGCCGCGGGGGGGCGCTACGCGCCGGCCCGGCGGCCGCGCCGCTTGGCCGCGGTGGCCGCTGCCCAGACCGCCCGCCCCTTTCGCGCGATGAGCGTAGAGGCGCGCGGCCGCGGGCCGGGCGACCGTGAGACAGCTGGTGCGGCGGCCTCGGTCGGAATGCGCGGTGAGCGCCGCAAGCCGGGGCTGCGGGGGCGAAGCCCCCGCCCAGGTCGGGGCGTGGGCCGGCAGGTTGGTGCGGTGTCTCAGCGGCAGCGTCAGCGTGGGCCGGCAGGTTGGTGCGGTGTCTCAGCGGCAGCGTCAGCGCGGGCCGGCAGGTTGGTGCGGTGTCTCAGCGGCAGCGTCAGCGCGGGCCGGCAGGTCGGCGTGGACTCACAGCGCCAGCGTCAGAAGCGTCGGTGCCGCCTGGCGGTTGAGCGCTTCGGCAGCCATCCGGAGGCGATGTGCCTGGCCGACCGGGAGGGAGAGGGCCAGGCAGCCGACGGTCGCGCCCGCCGTCAGCGGAACCGCGGCGCAGAGCGTGCCGACCGCGTACTCCTGGATGTCGAGTACCGGCATGGTGGCCGGCTGCCGGTCGAGCGCGCTCAGCAGCGTTCGCCTGTCGGTGATGGTGCGCGAGGTCAGCCGGGCCGCCTTGTGGCGGGAGAGGTGGTCCTGCCGGCCGTCGTGGTCGAGCTGGCTGAGCAGGCACTTGCCGATCGCCGTGGCGTGCGCCGCGGAGCGGAAGTCGACCCACTCGTTGACCACCGGCAGCTGCGGCGTCCCGGAGATGTGCGCCACCTCCAACTCGCCGTCGGTGTAGCGGGCGAGGTAGACCGCCGCGCCGATCGAGTCCCGCAGCGTGTCCAACGCCCGCTGGAGCCGCTCGCGCCGCAGCTGCTGCCGCTCGGCGCCCGAGCTCAGCCCCAGCAGCGCCTCGCCGACCGTCAACGCGCCGTCCGGCAGCCGCCGCAGATAGCCGTCCCGGATCAACATCCGCAGGATGCCCCGCTGTTGGCCCGGCGGCAGGCCGGCCCCCTGGACCAGCCGCTCCTCGGTCAGGCCCTCGGGGTGATCGGCCGCGGCCTCCAGCAAGCGCAGCGCGTACCGCACCGAGTGCAAGGGAGCGGTGCGCCCGGACGCGATCGCCACATCGACCTCCTGCCAGTCCTCCCCGTGTTCGCTCGTACAAGCGTAGCGACGAAAGGCGCCCATGGTGCGTTCATTGACGCCGTTCGTTGCTCCGTGTACCGACGCGGTCGCGCTACCGACCTACAGGACCGTGCTGAGGAACTCCCGGGTCCGGTCGTGCTCCGGGTCGCTGAAGATCTTGTCCGGCGAACCGGACTCCACGATCCGCCCCTGGTCGAACATCAGCACGGCGTCTGAGATGTCCCGCGCGAAGCTCATCTCGTGCGTCACCACCAGCATGGTGATGTCCGTGCTGTGCGCGATGTCCCGCAGCACGTCCAACACACCGGCCACCAGCTCAGGGTCGAGCGCCGAGGTCACCTCGTCGAGCAGCAGCACCTGCGGCCGCATCGCCAGGGCCCGCGCGATCGCGACGCGTTGCTGCTGGCCGCCGGAGAGCTGGCTCGGGTACTTGTCCAACTGCTCGGACAGACCGACCAGTTCGATGAGCTCCCGGGCCCGCTGCTCCGCCTCGTCCTTGTCGAGGCCCAGCACGTGCACCGGGGCCTCCGTGACATTGCGCAGCACCTTCATGTTGGGGAAGAGGTTGAAGTGCTGGAAGACCATGCCGATCTTCTTGCGCACCTCCCGCACGTGCCGGTCGCCCGCCTTGACGAGGCGGCCGTCGCGCTCCTCGTGGGTGAGGTACTCGCCGTCCACCTTGATGGTGCCCTCGTCGGGCTTCACCAGCGTCATCAGCAGCCGCAGGATCGTCGTCTTGCCGGATCCGGACGGGCCGATCAGGGTGACGTGCTTTCCGGTGGACACCGAGAAGTCGAGCCGGTCGAGGACGGTCGTCCCGCCGAACCGCTTGGTGACCTTGTCGAAGCGGACCAGCTCCGAGCCGTTGGCCCGGGTGCCGTTGGTCTGGGAGTTCTGCATCGGGGTTTCAGCTGGTGAGGGCAAGACGACGCTCCAGGAATCTGATGAGCAGAGAGGCCGGATAGGCGATGACGAGGAAGGCGACGCCGACGATCGTGTACGCCTCGGTCGTGAAGGTCTCGTTGCTGAAGTTCCGGGCCTCTCCGAACATGTCGAGCGCCCCGATGACGGCGATCATCGGGGAGTCCTTCAGCATCGCGATGACGTAGTTGCCGAGCGCCGGGACCACCCTGCGGATGGCCTGCGGCAGGATCACGGCCGTCCAGGTGCGGCGGCGCGGCAGGCTCAGCGCCTTGGACGCCTCCCACTGGCCGACGGGCACGCCGTCGATGCCGGCCCGGTAGACCTCGGAGGTGTACGTCGAGTAGTGCAGGCCGAGGCCCACGATCCCGGTGGTGAGCGCCGACATCGAAGGACCCCACTCGGGCAGCACGTAGTAGAGGAAGAACAGCTGCACCAGCAGCGGCGTGTTGCGGACGAACTCGGTGAACGCCGTCACCGGCCACCGCACCCAGGTGAACGGCGAGCGCATCGCCAGGGCCCAGACGAGGCCGAGCCCGAACGCGATGAGGCTGCCGAACAGCAGCGCGCGCAGGGTGAGCGCGAGGCCGTCCCAGAACAGCGGCATGAAGTCGTCGACGACTCCCCAGTCCCAGTCGAAGCTCATCGCGCCACCACCGATCCCCCGGCCGTCAGCGGCTCGTTGCCCGCGGCGCCGCCGCTCCGTGGCGGGGGTGCCCCGCGGCGCGAGAAGAGTGCGCGGCGCTCGGTCCGCTGCCCGACGCCGGCCTTGGCGTGCCGCTCGACCACCCGCATGCCGCGGGTGATGAGGAAGGCCATCGCGAAGTAGAGCACCAGCAGCAGCGTGTAGATCGGCGCGCTCTCGTTGCTGCCGATCCGCACCAGGTTGCCGGCGAAGAGCATGTCACCGACCGTGATCGTGGAGACCAGGGCGGTGCCCTTGAGCAGCTCGATCAGCAGGTTGTTGAACGGCGGCACCATCTCGGGCCACGCCTGCGGGATCTCGATCCTGCGCAGCCGCTGCAGCCTGGTGAAGCCCAACGCGACCCCCGCCTCGCGCTGTGCCACCGGAACGGCGGCCAGCGAGCCGCGCACGATCTCCGCGCCGTAGGCGCCGTAGGTGAGCCCGAGAGCGAGCACTCCGGCATACATCGGAACCAGCTGCCAGCCGAGCAACAGCGGCAGCGCGAACACCAGCCAGAACATCAGGATCAGTGCGGACATGCCGCGGAAGATCTCGAAGTAACAGCCGGCGAGAAAGCGGACTATCCACAGCCGTGAGGTGCGCAGGGTGCCGACCACAAAGGCCACGACCGCTCCGAGCGCCGCGCTGTAGAGGGTCACCTGAATCGTGACCCAGATGCCCGGCAGAAAGTAGTTGGTGAACATTCCTTCGGTCATCATCGGCACAGCTCCTCAGCGGTGAGATCCGTCATCTCCGCCTCGGTGAACCCGAACGGTGCCACGATCTCCAGGAGTTCTCCGCTATCCCGGATGCGCAACAGCTCCTCGTTGAACGCGTCCCGGAAATTCTTCTCGGACGGCCGGAACGCGAAGCCGCCCGCGCCGTAGGCCGGCTCGCCGTCCACCATGGGCTGGAACGGCTCGATCGCCTCGACCCGGTCGTTGCCCTCGACCACGCCGTTGACCGTGACGTTCGTACCGGCGAACGCGTCGGCGCGGCCCTGCACCACCGCGTCGAGGCCGGCCACCTGGTCGGGCAGGATCAGCACGTCCCGCACGCCGGCCGCCTCCGCGTAGTCGATCTGGGCGTACGCCTGGCCGGTGGCCAGGACGAGCCCCTGCTCGGCCACGTCGTCGTAGTCGCGCAGCCCGCGCGGGTTGCCGGCCGGCACGATGAACGAGTCGAGCATGAGGTAGTCGGGATCGGAGAACAGCACCTGGGCGCACCGGTCCGGATTGATGTACATCCCGGCCGACACCACATCGAACTGCTGGGCCTTGAGACCCGGAATCAGCGCGCTGAATTCGACCGGGACCGGTGTGACATTGTCCACGCCGAGCCGTCGGAAGATGACCTTGGCGACCTCGGGGGCCTCGCCGGTCGGCTCGCCCTGGTCGTCGATATAGCCGAACGGCGGCTCGCTGGCGATTCCGATCTTCACCGAGCCGCTATCCCGCAGCCGATCGAGCAGATCGCCGCCCTCGACCTTTCCCTCGGCGGCGACCCGCGAGCAGCCGGCGGCCCCCAGGGCGCCGAACGCGGCCACCCCGGCCAGCAGGGCCCGACGGCTGACACCTTTCGTCGTCTCCGGATTTCTCTGAATTGATCGATGTTTTTCCCTCGGTGGAGCCATGGCCGCGCGGCTACCCACCTTCGGCGATTCCATGCGCACCGATTCTGGGCCGTTACGCGCGCCGGCGCGGCGCGCCTCAGGAGACCGCCACTGGCTGTCGCCATGCGGCTGGTGGCGGGACGGGACGGCTCATCCTCGCCTCTCGTCGCCCTCCAGGATCTCCCTGAGCCGAGTCAGATCCGCCGCCACCTGGCCCGCGTCCCGGTCGAACTCCTCGTCACTCATCCCCGCCAGCCGTCGCACGGTGAACACCACCTCGCACGCGTCCGCGCCGTCCGGGATCACCCGCATCGGGTTGTGCACCACGTCCCCCGTCGGCAGCATCACGTCGTGGTCCACCACCCCGTACTCGTTGGTCGGCGCGAACGCGATCCGCACCGGCCCCATGGGCGACTCGGCGAACCACTCGCCCTCGCCCACCTCCGCCACGGAACTCCCGAGCCCCGCGGCCCACGCCGGGACGTTGGCCGGCTGCGACACGAAGGCGTACACCTCGCCGGCGGGACGAGCGATGGACTGGGCGATATGCCGTGATTCTGTAGCCATGTGGCCATGATGCCAACCGGCGCCCGCCTCAGTCGTCGACCTCGCCGTCGCGGAAACGGCGCGCCTCGCGCCGGGCGGCGTAGCGGTCCCTGCGGTTGCCGGCCTTCACGTACTGCTGCCACTCCGCGACGCAGACGCGGTCGTGGCACCCCGAACAGCAGGTGTGGCCGAAGATGTGCGCCTCGGGGCGCTCCCACCGGCAGCGGGTGTCCGAGCCCTCCGGCATCGGGCGCGGCGGCAGGTCGCAGCCGCCGAAGCGGTGGTCGTGCACCGGCCGGGGATCGTGCTCCGCGTGGCGCACCCAGACCGGTTTGGTCTTGTCCGTGCGGGACATCTCGCTCCTTCCGGAACCCGCCTCCACGCTATCGGCGTGGGGCTGCGGCAGTGAGCCACGGCTGCGTCGGTTGGTCTCGCCGAGCCGGTTCGCCTCGCGCAGCAGCGCCGGTAGGCGCGGCCTCCTGTCGGGACAACCGCGGAGGCCTTCGGCGATGTCACGCAGGACCCCCTCGTCCCTCTCGAACTCGACGTCATCGGGATCCGGCAGGGCCTCCGGCCAGTGGGTGCCCGGCCGCCTCCGCTCCGGCTTGCCCGTGTCGCTCATCCGGCATTCACCTTTCCACACCTTCGGGCGGTTGATCCGTCCGTTTCCCCTCCCATCATCGGAACGTGTCACTACGTTCACCAGGGGTGATGACTTGAGTCCCGGGAAGTGAAAAGAGGCACCGCCATGGCCGGACCGAAGCCGCTCGACCCTCGCGCGTCGCTGGCCGCAATGCTGGGCGCGCGCGTCCGCAAGTTGCGGCAGGGTAAGGACTGGACCCAACAGCAGCTGGCCGACGCGTCGTTCGTCTCCCACACGCGCATCGCGCAGGTCGAGCTGGCCACGGACCCGCCCAACGAGGCGCTGGCCCAGCAGATCGACGATGCGCTGTCCGCCGACGGCGAGATCACGGACCTGTGGTGGCGCATGACGCGTCAAGCCGACATGGCTTGGGTCAGGCCGTACACGAACGAGGAGATGCGGGCCCGGAGGGTGCAGAAGTACACGCACACCATCCCGGGCATGCTGCAGACCGAGACCTATGCCCGCGTTGCTCCGAGGTCTGGCTTGCCGCACATCACCGATGAGGAGCTGGAACGTCAGGTGCAGGCGCGCATCAGTCAAGAGCCGCTCAACCGGCCCGAACCCGCTGGCTCTCTGGTCGGTGCTGGACGAAGCCCCTCTCCGTCGCCCGGTCGGCAGCGCCGAGGTGATGCGTGAACAACTCCGCATCTGCTCGCGATGGCGGACCACCCACAGGTGACACTTCAGGTACTGGAGTTCAAAGCCGGGCACCATGGCGCCATGGGTGGCGCCCTGTCGATCCTGTCGTTCAACGATGCCCCGGAGCTCGTCTATCTGGAAGGCATGAGCGTGGGCTCACTTGTACAGTCGTCGGTGGATGTGACGCGGTACCTGTCGATCTACAACCTGATCCAGGTGCACGCATTGTTGCCCGATGCCACCAAGGACCTGATCAAGCAGATCATGGAGGACGACTACCCGTGCGAGCCCGGCCACTTGACCTGAACCCTGTGGTGTGGCGGAAGTCCAGCTACAGCGACAACACCGGCGGCGACTGCGTCGAAGTCGCCGACAGAATCGTGGACGTCCTCCCCGTCCGCGACAGCAAGAACCCCGACGCCGCCGTGCTGCTGTTCGAGCCCGCCGCCTGGGGCGCCTTCCTTGAGCATGTCCGCTGAGCGGAAGGCCCTCGTGCAAGAAGTGCCGCTGACGGGCGGCAAGTTCACCGCCGAGGTGGTCCGCGTCGGTGACACCGTGCGCCGCACGCGCGGCGAGCGGGCGGCGTTCGCCGCCGCCGTGCTGCGGCATCTCGAGGCGGTCGGTTACCCGTACGCCCCGCGTCACCTCGGGGTGGACGACCGGGGGCGGGACATCCTGACCTTCGTCGACGGCCGGACGACCGATCACCCGAGCCAGCGGGCCGCCGGCGCGTACGCCCGCGGTGGCGCCGCGCTGCGCGCGTTGCACGAGGCGACCGCCGGGCATCCGTTGGCCGGCGACCAGGAGTGCGTGATTCACGGCGACCCCGGCGTCTACAACACCGTCTTCCGCGACGGACTGCCCGTCGCCTTCGTGGACTGGGACGCCTGCCGGCCAGGCCGCCGCGTCGACGACCTGGCCTACGCGGCCTGGGGCTGGTGCGTTCTGGAGCGCATGCAGGTGCCGATCGAGCAACAGGCCGCCCACCTCCGCGATTTCCGCGACGGCTATGACCCGGCCTTCGACGCCGGGACGCTGCTCGACGCCATCGTCGAGCAGCAGACCAGGATCGTGGAGCTGGAGTCCGCCATGCTCGGCGACCCCGCCCAGCCGCCCGCCCGCCGCGAGCACGCCGAGGGCGCCGTCGGTTGGGCCGACGGCGGCCGTGACCTCGTGCTGCGCCACCGGGACCTGTTCCTCGCCGTCCTCACGAGCGGCGAGCGTCCTCGTTGGTGAGGTGGTGGCCGGCCGTCGTCCGGCTGGTCGCGAACGCCAGGGTCACGGCCGGGTGCGGGACCATCCGGGAGTGCGTGGCCACAGGCCATACGGAACATTCGTCCAAGCCGGCGGCGCGTGCCGGCGGCGACAGTGGGCCTTATGACCACTCACTCGATGCTGCCGCTCGACGACGGCGCCATCCACGTCTGCCAGGACGGCCCCCGCGACGCCCCCGCACTCCTGCTCGTCCACGGGTCCGCCGCGTCGACCCGCTCCTGGGACCAGCTCGTTCCGCTGCTGGCCGCCTCCCACCACGTCATCCGGCTGGACCTGCTCGGGGCCGGCCGATCGGCCAAACCGGACGACGGCGACTACGAGATTCCCGCGCAGGGGCGTCGGGCCGGCGTGGTGCTCGATCGGCTCGGCGTCGAACGCGCCACGGTCGTCGGCCATTCGAGCGGCGGCATGGTCGCCACCGCCCTCGCCGAGCAGCGACCAGAACGGGTGGCGGCGCTCGCGCTCGTCAACACCGGCCCTAGCATGGCCGCGTTCATCGCCCCCTCGGAGCCCGGCGCCGGACCCGAGCGGTGGCCGCCGACCGACGAGCAGATCCGCTTCCTCGCGAGCACCGGTTTCAGCCGCCCGGGTTACCAGGTCCCCCAGGAGCTCGTGGACGACCTGCGCGCCATGACCCGCCACTCGTTCGCCGCGACGATGCGGGCCGCCGTCGGCTACCTGCGGCAGCGGACGCTGCCGGAGCGGCTGACGGCCGTAGGCAAGCCGCTGCGGGTGATCTTCGGCGAGGACGACCGCAGGTGGCGCTCCTCGTCCGCCGCCGACTACCGCGCCGTTCCGGGCGCGGAGGTCGAGTGGCTGCCCGGGCTCGGCCACTCACCCATCCTGGAGGACCCGCCGCGGACGGCCGCACCGCTGCTGGCCTTCACCGCGGCCCACGCCGCGCGCTAGCGGGCGGCGGTCGCCGTCAGGAAGTCGTCGAACGAGCGCGGCGCGCGGCCGGTCAGTTCGTGGACGGTGGTCGTCACCTCGGACAGCTCGCCGGCCGCCATCCCCGCGTACAGCGACAGCAGGTCGGTGACGAAGCCGGCCGGCAGGCCGCGTTCGCGCAGCGCGGCGGCGGCCGTCTCCGGCGGCAGGTCGCGGAACGGGACGCCGAGCTTCGCGGCGATCTCGGCGTGCGTCAGCGGCTCGGGGCCGGTCAGGGCGAACGCCCCTTCGCGCGGCTCGGGCGCGGCGAGGAGCGCCACCGCGGAGGCGGCGATGTCGTGGGCGTCGACGTAGGCGACGCGGCCCGTGCCGTAGGGGCCCTCCATCGCGCCGTCGGTGGCGAAGCCGCCCGCCCCGGTGCGGAAGTTCTGCATGAACCCGGTGGGTTGGAGCGTCGCCCACGCGAGACCCGAGGCCGCCAGGTGGCGCTCGATCTCCGCGTGCGCGCCGACCGAGAGGGGAGCGCCGAGCGTCGGCCGCCAGGCCGACAGCTTGACCACGTACCCGACGCCGGCGGCGCGGGCCGCGTCGATGACGGCCGTCTCCTGCCGGACCATCGGCTGTGGCTCGCCGTCCGGTACCGGCACGGCGCCGCCGCTGGCGAGGAAGACGCGGTCGACGCCGGTCAGGGCCGCCCGCACCGACGACGGCTCGTCGAAGTCCGCCACGACGAACTCGTGGCCGAGCGCCGCGCCCTTCGCCTCGTCCCGCACCAGCGCGCGAAACGGGGTGCCGGCCTCGGCGAGCTGCCGGACCAGACGGCCGCCGGTGGTGCCGGTGGCGCCGGTGACCAGGATCATGGGTCCTCCCATGGCTAACATGAGGGTGGCTCGAATTGAGCCCGCGACGCCATCTTACATGAGGACCCCTCACGTTATGCCGGAGAACACCGCCGCGGCCCCTCGCCGCCAGCGCGCCGACGCCCGCCGCAACCGGGAACGCCTGCTCGCCGAGGCCGACGCCGCCTTCCGCGAACACGGCACCGAGGCGTCGCTCGAGCGGGTCGCCCGCCGCGCGGGCGTCGCCATCGGCACGCTCTACAGCCACTTCCCGAGCCGGGACGCCCTGCTTGAGGCGCTGTTCCGGGAGCGGCACGAGGCGATCATGGCGCTCGGCGACGAGCTGCTCGCCGATCCGGACACCGCCCCCGACGCGGCGCTGGCCCGCTGGATGCGCGCGGTCACCGAGCACACCGCCGCGTACCGGGGCCTGGCCGGGCGGTTCCTCGGCAGCCTGGAGGACGAGGCGTCCGAGCTGTACGCGGCGTGCAAGCGCATGGCGGCCTCGGGCGAGGCGCTGACCGAGCGCGCCCGCGCGGCCGGCGCGATCCGCGCCGACGCCACCGCCGCCGACGTCTTCGCCCTGATCAGCGCGGCGGCCTGGCTCCGCGAGCAGGTCGGGCCAGCCAACGCCGACCGCCTGGCGACCTTCCTCGTCGACGGCCTCCGCGCCTGACGGGGTTGACCGGGTCGTCGTGGGCATGCTGGGTAGACGCCCGCGAAAGTCAGCGTCAGCGAGAGGCAGGCCCCACATGTCCGAGTCCCCCACCGTCGTGGAGCGGTTCATCACCGTCTCCCTCGACAAGCGCGGCGTCAGTTGCACCGCGAAGCTCCTGCGGGACCGCGCGCCCGTCACCTGCGACGCGATCTGGGACGCGCTGCCGCTGAGCGGCGACGTCTACCACGCCAAGTACGCGCGGAACGAGATCTACGCGCTCGTCGAGCCGTTCGCGCCGCAGGAGCCGCCGCTCGAGAACCCGACGATCACGCCGATCCCCGGTGACCTGTGCTACTTCACCTTCACCGACACCCAGCTCTCCACCGCCTCCTACGGCTACGAGCAGGACGCCAAGCACCGCGGCCGCAAGACGGTCGTCGACCTCGCGCTGTTCTACGAGCGGAACAACCTGCTGATCAACGGGGACGCCGGCTGGGTGCCGGGGATCGTCTGGGGGACCATCACCGAGGGCCTCGACCGGATGGCGGACGCCTGCCAGGACCTGTGGCGGGCCGGGGCCCTCGGCGAGACGCTCAGCTTCCGGCGGGCATGAAGGGCGGCTCGGGAACGCCGGCCACGCCCGCCTCGTAGAGCGCGTGCGCGGCCCGCAGGACCGTCTCGTCCGCGTGCCTGGCCGCCACCAGTTGCAGACCGATCGGCAGCCCGTCCCCGTCCACGCCGCACGGCAGGGAGGCGGCGGGCTGCTGCGTCATGTTGAACGGGTAGGTGAACGGCGTCCACTCCGTCCACCGCTTCAGGCCCGAGCCGGCCGGCACCTCGACGCCGCATCCGAAGGCGGTGATCGGCATGGTCGGGGTCACCAGAAGGTCGTGGGACTCGTGGAAGCGGCCCATCAGCCGGCCGGCCGCCATCCGCACGTCCACGGCCGCCAGGTAGTCGAGCGCGGTGTGGCGGGCGCCCTCCTCGCAGATCTCCCGCAGCCCCGGGTCGAGCAGCGCCCGCCGGTCCGCGTCGAAGCCCTCGGTGACCCGGGCCGCGCCGCTGAACCACAGCACGTGGAACGCGGCACGCAGCTCGTCGAGCGGCGGCAGCGGCGGATCGACCTCGGTGACCTCGGCGCCGAGCTCGGCGAGCCGGTCGACGGCCCGCCGCACCGCCGCCGCCACCTCGGGGTGGACGGGGACGCCGAAGCCAAGGGCGGGGGAGTAGGCGACGCGCAGCCCACGCACCCGGGCCGCGCCGCCGGCCAGCGCGTTGCGGTAGCTGCGGTGCAGGGGCCCGAGCGCCGACCAGTCGCGGGAGTCGGGGCGGGCGATCACGTCCATCAGCAGCGCCGCGTCCGCCGCGTCGCGGGTCATCGGACCCACGTGGGCCAGGGTGCCGAAGGCACTCGCCGGGTAGAGCGGCACCCGGCCGTACGTCGGCTTCAACGCGAAGATCCCGCAGAACGCGGCCGGGATCCGCACCGAGCCGCCGCCGTCCGTGCCCAGGCTCAGCGGCCCGGCGCCCAGCGCAACGGCCGCCGCGCTGCCGCCGCTCGACCCGCCGGCGGTGCGGGCCGGGTCGTACGGGTTGCCGGTGGCGCCCCACACCGGCGAGTCCGTCACGCCCTTCCAGCCGAACTCGGGGGTCGTGGTCTTGCCGACGAAGACCGCGCCCGACTCGCGCAGCCGCGCCACGGCCGGCGCGTCCTCGTCCCAGGGGCCGGCGGACGAGACCGCGGCCGAGCCGCGCAGCGTGGGGTGGCCGCGCTGCAACAGGATGTCCTTGACGGTGACCGGCACCCCGTCCAGCGGCCCCGCGGGCGCTCCGCGCTGCCAGCGCTCGGCGGAGGCGCGGGCGTCCGCGAGCGCGCCGTCCCGGTCGACGAACACGAACGCGTTCACGGCCGTCCTGACCGCCTCGGCCCGGTCGAGCACCGCCTCCGCCACGGCGACCGGGGAGACCTCGCCGTCCGCGTAGGCGCGGGTCAGCTGGATGGCGGTGAAGGTCAGTGCGGTGAGGTCGGTCACGGTTCCTCCGGAAGATCCGACGAGGGCCCCGAGGGCACGTAGCCGAGGTCCTTGTCGACGACGTTGAACAGCGGCTCGCCCGCGTACCAGCGGTCGAAGTTGTCGAGGAACTGCTCACCCAGGTCGTTCCGCCAGCCGAAGGTGTCGCCGCTCATGTGCGGCGAGACGACCAGTCCTGGCACGTCCCACAGCGGGCTGTCGGCCGGCAGCGGCTCGTTCTCGAACACGTCGAGCGCGGCCCCGGCCAGCGTGCCGGCGCGCAGCGCCGCGACCAGGTCGCGCTCCACCACATGCTGGCCGCGGCCGACGTTGATGAAACGCGCGGTGGGCTTCATCCTGGCGAAGGCCGCCGCGTCGAAGAGGCCCGTGGTCGCCGGGGTGAGCGGGGCCGCGCAGACCACCCAGTCCGCGAGGCCGAGCAGCCCTGGCAGCTCGTCGGCCGCCCGCACCCCGCCCCTGGCCCGGCGGCCCACCAACGTGACGCCGAGGCCGAGCGCCCGCAGCGTCTCGCCGATCCGCCGCCCGATGGGCCCGGAGCCCACGACGACGGCCCGGCCGCCGGCCACCTTCTCGGTCTCCCGGTGCAGCCAGCGCCGCTCCCGCTGGAGCTCCCAGCCGACCCGGAAGTCCTTGGCCATGCTCAGGACGAGACCGGCCACGTACTCGGCGATCGGGCCGTCGAAGACGCCGCGGGCGTTGGTGATCACGGTGTCGGAGGCCAGCAGCTCGGGGAAGAGCAGCCGGTCCACGCCGGCGCTCGCGGTGTGCACCCAGGCCGGCCGGTTCCCGGGGCCCGGCCAGGCGTGCCGGACGGCGTCGGAGAGGAAGTCCCACACGAGCAGCACGTCGGCCGACGGCAGCCGTTCGGCCAGCGTCGCCTCGTCACAGTGCAGGACCTCGGCCCGGCCCGAGAGCCGGTCGAGGCGGGGGAGCGGTTCGGCGTCGAGGACCAGGACACGGGGCTGCGACATGGCGGAGAAACCGTTTCGAAACGAGTGGGTGTTTCATTGAGGGCAGGTGGATGGCAGGCGCGATTGACCGCGGTCGGGACGGGACCCTACCTTCGTGGACGAGGGTGACTCACTTCCAGTCCCTCCAGCGTTTCCAGCCCCATGATTTCCAGTTTTCGGTCCGAGGGCCAGCCGAGGCCCTCGTCTCCGCTCGCACGATCAGGGTCCGACATGTCTGACACGCCTAACATGGAGCCCAGCATGGAGCTCTCGTTTCTCGGTGGGCCGCAGCCGCAACGCGGCGTCGGCGTCGTCGCCCCCTTCGACTTCGCGCTCGATCGCGAGCTGTGGCGATGGGTGCCCGACGACGTGTCCCTGCATGTGACACGGACCCCGTTCGTGCCGGTCGAGGTCAGCCTGCACCTGGCGCGGATGGTCAGCGAGCACGAGACGCTGGCCGAGGCGGTGCGCGCGCTGAGCGCCGTCAGTCCGGAGATCGTGGCCTACGCCTGCACCTCGGGCAGCTTCGTCGGCGGCGTCGCGGGCGAGCGGGCCATGACGACCGCCATGACGCGGGCCGGCGAGGTCCCCTCGCTGACCACCTCGGGCGCGCTGCTCGACGCGCTCGGCGAGCTCGGCGCCCGCCGGATAGCCGTGGTGACGCCGTACACCAAGTCGGTCACGGACGCGCTCGAGGAGTACCTGGCGGAGGCCGGCATCGAGGTCACCGGCCGCAGCTACCTCGGGCTCACCCGCGAGATCTGGCGGGTGCCCTACCGCGACGTCGTCGACATGGCCCGGCAGGCGGTGGCCGGCGCCGGCGCGCCCGACGCCCTGTTCATCAGCTGCACCAACCTGCCGACCTACGACGCGATCCCGCAGCTGGAGGCCGAGCTGCGGATGCCGGTGATCTCCGCCAACCAGGTCACCATCTGGTCGGCGCTGCGGGCCATCGGCCGGGAGGCGGTCGGCCCCTACCAGGCGCTGCTCGACCCGGCCGCGCGCCGCGGCCCCGCCGCGATGGGCGGCGTCGCGCCGGCCGCCGAGGAGCCGCCGCTGGCCGCGGTGGCGCCCGCGGCGCCCACCGCGGCGGCCGAGGCCGAGCTCGTGGCCGAGGCCGATGTTCCACCGGAAGAGGAAAGGTAAGTTCCCGCATGACGACCATGGTCGGTTTCCTGTACCCCGGCTACTCCGCCGAGGACGACTTCCCGCGCATGGAGTCCCTACTCAACGCCGCGGGCGACGACGTCCTGCTGCCGCTGGTCCACACGGACATAGGCACCGACGCGCACCGGGTGGACGCGCTGCTCGAGATGGGCTCCGTCGACCGGATCACGGCCAAGGTCGACGAGCTCACCGGCGCGGGCGCCGAGGCCGTGGTCTGGGCCTGCACCAGCGCCAGCTTCGTCTACGGCTGGGACGGCGCGGGCGAGCAGGTGCGGCGCCTCGCGGCGTCCGCCGACCGGCCGGCGTCCAGCACGTCCTTCGCCTTCGCCCGCGCGGCGACCGCGCTCGGCCTGCGCCGGGTGGCGGTCGCGGCCACCTACCCGACCGACGTGGCCGCGCTCTTCGTCGACTTCCTGCACGCGGCCGGCATCAAGGTGGTGGCGATGCGCGGCAGCGGCATCATCACGGCCGCGGAGGTGGGCACCTGGGGCCGCGAGGAGGTGCTGCGACTGGCCCGCGCCGGCGACCACCCGGACGCGGAGGCCGTGTTGCTCCCGGACACCGCGCTGCACACGGCGGCCTGGCTCCCGGACCTTGAGGCCGCGATCGGCAAGCCGGTCCTCACAGCCAACCAGGTCACCGCCTGGGAGGGGCTGCGGCTGCTCGCCCACACCGCCGCGCCCTGCCCGGCCATGGGCTCACTCTTCGCCTGACCGCAGCGTCCTGCGGTGCGCCTTGCCGCCGGTGCGGAACGCGTGGATCGCGATCTCCCGCTCCCCGGCGGCCCGCACCGCCTCCTCCCACGTCAACGCCCGCTCCCCGACGGCGAACACCGGCCCGGCCGTGCGCTCCCCGATCAGTTCGGCGAGCAACGCCCCGGCGCGCTCGCCGAACTGATCGCCGCCGGCTCTCAGCCGCCCCTCCGCGACGCCCACATCGGCCACGTCGAGCGTCAACAGGTCGTGCACCCGCACCTCGCTCTCCCACAACAACGCCCACAGCGCGCGGTGCACGACCGGCGTGGCCTCGTCTCCCAGCAACTTATCGAGCTGGGTGAGCGTGATGTTCTCAGCAGTGATCGTCATGGCTGCGCAGTATGGCCACATCACCACACGGAGTACAGGGTTTGGCGACAAACCGCCGTGGCCTTGCCGGCCGGGCTTTGGCCACGACGCCGTGGTCGGGCGGGCCGGAGCCAGGTGCCTGCGGCGCCGCGCCAGGCGCCCGGCGGCCGGGCGGGCCCCGGCGCCAAGCGCCTGGCGGCCGCGGCGCGGCAGCGCCGTCGTGGCTGGGGTGCCGGCCAGGCGTCTGTCAGGCCCCGGTGTCGCCCGACAACAGGCGGCGGAGGTCGGCGGGGGGCATGGGG
>NZ_SMKC01000289.1 GCF_004348315.1 Streptomyces sp. 8K308 | reverse complement strand
CGGCCGCCCTGCCCCCCGCCGCCACCGCGCTTCTTGCCGGATTCACCATCATCCGGCTCCTCCGGGGGGAGGCCGAATCCGAAGGGAAAGTCACTCACGGGAATCCTCGGCTCTGTGTGTCGGACGGAACCAACGTGGCTGCCCGATCGCTGGTCTCTGCCTCCAGCCTAGACACCTCTCAGGCAGGATGGGCGTGCGCACGTCGTACCAGAAACAACCGCTGGAGAAGCCCTGTGAGTTCCCCGGAGCCAGCCGTTCGCGCTGCGCGAAACGGCCCCGCGGCCCCGCTGACCGTCGCCGTCACCGGTGCCGCGAGCGGGGTAGGCGCCCTGCTCACCGAGCGTCTGCTCGCCGCGGACGAGGTGAAGCGGGTGCTCGCCCTCGACGAGCGCGTCGGTGACGTCAAGGGTGCCGAGTGGCACACGCTGGACGTCCGCGACCCGGCCATCGCCGACCTGTTGCGCACCTCGGGGGCCGCCCGCGGCCCGCTCCGCCGCGAGGGGGCGCGCGACCGCGACCGCGAAGGCGCGCAGGGTCCGGTGGACGTGGTGGTGCACCTCGCCCTCGACCTGGACCTGGAGTCCGACCCGGCCGCCCGCACCGCGTACAACGTGCGCGGCACCCAGACCGTGCTGACCGCTGCCGCGGCCGCCGGGGTGCGGCGCGTCGTGCTGTGCACCTCGGCCATGGTCTACGGCGCGCTGCCGGACAACGACGTGCCGCTCGCCGAGGAGGCCGAGCTCCGCGCCACCGCCGACGCCACCTGCGTCGGCGACCTACTGGAGATCGAGCGCCTGGCGCGCCGCGCCCCCCGCGCGCACCCCGGGCTCAACGTCACGGTGCTGCGCCCGGCCGTGCTGGTCGGCGGCACGGACACCGCGCTGACCAGGTACTTCGAGTCGCCCCGGCTGCTCGTGGTCGCCGGCTCGCGGCCGCGCTGGCAGTTCTGCCACGTGGACGACCTGGTCAGCGCCCTGGAGTTCGCCGTCCTCGACAAGGTGGAGGGTGAGCTCGCGGTCGGCTGCGACGGCTGGCTCGAGCAGGAGGAGGTCGAGGAGCTGACCGGCATCCGCCGCATGGAGCTGCCGCCCTCGGTCGCGCTCGGCGCGGCGGCCCGGCTGCACCGGCTCGGCCTCACCCCGTCCCCGGCCGGCGACCTCGCCTACACCATGCACCCCTGGGTGGTCAGCGGCAGCAAGCTGTACGAGGCGGGCTGGCGGCCGCGCTGGAGCAACGAGGAGGTGCTGGCCGAGCTGCTCGCCGAGGTGGCGGGCCGGCACACGGTTGCCGGCCGCCGGCTCGGCCGCAAGGACGCCGCGACGACGCTCGGCGCGGCCGGCGCGACGGTCGCGCTGGTGGGCACGGCGGCCCTGGTGCGGCGGGCGAGGCGCAGCCGGCGTCGTTGAGTGGATGTTCGGTAGGGCAGCATGGTGGACATGACTGGGCCCACTGCGACGCCTCCCGAACGCCGAGCCGACCGTGCTGACCGCGCCGACCGCGCGGAGCCGATCCGGCTGCTCGCGATCCGCGACACTCCGCTGTCCGTGGACGAGGTCTTCGCGGCGGTGGGCCACGAGCGGGCCGGCGGCACCGCGTTGTTCGTCGGCACGGTCCGCGACCACGACGGGCCCGCCAAGGGGCCGGCCGTCACCTCACTGGCCTACTCGGCGCACCCCAGCGCGGAGGCCGAGCTGCGGCGGGTGGCGGAGAAGATCGTGGCGGACTTCCCGGTCGAGGCGCTGGCCGCCGTGCACCGGGTCGGCGACCTGGGCGTCGGCGACCTCGCGGTGATCGTGGCGGTCGCCTGCCCGCACCGCGGCGAGGCGTTCGACGCCGCCCGCCGCCTGATCGACGACCTCAAGCGCGAGGTCCCGATCTGGAAGCACCAGTCCTTCGCCGACGGGACCCAAGAATGGGTGGGGGCCTGCGCGTAGCGCGGTCGCCTCGTGCGAAGATCATCAAGGAAGTTACTCCGGTTGCGTAACTCGTTCCCACGACCGAGCGTTGGTGGTACGTCCGCCGGAGGTGGGAGGTAGGTCATGGCGGTTCTCCTGTGGCTGCTGATTCCCGTCGCCGGCGCGGTGGTGGCCGGGCTGTGGAGCGCCTGGGCCACCCGTCGCAGCGTGAACCACCGGGGCATGCGGGACAAGGCCGGGGTGCGGGGCTACGAGGCGTTCCGCGCCGCGATGGAGCGGGCCCCGGCGGACGGCTGACGGACCCGTCACGTACTGTCAAGGCATGCCACGCCGCACCGCGACGCTGCTGACGTCGATCCTCCTGCTGATAGGGCTGCTCTGCGCCGGGGTGCTCATCAACGTCCCCTACGCGGAGATGTCGCCGGGACCCACGGTCAACACCCTGGGCGAGCACGACGGCGAGCCGGTGCTGAACATCGAGGGCCACGAGACGTACGAGGCCTCGGGCCACCTCAACATGACGACCGTCCGCGTGACCGGCGTCGACTACCGGATGAACCTGCTGGAGGCGGTCAGCGGTTGGCTGGCGGCGGACGCGGCCGTGGTTCCGTACCGCACGCTCTATCCGGAGCAGGTCTCGGCCGACGAGGTCGAGCAGCAGAACGCGGAGGAGTTCAGCGCCTCCCAGGAGAGCGCCAAGGTGGCGGCGCTCGAGGCGATCGGCTACGACATCCCGGCGCAGACCATCGTCGCCGCCGTCGTCAGGGACAGCCCGTCGGAGGGGCGGTTGCACGCCGGGGACGCGATCGTGGCCGTCGACGGCACCAAGATCACCGAGCCCGGGCAGGTCGCCGAGCTCGTCACCCAGCACGAGCCCGGTGAGGACGTGGTGTTCACCATCGTGCCGGCCGAGCAGGCGCAGGCCGCGCAGGAGGCGGGCGAGGAGCTGCCGACCGACACCGAGGACGTCACCATCACGACCGCGGCGGCCGACGACGACCAGCGCGCGATCGTCGGGA
The DNA here is from genome assembly GCF_004348315.1 of Streptomyces sp. 8K308. Taxonomy (GTDB): domain Bacteria; phylum Actinomycetota; class Actinomycetes; order Streptomycetales; family Streptomycetaceae; genus Streptomyces. The sequence goes on along the minus strand of NZ_SMKC01000289.1, from coordinate 6,174 downwards.
TCCAGGCCGGGGTCACCCACACCTTCCCGTTCACCATCGACATCAAGTTGGCGGACGTCGGCGGGCCGAGCGCCGGCCTGATGTTCGCGCTCGGCCTGATCGACCGGCTCACCCCCGACGACCTGACGGGCGGCGCCTTCGTCGCCGGCACCGGCACCATCGACGACGAGGGGCGGGTCGGGCAGATCGGCGGCGTCGCGATGAAGGTCATCGCGGCCAGGGAGGCCGGCGCCGAGTACTTCCTCACGCCGGAGAACAACTGCGCGGCCGCGGCGGAGAACGTGCCGGACGGGCTGACGCTGGTGCGCGTGGCCACGCTCGACGACGCCCTCGCCGCGCTCGAGGACATCAGCGAGGACCGCACCGGGGACCTGCCGCTCTGCTCGGCGAGCTGAGCGAAGGCCCTCGCGCGTACGGCCGCTCCCCGGCGCCCGGCTACTCCTCGAAGGTGGCGGCCAGCGCGGCGGCGAGCCCAGGCACCAGTTCGGGCCCGGTGAGCACGTCCATCGGGGAGTCCTTCTCGCGCAGCCGCAGCGCCGACTCGCGGCGCCCGTCCCGCAGCACGGCCACCGTCATCCTGACCTCCTGCCGGTCCGGGTGCTTGGCCACCCAGTCGGCCAGCGCGGCCTCCGACAGGCCATCCGGCAGCTGGGCCTCGGCCGATGGCGGCAGCATCAGCCGCTCCACGGCCAGCGCGCAGCCGGCCACCTGGTCGGGCCAGGCGATCGTGGCGAGGAACTCGTCGAGCGGCACCCCGGCCGGCAACTCGTCCTGTTCGATCGGGGTCAGGGGGCTGTCGCCGCCCAGGTCGAGCTGTTCGGCGAGCGCGGGCTCCTCGGCGCGCAGCCGCTCGGTGTCGACCAGCGCGAACAGCAGCGCCGGGCGGTCCCAGCCGAGCCCCGCGACATAGTCGTCGATTTCGAGCACCGCCCTGGTCAGCGGATCGGCGGCCGGCGGCGCGGCACTGGGTACGTCGGGGGTCGTGTTGTCCATGGGCCTATCGTGCCGTCTCATACCCCGAAATCGGGAACCGAGTAAAGCTTGAGTAAGTTAGTCCGAGTGGGCCGCGCGATGTCCGTTGGGCGGGCGTTCGGCCCGACAACGACCACAGCGATTCTTTGAGGTGCGCACCTTGGCTTTCCAGATGCCGGACCGGGGCTCGGGCCGTGGCCCCAACGGTCCGAACGGGCCCCGGGGGCCGAGAGGTCCAGGCGGCCCACGGTTCAGCGTCGGACGTCCTCCCAGAGGCGCCAGGAGCCTGTTGATCACGGCGGCGATTCTGGCGGGACTCGCCATTCTCTTCGCCATGTTCGCCGGATTCTGGACGGACTGGCTCTGGTATCGCTCCGTCGGATACACGAGCGTGTATCGCACCGAGCTCCTGACCAGGGCCTCGATGTTCGTGGGCTCCGGTCTGGTGATGACGCTCGTGGTCGGCTTCAACATCTGGCTGGCGCACCGGCTTCGGCCCCCGCTGAGCGCCATGTCGATGGAGCAGCAGAATCTCGATCGTTATCGAATGGGTATCGCCCCCTTCAAAAGGTGGGTGCTGATCGGCGTCTCGCTGGTGATCGGTCTGATCGCGGGCGGTTCGGCCTCCGGCCAGTGGCGCACCTGGCTGCAGTGGGTCAACGGGAGGTCGTTCGGCGTCGAGGACCCGCAGTTCCACCGGGACGTCTCGTTCTACGCCTTTGACTACCCCTTCTATCGATTCGTCCTCGGTTTCGCTTTCGCCGTGATCGTCCTGTCCACGATCGCGGCCGCGCTGACCCACTACCTCTACGGCGGCGTGCGGCTGACCACGCCCGGCAGCCGCATCACGCAGGCGGCCACCGGCCACCTGTCGGTGCTGCTCGGCCTGTTCGTGGCGCTCAAGGCGGTCGCCTACTGGCTCGACCGGTACGGCCTGGCGCTCAAGGGGGGCGACTTCCGCAACGCCGAGGGCTGGACCGGCCTGCGCTACGTGGACGCCAACGCGTACCTCCCGGCCAAGACGATTCTGACGATCATCGCGGCCATCTGCGCCGTGCTGTTCTTCGCCACGCTCTGGCGGCGCGGCTGGCAGCTGCCGGTGATCGGGCTCGGCCTGATGGTGCTCTCCGCGGTGCTGATCGGCGGCGTCTACCCGGCGCTCGTCCAGCAGTTCCAGGTCCGGCCGAACGAGCAGGCCAGGGAGACGCCGTACATCCAGCACCACATGGACTCGACGAAGGACGCGTACGACATCGCGGACGCCAGTATCGAGGACTATTCGGGTGTGAGTGAGGCGTCACCCGAGACGCTGCGCAACGCGGTGGGCGACACGGCCTCCATCCGGCTGCTCGACCCGAGCGTGGTCTCGCCGGCCTTCCAGCAGATCCAGCAGGTCCGTGGCTACTACCAGTTCCCCGGCACGCTGGACGTGGACCGTTACCCGATCGGGAACGAGGGCGCCGAGCAGGACACCGTGATCGGCCTGCGCGAGATGAACGTGAACCAGATCCCCGAGCGGAACTGGATCAACGAGCACTTCCGCTACACCCACGGCTTCGGCGTGGTGGCCGCCAACGGCACCACGGTGCAGAGCAACGGGCAGCCCGACTTCACCGAGCGCGACCTGCCGCAGGAAGGCCAGTTGACCGACCTCGGCGCGTACGAGCCGCGGATCTACTTCGGCGAGTACACCACCCAGTACTCGATCGTCGGCGGCCCGCAGCAGGAGATCGACTACGCGGGCGAGGACGGCGAGGTCGAGTACAGCTACGAGGCCGACGCGGGCGTCTCGCTCGACAACTACTTCGTCCGCGCCGCCTACGCGCTGACCATGGGCGAGCCGCAGATCCTCTACTCCGGCGCCATCGGCGACGGTTCGCGGATCCTCTACAACCGCACCCCCAAGGAGCGGGTCGAGGCGGTGGCCCCCTGGCTCACCATCGACGGCGACCCCTATCCGGCGGTGGTGGACGGTCGGGTGCTGTGGATCGTGGACGCGTACACCACGTCCAACGGCTATCCGTACTCGTCGCGCACCACACTCGGCGACGTCACCGAGACCTCGTTGACCGAGACCCAGGGCGACGTGATCGCCCAGGAGAACCAGATCAACTACATCAGGAACTCGGTGAAGGCCACCGTCGACGCCTACACGGGCGAGGTGGAGCTCTACGAGTGGGACGAGCAGGACCCGGTGCTGCAGACGTGGCGCAGCGCGTTCCCCGGGACCGTGCACGACCGGGACGAGATCGGCGACGAGCTGATGGGTCATCTCCGGTACCCGCAGGACCTCTTCAACGTCCAGCGCGACCTGCTCCAGCGGTACCACGTGGACAGCGCCGACCAGTTCTACAGCGGCTCGGAGCGCTGGCAGGTGCCGGACGACCCGACCCAGCAGGGCCAGTCCGTCCCGCCGTACTACCTGAGCATGCGGATGCCGGACCAGGACGGCCAGGTCTTCTCGTTGACCACGACGTTCACGCCACAGGGCAGAGACACGTTGGCCGCCTACATGGCGGTCGAGGCGGACGCGAGATCCGACGACTACGGCACGATGCGGATCCTCACCCTGCCGGCGAACACGACGGTCTGGGGCCCACAACAGGTGCAGAGCCGGTTCAACTCCGATCCGGACATCGCCACGGAGATCAACATCCTCCAACGCGGCGACTCCGAGGTCGAGTACGGCAACCTGCTGACGGTGCCGTTGGAGGGCGGGCTGCTCTACGTCGAGCCGGTCTACGTGCGCGGCGCCAACACCGACTATCCGCTGCTGCGGAAGGTGTTGGTCACCTACGGCGAACAGACCGCCTTCGAGGACACGCTGGGCGAGGCGTTGGACGTCGTGTTCGGCGTGACCGAGTCAGGCGAGGAGCCGCCACCGGAGGACGAGACGCCGCCGGACGAGGGCGAGGAGGAGCCGCCGACCGACGCCACGTTGGAGGAGGCCATCCAGGACGCCACCCAGGCCTGGGAGGAGAGCCAGCAGGCCTTCGAGGCGGGCGACTGGGGCGCCTACGCCGAGGCCCAGGAGCGACTCGAGGAGGCCTTCGGCCGGATCGAGGAGCTTGAGGGCGGGCAGCCCGAGGAGACGCCGTCCGAGTGATGGACGACATCGGGTGAGGGGCCGGGAGACGGTGACGTCTCCCGGCCCCTCACGTCGTCGGCCTCCCGGCCCTCACCTCGCACTTCACCAATACCGTGCAGCGCGACCACAGTTCACACCCGTCAACCCGTCAACCTTGCGCATAAGTTCGGCGGTTGCCGCTGGTGCTTGGTGACCTGCTCTGACAGTGTCGAACGGCATACTGCGTCTCGACTCAGGACAACTCCCTGCCCGCGATGGTGTTTGGGTGTATCCATATCGGGAAGTCGACAAACCGCTGAAGTGACTTCACTGGCTGCGGTATACCAGGTGTACGCAGGTTTCAGGTGGTGCGACTATGGACCTTATGGGGGACAACGCGAGGTTCGAGAGCAGTCGTGCGGCTGCGCGCGAGGGCGCGCGGCTGTTGCGCCTCGGCGACCTGGACCACGCCGAGGGGCCGCTGCGTACCGCCGCGGCGGACGGCGAGCGGTCGGCCGCCAACAATCTGGGGGTTCTGCTCTACCAGTCGGGGCGCGCCGACGAGGCGGCCGAGTGGTGGCGGATCGCCGCCGTCGGCGGCTCGGCGCCCGCCGCCCACGCGCTCGGCCGGCACCACCGCGAGCGCGGCGACGAGGCGGCCGCCGAGTACTGGCTGCGGCAGGCGGCCGAGTCCGGGCACGCCTCCGGCGCCTACGCCCTGGCCGACCTCCTCGACCACCGGGGGGCGCCGGGCGCCGAAGCCTGGTTCCGCGCCGCCGCCGAGCGCGGCCACCGCGAGGCCGCCTACCGCTACGGCTGCCAGCTCGCCAAGCGCGACGCCGCGGCCGCCGAGGGCTGGTTCCGGCAGGCCGCCGCGCGCGGCCACCGGCGCGCCGCGCTGCGGCTCGCCACCTCGCTCGAGGAGCGCGGCGAGCTGGCCGAGGCCGGCCGCTGGTACCAGGAGGCCGCCGAGGCCGGCGAGCCGCGTGCCGCGAGCGCGCTCGGCTTCCTGCTGCGCGACGGCGGCGACGAGGCCGGCGCCGAGCGCTGGTGGCGGCGCGCCGCGCGGGACGGCGACGGCCCCGCGGCCAACGCGCTGGGCGCGCTGTGCGCGCAGCGCGGCGAGCGGCAGGAGGCCCAGCGCTGGTACCGGGCCGCGCTGGACGCCGGCGACACCAACGGCGCCTTCAACCTGGCGCTGCTCTGCGCCGGCCAGGGCCGGATGACCCAGGCCGAGCAGTGGTACCGGCGCGCGGCCTACGCGGGCCACCGCGAGGCGTCCAACGCGCTGGCCGTGCTACTGCTCCAGCGGGGCGACGCGGAGGGCGCCGAGCCCTGGTTCTCCAAGGCGGCCGAGGCGGGCAGCGTCGACGCGGCGTTCAACCTCGGCATCCTGCACGCGGGACGGGACGAGACGGCCCAGGCGCGGCACTGGTACGAGCAGGCCGCGGCGGCCGGTCACCCGGAGGCGGCGCTGCAGATCGCGGTCGAGCTGCTGCGGGCCGGCGGCTCCGAGGCCGACCAGCGGCGCGCCGAGGAGCACCTGACGCTGGCGGCCGAGGGCGGCAGCGTCGAGGGTGCCTTCCGGCTCGCCGTGCTGATAGAGCGGCGCGGCGACGAGGAGGCGGCCGAGCGCTGGTACACGGCGGCGGCCGAGCGCGGCCACCGCCGCGCCCAGGTGCGGCTCGGCATGTGCGCGGCCGCGCGGGACGACGTGGTGACGGCGGCGCGCTGGTACCGGGCCTCTGCCGAGGCGGGCAGCCGCAACGGGGCGTTCAACCTGGGGCTGCTGCTGGCCCGCGAGGGCAGCCTGCCGGAGGCGGCCCTGTGGTGGCGCCGTGCCGCCGAGGCCGGCCACGGCCGGGCGGCGCTGCAGCTCGCCCTGCTCGCCTCGCGCCGCGGCGACCTGGCGGAGGGCGGCACGTGGTGCACGCGCGCCATGGAACTGGGCCCTCCGGAGGTCACGGAACGCGCGGCCCGCCTGCGGGACGCACTCCGCCAGGAGCTGACGGCGTAGGCCGCGTTCCCGCCACGGGCCCGCGCCGGCGCGGAGCGCACCGCGCTCCGCGCCGGCTCTGCGTACTGCGCATCACGGCCCACCGCCACCGTGCGGAGCGCGCCCCAAGGGGTGGGTG
>NZ_SMKC01000288.1 GCF_004348315.1 Streptomyces sp. 8K308 | reverse complement strand
GTCCGCCGCCGCAGGGCGCCGACCCGATGGAGGTCGCCCGTCGCGGCCACCTGCGCATCCTCCGGTCCCCTGACTCGTAACAGCCGCCCGGTACATTGGCGATGAGCGTCGCTCCGTAGTCAGCAGCCACCATCGCCACCTCCTCGACTCAGACAAGGGGTCAGCTGTGCCGGACCTGTCCCAGATCGTCAAGGCGTACGACGTCCGCGGCGTGGTTCCCGACCAGTGGGACGAGCGCCTCGCGAACCTGTTCGGCGCCGCGTTCGTCGAGATCACCGGCGCCGAGGCCGTCGTCATCGGCCACGACATGCGTCCCTCGTCCCCGGGCCTCGCCGCAGCCTTCGGCCGCGGCGCCGCCGCCCGCGGCGCGGACGTCACCGAGATCGGCCTGTGCTCGACCGACCAGCTCTACTACGCGAGCGGCGCCCTCGACCGGCCCGGCGCGATGTTCACCGCGAGCCACAACCCCGCCCGCTACAACGGCATCAAGATGTGCCGCGCCGGCGCCGCGCCCATCGGCCAGGACAGCGGCCTCGCCGACATCAGGGCCCTCGTCGAGCGGTGGGCCGAGGAGGGCGCGCCCGAGTCCGTCGCCGAGCCCGGCACCGTCGAACAGCGGAACGTGCTCGCCGGCTACGCGGCCCACCTGCGTTCCCTCGTCGACCTCACCGGCATCCGCACCCTGAAGGTGGTCGTCGACGCCGGCAACGGGATGGGCGGCCACACCGTCCCCACCGTCTTCGACGGGCTGCCCCTCGACGTCGACCCGCTCTACTTCGAGCTCGACGGCACGTTCCCCAACCACGAGGCCAATCCGCTCGACCCGGCCAACATCGTCGACCTCCAGGCCCGGGTCAGGGCCACCGGCGCCGACCTCGGCCTCGCCTTCGACGGCGACGCCGACCGCTGCTTCGTGGTCGACGAGCGCGGCGAGCCCGTCTCGCCTTCCGCCATCACCGCACTCGTCGCCGCGCGCGAGCTCGCCAAGGCCCCGGGCGGCACCGTGATCCACAACCTGATCACCTCCTGGTCCGTGCCCGAGGTCGTCCGCGAGAACGGGGGCACCCCCGTCCGCACCCGCGTCGGCCACTCCTTCATCAAGGCCGAGATGGCCCGCACCGGCGCCATCTTCGGCGGCGAGCACTCCGCGCACTACTACTTCCGCGACTTCTGGAACGCCGACACCGGCATGCTGGCCGCGCTCCACGTGCTGGCCGCGCTCGGCGAGCAGGACCGGCCGCTCTCCGAGCTCGTCGCCGCCTACGACCGCTACCCGGCGTCCGGCGAGATCAACAGCACCGTCGACGACCAGGCCGGCCGCGCAGCCGCCGTCCGCGCCGCCTACGCCGACCGCTCCGACGTCGCCCTCGACGAGCTCGACGGCCTCACCGTCACCGCCGCCGACTGGTGGTTCAACCTCAGGCCCTCCAACACCGAGCCGCTGCTCAGGCTCAACATCGAGGCCCGCGACGCCGCTACCGTCGACAAGATCCGCGACGAGGTCCTGGCGATCGTCCGCGCCTGAGTCGCCCCGCCGTGCGGCGTGCCGCCCCGACGGCCGGCTTCCCGGTGCCGGGGCGGCACGCCTGCGGGTAGGGTGATCGACGAAGAAGAATCGCAGGAGGGATGCCATGTCACTCGTCGAAGCCGCCCTGCTCGACATCCTCGCCTGCCCGGTCTGCCACGCGCCGCTGCGCGAGGCCGCCCAGGAGCTCGTCTGCACCGGCGACGGCTGCGGCCTCGCCTACCCGGTCGAGGACGGCATCCCGGTCCTCCTCGAGGACGAGGCCCGCAGAGCCGACTGAGCCCGGCCCCCGGTCGGCGACCATCGAGCACGCAGAGCACGCATCGGAGAGCCCCGCATGATCGACGAATCGCTGCTCGACGCCACCGAGGAGCTGCTGCGCGCCGACCCGCGCGGCCTCCTGCGCGCGGTCGCCGCGGCCGGCGCCCACGTGCGCACCGCCGTCCACGGCGCCGAGGAGTCCGAGCTGACCAGACTCCGTCCCGAGGGCCGCCCCGGCACCGTGCTGGTCGCCGGCTCCGGGCCCGAGGCCCGGCTGGTCGCCGACCTCTTCGACGCCCTCGCCGAGGACGGCCTGCGCGTCTCCCGGCTCCGCCCCACCGGCGCCCTCGCCGCGCCAGGCGCGCTGACCTGGCCGCTGCCCCGCTGGGCCGGACCCCTCGACCTGCTGCTCATCACCTCGACCGAGGGCACCGAGCCCGGGCTCTCGCTGCTGGTCGAGGCCGCCTACCGGCGTGGCTGCGCCATCGTCGCCGTCACCCCGGCCGGCTCCCCGCTCGCGGACGCCACGAGCAACCGCCGCAACCTCGTCATCCCCCACACCCCGGCGCCGCACCAGGAGCCGGCCGGACACCCCGGTGCCCCGGGCCCCGGCTGGGCCCTGACCGCCCCGCTGCTGCTGCTCGGGGACCGGCTCGGCCTCTTCGAGGCCGACCGCACCGCGCTGCTCGCCATGGCCGACGGCCTGGACGCCGTCGCCGAGCGCTGCGGCCCCACCAGCCGCACCCACGGAAACCCGGCCAAGACGCTGGCCGCCGAGTTCGCCGCCGCGCTGCCGCTGCTGTGGAGCGAGGGCCCGGTCGCCCGCGCCGCCGCCCGGCACGCCGCCGCCACCCTCAGCGGTCTCGCCGGCCGCCCCACCCTCACCGCCGCCCTCCCCGAGGCGCTCACCGCGCACGGCGCGCTGCTCGGCGGCAACCTGGCCCCGGGCGCCGGCGACCCCGACGACTTCTTCCGCGACCGCGTCGACGAGCCGGCCCCGCTGCACGCCCGCGTGCTGCTGCTGCGCGCACCGCTGCCCGACGCCGAGGGCGACACCGCGGGCGCGGCCGCGGCCGCCCGCCAACTCGCCTTCGAACAGGGCACCGCCTTCAGCGAGTTGGAGACCTCGGCCACCGCCGGCGGCGACACCGCGTCCAACCCGCTGACCATCGCGGCCGAGCTGATCGCCCAACTCGACTTCGCCGCCGTCTACCTGGCCCTCGCCGCCGGCCGCAGCTGACCGCCGGGCCGCCCCGGACCAAGCAGAAGGAACCACCTCCCATGGACCGCCTCGTCAACACCATCCGCCCCTACGCCTGGGGTTCGCCCACCGCCATACCGCGACTGCTCGGCGTCGAGCCCACCGGCGAGCCCCAGGCCGAGCTGTGGATGGGCGCCCACCCCGGGGCGCCGTCCCGCCTCGACCGGGGTACCGGGCCCGTCTCGCTCGCCGACGTCATCGCCGCCGACCCGGCCGGCGAGCTCGGCGCCGCCACCCTCACCGCCTACGGTCCCCGGCTGCCGTTCCTGCTCAAGCTGCTCGCCGCCGAGACGCCGCTCTCCCTCCAGGTCCACCCCGACCTGGACCAGGCCGCGGCCGGCTTCGCCGACGAGGAGGCCCGCGGCATCCCCGTCGACGCCGCGCACCGCAACTACAAGGACGCCAACCACAAGCCCGAGCTCATCTGCGCCCTCACCCCCTTCGACGGCCTCTGCGGCTTCCGCCCGGCCGCCGAGAGCGCCGAACTCCTCGACGGCCTCGGCGTCGACGAGCTCAAGCCCTACGCCGACCTGCTGCGCGCCCGTCCCGAGGGAGACGCGCTGCGCGAGGTCCTCACCGCAGTCCTCACCGCCGACCCGGTCGCCATGGCGGACACCGTCCACAAGACCACCGAGGCCCTGGAGGCGGCCGAGGGTGAGGATCACGCCACCTATGCCGCGATGGCCCGCCACTACCCGGGCGACCCCGGCGTCATCGCCGCCCTGCTCCTCAACCTCGTCCGGCTCGAGCCGGGCGAGGCACTCTTCCTCGGCGCCGGCGTGCCCCACGCCTACCTGAGCGGGCTCGGCGTCGAGATCATGGCCAACTCCGACAACGTGCTGCGCTGCGGACTCACCCCCAAGCACGTCGACGTCCCAGAACTGCTGCGCGTCGTCCGCTTCGAGGCCACCGCGCCCGGCGTGCTGCGCGCGAGCGGCGAGCCGGACCAGGAGTACCCCACGCCCATCGGCGAGTTCCGGCTCAGCCGGCACGTCCTCGACGGGCGCGCGCCCACCCGCACCCTGCCCGCGGGCACCCCGAGCATCCTGCTCTGCACGGCCGGCCGGATCGCGCTCCGCGACCGCGACGGCGCCCGACTCGACCTGGCCCCCGGGCAGTCGGCCTACGTCAGGGCGGACGAAACGGTGGACGTCACCGGCGCCGGCACTCTGTTCCGCTCCACCACCGCCCCATGACGCAACGCATCGCCGATCGCGAAGGTGCGGAACGTGACCGCTGCGTCCGAGACGCTGGTACGCTGAGATGGTCTCTGGGATCGGATTCCGGTCCCAGGACCTACCGCCGGGCTGGCGGGACGTGAAGTCTGTGGAGCGAGTGTAAGACCCTGCTTGGGTTCGTCCCGGGGGCTGTTCGTGGCGAAGCAGAAAGGTTCTGCCCGTGAGGGTGGGAGTCCCCTCGACAGAGGGGGGGAGGTCAATACGTCGCTGCTGATGGCAGTCGGGCGGCGCGCGAGCGCCCGGCCGAGGGGAAAGAAGGCCCTCCGACAGACATGAAGCTTCGGGCACGCTGTGAGAGTGTGCCCGTGGCCCATCCTGTCCGCGAACGCTCACCGACGAGGAGCAAGCCGTCATGACTTCGAGCGCGATTGACGCTCAGACCCCGCAGAACTTCGACGACTTCAAGGTCGCCGACCTCTCCCTGGCCGCGTTCGGGCGCAAGGAGATCACCCTCGCCGAGCATGAGATGCCGGGCCTGATGGCGATCCGCGAGGAGTACGCCGCCGCGCAGCCGCTCGCCGGCGCCCGGATCACCGGCTCGCTGCACATGACCGTGCAGACCGCCGTGCTCATCGAGACCCTGGTGGCCCTCGGCGCCCGCGTGCGCTGGGCCTCCTGCAACATCTTCTCCACCCAGGACCACGCGGCTGCCGCCATCGCCGCCGCCGGCATTCCCGTCTTCGCCTGGAAGGGCGAGACGCTCGAAGAGTACTGGTGGTGCACCGAGCAGGCGCTGACCTGGGACGACGCCCCCTCCGGCGGCCCCAACATGATCCTGGACGACGGCGGCGACGCCACCCTGCTCGTGCACGACGGCGTCGAGTACGAGAAGGCCGGCGAGGTCCCCGACCCGGCCACCGCCGCCACCAGCGACGAGCACCGGGTCATCCTCGAACTGCTGACCCGCACCCTGGCCGAGAACCCGCAGAAGTGGGCCCAGGCCGCCGCCGACATCCGCGGCGTCACCGAGGAGACCACCACCGGCGTGCACCGGCTCTACGCCATGTTCAAGGAAGGCACTCTGCTCTTCCCGGCCATCAACGTCAACGACTCCGTCACCAAGTCGAAGTTCGACAACAAGTACGGGGTCCGCCACTCCCTGATCGACGGCATCAACCGCGGCACCGACGTCCTCATCGGCGGCAAGACCGCCGTCGTCTGCGGCTACGGCGACGTCGGCAAGGGCTGCGCCGAGTCCCTGCGCGGCCAGGGCGCCCGGGTCGTCGTCACCGAGATCGACCCGATCTGCGCCCTCCAGGCCGCCATGGACGGCTACCAGGTCGTCCGCCTCGAGGACGTGGTGGAGACCGCCGACATCTTCGTCACCACCACCGGCAACAAGGACATCATCCTCGCCTCCGACATGGCCCGGATGAAGCACCAGGCGATCGTCGGCAACATCGGCCACTTCGACAACGAGATCGACATGGCCGGCCTCGCCAGGATCCCCGGCATCGTCAAGGACGAGGTCAAGCCCCAGGTGCACACCTGGACCTTCCCCGACGGGCACAACATCATCGTGCTCTCCGAGGGCCGCCTGCTGAACCTGGGCAACGCGACCGGCCACCCGTCGTTCGTCATGTCCAACAGCTTCGCCAACCAGACGATCGCCCAGATCGAGCTCTACACCAAGACGAGCGAGTACCCGACGGGCGTCTACACGCTGCCCAAGCTGCTGGACGAGAAGGTGGCCCGCCTCCACCTGGACGCCCTCGGCGCACGGCTCACCGAGCTGCGCCCCGAGCAGGCCGAGTACATCGGCGTCCCGGTCGAGGGCCCCTACAAGGCCGAGCACTACCGCTACTGATCACCTCCGATCCCGGGGAGGCGCCCGGCCGGCCGACCGGCCGGGCGCCACGCCCCACCACCCACCGATGCCACGCGGCCGCTACCTCCTGCACGACCCCGCCGACGGCACCCCCCTCGGCGAGGAACACTTCCAGTGCGCCCCCGGGCCCACCGGCTGGCGCTACGTCTCCCGGCTCGACGCCCCCGCCGGCCGGCCAGCGGGCACCGTCGACCTCACCCTCGACCACCTCGGCCGCCCCATCCGCCTCGAACTTCGAGCCGGCGACTGGCAGGTGCGTGGCGCCGCCCTCGACGGCGTGACCTGGGTGCGGATGGCCGCCACCGGCGAGCGGGGCACCGAGGGCAACGCCGCGGCCCGCGCCTTCACCGGCGCCTCCCCGGCCTTCGCCGTCGCCACCGCCCACCTGCTGCGCCTCACCCCCGAGCACCCGAGCGCCAGGATCCGCCTGGTGGCCTTCGCCCCGCCCGTGCTCGCCCCGCGCACCCGCGACGAGGCATGGACCCTGCTGGGTGCCGAAACCCATCCCACGGACAGCGGACCGCTCACCGTGCGCGCCTACCAGGTTGACGACCAGGAGACCGGCGAGCGCCACACCGTCCACCTCGCGGGTGACGTCGTGCTCGCCGCCCCCGGCATCGAGCTCGCCGATCTTGACTCCCCGCCGTCCCCCACCATCGCGGCTACGCCGGAGGCGTGAACCCACCCGCCCGGGGCGCCTCCCCGGGCGGCCTGGGTATCTCCCGGCCCTGAGCCGCCACGGGCGGCGCTCCCGCCGGCGGCACCGGCGCCTGAACCGGGGGCCCCGCCACCGCAGCCGGCGCCTCCCCGAAGACCCGCGCGGCCTCCCGCCGCTGCCGCTCGCCCACCAGCGCCGCCAGATAGTCAGCCGGCGGCATCCCCTGCGGCGGCGGGGACCCCACGTACGCCATCATGTCGTTCGCCAACCGCGCGGCCATCGACCAGGCCACCCCCTGGTGCAACTGCCCCAACCGACCCAGCAACTGCCGCGCGGCCAACCACAACTGGTCGGGCACCCGGGACAGGTCGAGCTGCGCGAACTCCTCGGCAACCCACGGCGGGGGCGGAGGTATCGGCGCCGCCGCCGTGACCGGCAACCGCTCCCGCACCACGAGCGTCCCCCCGAACACGTCGCCGAGCCGCCGCCCCTCCACCGACACCAGCGACGCGATGCACGCCACCGAGCCCACCGTCAGCAGGATCTCGACGAAGCCCACCGCGCCCCGCACCAGCGCGTGCCGGAAGCGGATCGGCCCGCCGTCCGCCCGCACCACCCGCAGCCCGAACGCCAGCTTCCCGAGCGACCGCCCCTTGCTCAGCGTCTCGACCGCGATGGGCACCCCCACCAGCACCAGCACCAGCAGCGCCACGCTCACCGCGTCCGCCGTGGCCTGGCCGAGCGACAGCACCGTGCTCAGCAGCACCACGGAGACCAGCAGATAGCCGCCGACGACCACCACCAGGTCGATCACGAGCGCCATCGCCCGACTCGGCAGCCGCGCGGGCCGCAGCCCCAGCACCACCGCGTCGCCCGTCACCAGCTGGCTCATCCGGCATTCCCCCTTCCTCCGGACAGTCTGACACCGACGTCTGACAAGCTTCAGGGCATGGACCTCGACGTGTTCACCGCGGCCCACCGCGCCGAGTGGGACCGGCTCGAAGCCCTGCTGCGTCGCCGGCGCGCCCGGCTCAGCGGCGCCGAGGTGGACGAGCTGGTCACGCTCTACCAACGCACGGCCACCCACCTTTCGCAGCTCCGCTCGTCCGCGCCCGACCCCGCGCTGGTCAGCAGGCTCACCACCCTGGTGGCCCGGGCCCGCAGCGCCGTGGTCGGCACCAGGAGGGCCACCTGGCGCGACGCGCTGCACTTCTTCACCGCCGGCTTCCCCGCCGCCTGCTACCGCACCCGGCACTGGTGGGTGCCCACCGCCCTGGTGTTCACGCTGCTGGTGGCGGCCTTCGGCTGGTGGATCGCCGCCAACCCCGAGGTGCGACTCGCGATGGCCGCACCCGAGGAGCTGCGCGAGATGACCCGCCCCGGCGGCTCGTACGAGACCTACTACTCCAGCAGCCCAGCCGCCGCTTTCTCCGCCCAGGTCTGGACGAACAACGCCCAGGTCGCCGGGCTCTGCCTGGCCTTCGGCGCGCTGCTCGGGCTGCCCGTTCTCTACGTCATGCTGCAGAACGTGGTCAACGTCGCCGCCGGCGTCGGCCTGATGGCGTCCGCCGACCGTCTCGACGTCTTCCTCGGCCTGATCCTCCCGCACGGTCTGCTCGAGCTGACCGCCGTCTTCGTGGCCGCGGGCGTCGGGCTTCGCCTCGGCTGGACGGTGATCGACCCAGGTCCGCGCACCCGCGCCTCCGCCCTGGCGCAGGAGGGCCGGGCGGCCATCGGCATGGCCATCGGGCTCGCCGCCGTGCTGCTGGTGTCGGGCCTGATCGAGGGCTTCGTGACCCCCTCAGGGCTGCCCACCTGGGCCCGCGTCGCCATCGGAGTGGTGGCGGAACTCGCCTTCCTCGCCTACGTCTTCGTCCTGGGCCGCCGGGCCGTGACCGCCGGCGAGACGGGCGACCTGGCCGAAGCCGACCGGGCCGCCGAGGCGCCCGTCGCCGCGTGACCCCAGCCGTGGCTTGACGCTGGGGGAGGCGAGGCGTAATGTTCTCCGAGCTGCCACAAAGCCGCCGGCTCGTCCGGGGCGCGTGTGGAAGCAATCCCGCCACCACGAGTGGCAATCACTGCGTCTGAACGCTCTGCCCGCGAGGGTCTGTTTCGGCTTGCCTGAAATAGCTTCTCCGGGGCCGGATTTGGAATCCGGCGGGAGATGGTTCTAAAGTAGTGAACACCGAAGGGAAGCCCGGGGGGCCTCGAGAGGGGTCTGAAGGTAGCGTCCGTTCCTTGAGAACTCAACAGTGTGCCAAGAAGTCAATGCCAGATTTTTGATTGATCAATGCGAGAATCAAATTGTTCTCGTGGATGATCTTCTTTGAAGCATTCACGGAGAG
>NZ_SMKC01000287.1 GCF_004348315.1 Streptomyces sp. 8K308 | reverse complement strand
GGCTGAGTTTGGTGGCGGCGGCGGTGCGGGGGCGTGGCCGTCCGGGTTCGGTGGGGACGGCGGTTCGTGGGAGCCGGACGGGCCCGGCGCGTCTGGACCGTGGCCGGCCGGGGCCGAACTGGCCTCCGGGGAGTCTGGCGGCGTTGGTCAGGCGGATCGTGACGGCCCCGCCGCCGTGGGCTCCGGCGGGGCCGCGGGTACGCGGCGGGCCGGCCGTCCCGAGTCCGCGTGGCTGCGGCGCCAGCCGAGGGCGGGGCGGCGGCGGGTTGTGTGGATTGGCGCGCTTGTCGCGCTCGGCACGGCGGCCGTGCTCGCGGTGAGCGCGCTGCGCGGTGGCGAGCCGCCTTCGGAGGGGGCCGGCGCGCCCGAGGTCGAGCCGTTGAGTTGGACGACGCGTTCGCACGTCTGGGCCGGCGGCTGCGGGCACCGTTATCTGATCGACCGCGATCCGGCCGAGGTGCCGGCGCCGCCGGTGGCGCAGGACGCGGAGCGGTGGGCCGGCGAACTGGACGCCGTGCACGGCGGATCCACCATCGTGGAGACCACCCTTCGAGCCGGCGGCCGGCAGGCCGTCGTCGTCGAGGCCGTGCACGTCCGCGTGGTCGAGCGGCGCGCGCCGCTCGCGTGGCCGGCGTTCGACATGTCCGCCGGCTGCGGCGGCGCCCTCACCCCGGCCGCCTTCACCGTGGACCTGGACGCCGACCGCCCGGTGGCCCGCCCCAGGGACGGCTACGACGGCAGCGGGGAGGGGGTCGAGCTGCCGGCCCCCGAGCCCCCGTTCCTCGTCACCGAGGACGAGCCGCTGGTGCTGCGCGTGGAGGCCACCGCCGTCGACTGCGACTGCGACTGGTACGTCGAGGTCGACTGGGCCAGCGGCGCCGACAGCGGCATGGCGCGGATCGGCGACGGCGGCCGACCGTTCCGCACCAGCGGGCTTACCGCCGCGCCGGACGGGGTGCACGGCTACGAGTACACCGAGAACCGCTGGGTGCCCGCCGCGGTCGACTAGGTCCTGTCCGGCGCCACCCGCTCTCGGCGGCTCAGTCGATCGACCGTAGGACGGCCTCGACCAGTCGGTGGTTCTCCGGGGCGCCGCCGCCTCCGCCGGGGACGAATCGGCGCACGGTGTAGCTGTAGGCGATGCCCCTGGCCGGGGCGGCGAAGGACTGGGCGCCGACGGCGCCGCTGTGCCCGAACGCGTCGGGGCCGAGCCCCGGATAGCGCACGCCCTGGGCTTCGAAGCCGAGCAGGAAGTGGTCCCGTTCACCGGTGACCAGGTCGGTGCCGGTCCAACGGGCCTTCGTGAACTCCGCGATCGTCTCGGGGCGCAGCAGCGCGGGTCGCCCGTCCACCTCACCCATGGCGGCCGCGTACATCCTGGCCAGACCGCGTGCGTTCCCCACTCCGCCGGACGAGGCGGGGCCGAGGGCCCGGGTCCGGCGCGTGTTCGCGAAGGAGACCAGGTCGGTCGGCGGGGTGGCGTGCTGGTTGAAGGCGATGCCGGTCAGGCTGTCGGGGCGAGGCGCGGCCGGTGGCGGGCCGGGTTGCGGTCGTACGGGGACGAACCTCGGCTCCAGCGACTCTGGCAGTCCGAGGAAGAAATCGAGCCCGTAGGGCGCCCGGATCCGTGCCTCGTAGAGCTCCTGAATCGATCGACCGGTCGCTCGCCGCACCACTTCGCCGGTGAGCGCGCCGATCACCCAGGCGTGGTAGCCATAGGCGCTGCCCGGCCGCCAGTAGGGACGCTGGCCGGCGAGACGCTCCGCGATCAGCCGGTCGTCGGCCAGCTCGTCCTGGCGGAACCCGCCGGTCACGCCGATCAGCCCGGATCGGTGCGCCAGCAGTTCACGCAGGGTCAGCTCGCCCTTGCCTTCCGCGGCGAACTCCGGCCAGTAGTGGGCCACGGCACGGTCGAGGTCGAGCACGCCGTCCCGCGTGAGCAGGGCCACGACGAGGTGGGCCGCGCCCTTGGCCGAGGAGTAGAGGGCCAGGAGCGAGTCCCCCGTCACCTCTTCACCGGCCCACAGGTCGACGACCTGGCGACCGTGCCAGTACACCGCGAGCTGGGCGCCGGGGTCGGGCGGCACCACGGCGGCGAATTCCTCCCGCACCCTCTCGAAGCCGTCGGCCACGGTTCCCAGGACGTCGGTCACCGCGACTCCCCGATCTCGTGCACCGTGCCCCGTTCGTCGCTGACCAGGTCGCCAAGCGTCGCGAAGAACGCCGCGATGCCCGGCCGGTTGGCTCCCTTGGCCCGGGAGGCGGCGAGGTCCTCGGGCGATCGCCAGTGGACGATGTCGAGCCACTCCCCGTCCGGCAGTCGCACCAGGTCGGCCCCGATGAACCCCTCCCGGTCGGCGCGGAAGTCCGCGAGCATCGCGGGCCTGGCGGCCAGCATGGCCTCCATGCGCTCCCGCGCCACCGTGAAACGCGTCAGCTCCACTGTCACCGGCATGTCGTCACTGCTCCTTGGTCGCTTTCCCCTGCGCCGAAGGGTATAGTCACCTTTGTTGTTGGTCAACTTTGGTGACTGATTTTTGGCTGAGGTTCGGAGGACGATGTGCGGCGCAGCGAACGAAAACTGAGGGACCCCGACCTCGGCGTGCTCACCGCCCGGCTGCTCTTCGCGGTCCAGGACGAGCTGCTCGCGACGCTCGCCGAGCAGGGCCACCCGAACCTGCGCCCCCCGCACGGCGCGGTGCTGGCCTACCTGGACACCGAGGGCAGCCGCGCCACCGAGCTGGCCCGCAGGTCAGGACAGCACAAGCAGGTGGTGGGCAAGGTGGTCGACGAGTTGGAGGCCCTGGGGTACGTCGAGCGGCGCCCGGACCCGGCCGACCGGAGGGCGAAACTCGTCGTCCCGACCGCGCGCGGCCTCGACCAGTTGTCCCGGTCCGACGCCATCCTGGCCGACATCGAGCGGCGGCACGCGGAGGCCGTCGGCGCCGATGCCTACGCGGAGTTCAAGCGGCTTTTCCGGGATGTTGCCAGGCACCAGCGCGACTGGCGGGACCAGGACCGCGCTGGTGCGGGCCCCGACCGCTGACGGCCGGGGCCGGGGCGCTCCGGTCCGCCAGAACCTAGGCGGCGCGGTGCCGGGTCCCGTGCACGGCGGCGATGATCGCGGTCAGCGCCGCGGCTATGGAGGCGATGAACGAAGCAGGTCACATAGGCGTCCACGCTCGGCATCTCCGTGCCAGGGAGCACGTCGCCGACCAGGATGGCCGCGGTCGCCGCGCTGGCCAGGCTCCCGCCGGCCGTGCGCACCAGCGAGTTGACGCCGCTGGCGATGCCGCTCTGGTCCATTGGCACGTGCTGTACGGCGAGGGTGCCGAGCGCCGCGTAGGCGATGCCGAAGCCGACGCCCTGGATCGCGTTGAAGACGAGGAAGTCGCCGACGGAGCCGTGCTGGAGGGTGAGCCACAGGTAGGCGAGGCCGGCGAAGGCCGTGCCGATCGCCAGCGTCCAGGCGGCGCCGAGCTTGGCCTCGAAGCGGCCGGCGAGCGCGGAGAAGAACAGCATGGTGAAGGTGGACGGCAGCATGGAGAGGCCGCCGTCGCGCTGCTACGGGCCCTCGCCGACGTCGAGCGGCTGCGCGTGGGGGAGTTGGCCTCCCGGCTCAACGCGGAGGCGCCACACGTCACCCGGCAGGCCCAGCGCCTCGAGCGGGCCGGCTACGTGGACCGGGTCCCCGATCCGGACGACGGCCGGGCCAGTTGATCCGCCTCACCCCGTCGGCCGGGACGCCGTGGACCGGATCCGCGAGACCTCGCGGCGCGGCATGTGGGCGGCCCTGGCCCACTGGAACCCGGAGGACCTGCGGCGGCTCGCCGACCTGTTCCAGCGCATGGTCGACGACTTCGTCGACTACGCCGCGGCCCACGAGCCGCCCGAGCCCCCGCGAACGCCCGTCGGACATGACGCCTGAGCCGCGCCGGCCGGGCGCCCTCACGCGCGCCGGCGGCACGCCACCGCCGGCCCGCTCGCGCCCGACGGCTCGTTGCCGTTGTCGGCCAACGGCGAGGACACCGTGCTCCGGCTGCACCGGTCGGGTGACCGCACCGATCGAGTCACTGAACCCATGGGGTGAAATACGGTGGCGCGCTCGTCGTTCGCTCATCAGGCTTGGCCGGTGACCAACGACTCGCACGCCCCGTTCGCCGACCCGCACTACGCCGCCTGCTACGACGCGTTCTTCCCCTGGAAGGAGCGGGAGGACTTCCACTTCTACCTGCCCCGGGTCATGGCGGCCCGGTCGGTGCTCGACCTCGGCTGCGGCACCGGAATGCTGCTGCACCACGCCCGCGAGGCCGGCCACACCGGCCGGCTGGTCGGCCTCGACCCGGCCGAGGGCATGCTGGCCCGCGCCAGGCGGCGCGCGGACATCGAGTGGATCCAGGGCGACCTGCGAACCGTCTCCCTCGAAGGACCGTTCGACCTCGTGGTGATGACCGGCCACGCCTTCCAGGAGTTGGTCACCGACGAGCACCTGCGGGGCACGCTGGCCGCGGTGCGCGCCGTCCTCGCCGAGGACGGCGCGTTCGGCTTCGAGACCCGCAATCCGGCGGTGCGCGGCTGGGAGAACTGGGGCCTGGAGTACGGGCTCGCCATCCAGGACCCGGCGGGCTCGGGCGGCGTGGTGCGGATGACCATCGAGGGGCGGCCCGAGGTGCGGGACGACCTGGTGCACACCACCACCAGGATGGTGGGCCCCACCTGGCCCGAGGGTCTCGTCACCCGGGGCGCGCTGCGCTTCCTGGACGCCGACGCGCTCGACGCCGCGCTGGCCGCGGCGGGCCTGACGGTGGCCGAGCGGTACGGTGACTTCGACCGCTCGCCGCTCACCGCGGCGAGCCACGAGATCGTCACGATCGCGCGTCCGGCGTGACGCACAGGGGTATACGAGGGAACGGATGTCTTGTCGTGTTCGTCAACCCCGTTGCGGGGAAAGGTGAAACGAGGGACCGGGATACCCATGCGCACTTGTGGGGCGTTAGGGTTACCCTGCCCGGACCGGGTGCCGTTGTACGGGTGGGAGAGTCATGGAGCGGATAACAGTGCGGAGCAGGCCGCCTCGAGTGCCTGCCATCAACTGCGGGAGCGGCGCCAGCAGCGCCCGCCTCGATCGCCACTTGAGCGTGCTCTCCGGCCCTGCCGTGCCGCCGCGGGAGGCCGAGGAAGCCACCACGCTGATGCGGGAGTTGACCAAGCGCGACGAGCGCACCGCGCACACCAGCAAGGGCGCGCGCGTCTCGCTGTTCGCGCCGCTGCGGCGGCTGCGGCGCACGCTGTTCGGCGGTCGCGGCTGATCCCCTGAGCCCCCGGCCGCGCGGCCGGGGGCTCTCAGCCGTCATCCGGGGGGAGTTCGGGGGGCGCGTCACCCGGTACCGCGTCCATCAACCCCGTGTCCATCAACCCGGTGTCCGTCGTCACGGCGTCCACGGTCACGGCGAACGAGAACCGGTCCCCCCGGTAGTGGATCCGCGCCACGTCGACGACGTGCTCGCACTCGTCGAACACCACGCCCGTGATGTGCAGGATCGGGCTCAGCAGCGGCACCGCGAGCAGCCGCGCGGTCTCCGGATCCGCGAGCCGCGCCTGCACGGTGTTGGTTATCCGGCCGACGACCACCCCGGCCACGTCCCGCAGCACCCGCGTCATCGGCCATCGCGCCAGCGCGGCCGGGTCGACGCGCGCCGCCACCTCGGGCCGCAGCAGGTTCTCCACCCGGTTCACCGGCTCGCCGCTCGCCCGGTCCCGGCGCAGCCGGCGGAACCGCACCACCTCGGCGAGGTCGGGGAAGTGACCGGCGAGCTCCGCCGGCACCGGCACCGGGCCGTGGTCGAGCAGCGTCGTCGTCTCGCCCGACTGCTGCGCCACGATCGCGTCGACCGAGCCGAGCAGCCGGACCGGGGCGCCGGGACTCGCCGCCGGCTCGATGAAGGTGCCGCGCCGCCGGTGCCTGCTGATCAGCCCCTCCTGCTCCAACTCCTTGAGCGCCTGGCGCATCGTGAGCACGCTCACCCCGTAGTGCTCGGCCAACTGCTCCTCCGTCGGCAGTCGCAGCGGCGCGCCAGGGGCGCGGCCGAGTATCGAGGCGCGGAGCGACTGCGTCACCTGGTACCACAGCGGGAGCCTGCGGTTGAGCTCGAGCGAGTCGGGGGCGAAGACGGTCACGGCGGTCGCTCCGGGCATCTGGCCTTGAGGGAAGACCTACTTGGGGAAGTGCCGGTCAAGACCCTGCCACACGTGGTCGTAGTCGCGCTGAAGATGCTCGCAGTCGGCCGCCTGGCCGGTCAGCGTCACGGGCCAGCGGGTCTCGAACATGAAGGCGAGGCCGTCGTCCACCTTCTGCGGGGCCAACTCGGCCCGGCTCGCCCGCTCGAAGGTCTCCCGGTCGGGGCCGTGCGCGGAGAGCATGTTGTGCAGTGAGCCGCCGCCCGGCACGAAGCCGCGCGCCTTGGCGTCATAGGCGCCCTCGATCAGCCCCATGTACTCGCTCATCACGTTGCGGTGGAAGTACGGCGGCCTGAAGGTGTCCTCGCCGACCAGCCAGCGCGGCGCGAAGACCACGAAGTCCACGTTGGCCAGGCCCGGTTGGGTGGTGGGCGAGGTCAGCACGGTGAAGATCGACGGGTCCGGGTGGTCGAAGCTGATGGAGCCGAGCACATTGAACCGCCGCAGGTCGTAGCGGTAGGGCAGGTGGTTGCCGTGCCAGGCCACCACGTCGAGCGGGGAGTGGTCCAAGTCGGCCGCCCACAGCCGGCCGCAGAACTTGACGACCAGCTCGACCGGCCGGTCCGCGTCCTCGAAGGCGGCGGTGGGCGCCTCGAAGTCCCGTGCCGCCGCGAGACCGTTGGCGCCGATCGGGCCCAACTCGGGCAGCACGAAGGGCCGGCCGTAGTTCTCGCAGACATAGCCGGCGGCCGGCCCTTCCGGCAGCTCGACCCGGAACCGCACCCCGCGCGGGATCAGCGCCACCTGCCCGGGGTCGGCCCGCAGCGGCCCGAACTCGGTGACCAGCAGCAGCGCGCCGCGCTGCGGCACGATCAGCAGCTCGCCGTCCGCGTCGCCGAACACCCGGTCGACCATGGGGGAGTCGGCGGCGTACAGGTGGATCGCCATGCCCTCGCGCCGGCGCACGTCGCCGTTGCCGCCGAGCGTCCACAGGCCGGCCACGAAGTCGGTGCCGACCGGCGGGCTCGGCAGCGGGTCCCAGCGCAGCCGGTTGGGGTCGGGCGCGGTCTCGTCGAACGGCGCCGCCCGCAGCCCGCCGTCATTCGTCCTGCGGAAGCGGGGATGGGCCGCCGACGGCCGGATCCGGTAGAGCCAGGAGCGCCGGTTGTCGGCGCGCGGCTCGGTGAAGGCACTGCCGCTCAGCTGCTCGGCGTAGAGCCCCAGCGGCGCGCGCTGGGGCGAGTTGCGCCCCTCGGGGAGCGCGCCGGGAACGGCCTCGCTCCGATGCTGGTTGCCGAAGCCCGTCAGATACCGCTCTCCGCCGCCGCCTGCCACGTTGCCGACCGTGCTCATCCCGCACTCCCGCCGTCGAGCGAACCCGTCATTCCTGCGTTCGACCGTAGGAATGCGGGCGGCGCGAAGTCAACGGGCCTGCACGGTCCTGGCCAGCAGTTCCGCCGCTCGGCCGCGATTGCGGTACGGGCGCAGGGCCTGCCGCATCTCCCGCAGGGCACGCTCCGCGTCCCCCGAGCGCAATCGTTCCTGCGCGTGCAGGAAGG
This sequence comes from Streptomyces sp. 8K308, assembly GCF_004348315.1. Taxonomy (GTDB): domain Bacteria; phylum Actinomycetota; class Actinomycetes; order Streptomycetales; family Streptomycetaceae; genus Streptomyces. The sequence goes on along the minus strand of NZ_SMKC01000287.1, from coordinate 1,398 downwards.
ACTCCCAGGCCGCGCACGCCTCGTCCAGGTGGCCGGTGCGCAGCAGTAGTTGGCCGAACCTGGCCTGGGTGAGCGCGCGGCCCCTGATGTCGCTCGCCGACCGCTCGCCGGCGGCCCGGCGCAGCGCGGCCAGGGCGCCCGGCAGGTCGCCGAGGGCCTCGAGCACCGCCGAGGTCTGGAAGTGCAGCGCGGCCACCGGGTAGGCGTCGAACGGCGCCGCCGCGGCGGTGGCCCGGTCGGCGGCCCGCTCGGCCAGGCCCAGCGCCGCGAGCGCGCCCCTGCGGTCCCCGCCGAGCCCCAGCACCACCGCCAACTGCGCCTGCACATACGCCTGCTGGGCGGGCGGCGCGTCCCTGGCGCCGTCCCGCGCGGCCTCCGCGAGCTGGATCGCGGGCGCCAGGTGGCCGAGCCGCTGGGCCTGCCCGCTCATCGCCCGCAGCACCACGCTCCACGCCGTGCGGTCGCCCACCTCGCCGGCCAGCTGGTGGGCGAAGGCGTAGTACCGCTGCGCCATCCCGTGCAGCTGCCCGTCCTCGTACATCCGGGCCAGCAGGAACGCGAGCCGGGAGGCCAGCACGAACAGCTCGCGGCGCGCCCGCCCTGACCGCCGCTCGGCGAGCAACGGCGTCACGTCGTCGGCGAGGTAGGCGGCGAGCGCGCTGCGGGCGTGCCGGCCGCCGTGGGTGTCGATGGAGGCCGCGAAGAAGCTCACCGCGTCGTGCAGGGCGGCGGCCTCCTCGCCGCGCGGCCCGGGCGGCGCCGGCGGCGCGGCCGGCGGCGGCCCGGGCACCACCGCCTCACCCACCCGGTAGGGCCGTTGGTGCAGCGGCCGGCGCCGGCGCGCGTCGCTGTCCGCGCGGCACAGCGTGGTGAAGCCGGTGAGCGGGTCCAGGGGCGGCGCCTCCCGGCTGCCCGCGGAGAACCCGACGGCCTCCGGGGTGATGGCCCGGCCGAGCCGGCGGGAGAGCGCCTCGGCGGCCAGGTGCGGAACGGGGTGCCGGGGCTGGGTGCCGGCGAGCCAGTGCGCGACGGACGTACGGTCGTAGCGGAGCACGGTGCCGATCTCGCCGCCCAGCGTGTTCACGGCCCTGGCCAGGGCCTCCTGGGTCCAGTCGGCCTCGGTGAGCATGGCCCGCAGACGGTGGTTGGGGCCGCGCTGGTTCTTCATGGTCCTGTGGTCTCACGCCGCGCGGCGCCCCGACAGAGCGCACGGGGGCATCCGCGTCGACGGAACTGCCCCACGATCACACGATCGGGTTGCTTTGGCGGTTGTTCGGTCCGCCCTGCGCGAAAGCGGTGTGGCCCGCGTTGACGTTGGTGTCATGAACGACCCCAGCCTCTACGCCACCGTCCACACTCCGGGCGCCACGACGCGCCCCCGCCCGCCCCGGCTGCCAC
>NZ_SMKC01000286.1 GCF_004348315.1 Streptomyces sp. 8K308 | reverse complement strand
TTGCGGGGCCGGGCGGCGCCCGACGGGTGGGCGGGCGCCCTCCCGTACTCGCGGGGGACGGTGCGGCTGACGGCGGACGAGCTGCGCGAGCTGTTCGAGGCGTACATCGCGCTGCTCAACCGCTACAAGCGCCCGGAGGCCGAGACGCCGCCGGGGGCGCGGACGGTGTACACGCGGTTCCTCGCGTTCCCGGACGCGTTCGCCGAGCCGGACGACGACCAGGCGGAACAGACGGGAGAGACGGCGGAATGAGCGGCGAGACGGCGGCGGTCCGGTTGGACGACGTCAGCAAGGTGTACGGGCGGAACGGCTCGGCCGTGCGGGCCCTGGACGGGGTGAGCGTCGCGATACCGCGCGGCAGCTTCACCGCGGTGATGGGTCCCTCGGGTTCCGGCAAGAGCACGTTTCTGCACTGCGCGGCGGGGCTCGACCGGGTGACGGCCGGGAGCGCGTGGCTCGCGGGCGTGGAGATCAGCGGGTTGAACGAGCGGCGGGCCACCGAGGTGCGGCGGGAGCGGGTGGGGTTCGTGTTCCAGGCGTTCAACCTGGTGCCGGCGCTGACCGTGCGGCACAACGTGGGCCTGCCGCTGCGGCTGACCGGGCGGCGGATCGACCGGCGGCGGGTGGAGGGCGCGTTGGCGCGGGTCGGGCTCGGGGGCAAGGCCGATGCCAGGCCGACGGAGCTGTCCGGCGGGCAGCAGCAACGTGTCGCGATCGCACGGGCGTTGATCACCGAGCCCGACGTGATCTTCGGCGACGAGCCGACCGGGGCGTTGGACACGGTCACGGCCAAGTCGGTGCTCGAACTGCTGCGCGGGATCGTGCGCGAAAGCGGCCAGACGGTGGTCATGGTGACGCACGACCCGGTGGCGGCCTCGTACGCGGACACCGTGCTGTTCCTCGCGGACGGGCGGCTGGTCGGGGAGATGACGGAGCCCACCGCCGAGCGAGTGGCGGACCGGATGACGCGCATGGGGGCGTGGGCCTGATGTTGCGCTATGCGTGGTGGACCCTGCGCGCCCGGCGCGCCGGCTTCGTCGGGGCGTTTCTCGCGCTGTGCTGCGCGGCGGCCCTGGTGACGGCGTGCGGCGGGCTGTTGGAGACGGGGCTGCGGGGCGAGATCAGGACCGAGCGGTACGCCGCGGCGCCCGTCGTGGTGGCCGCCGACCAGAACGTGCACCACGAGCAGCGGAAGGGCGACAAGGTCAAGCACAAGGCCAAGCCGGTGAGCGAGCGCGCCTGGCTGCCGACCGGCACCGCGGCGGCGGTGGCGGCCGTGCCGGGGGTCGGCGAGGTGGTGCCAGAGGTGACGTTCCCGGCCGTGCTGGTCGGCGCCGAGGGCGGGCCGGAGCCCCTCGGGCACGCGTGGAGTTCGGCGGCGCTCACGCCGTTCACGATCGAGGACGGCGGGCGGGCGCCGGAGGCCGACGGCGAGATCGTGGTGGACGCCGGCCTGGCCAGGCGTGCCGCGATCGGCGTCGGGGACGCGGTGACCGTGCAGGCGACGGACGCGCCGGCCGAGTACACGGTGGTCGGGGTGGCCGCGGGGGCGATCAGCGAGCAGGCGGCGATCTTCTTCGCCGAGGACGAGGCGCGACGACTCGCGGGACACCAGGGCCGGGACACGGTCGTCGGCGTCTTCCCGGCCGCCGGGGTCTCGGCCGATGAGCTGGCCGGGCGGATCGGCGATGCGCTGGGTGACGCGTCGGCCGTGGTGCGCACGGGCGGCGAGCGCGGCGAGGTCGAGTTCCTGGACGCGGCCCAGGCGCGGGTGCGGCTGGTCAGCATGGGCGGCGCCATCGGCGGCACCGGGCTGCTGGTCGCGGTGCTGGTCGTGGTCGGCACGCTGGCGCTCGCCACCCAGCAGCGGCGCCGCGAGCTCGCGCTGCTGCGCGCCATCGCCGCGACGCCGCGTCAGACGCGGCGGCTCATCGGCCGCGAGGCACTGATCGTCGGCCTGGTCGCCGGCGTCTGCGGGGCGGTGGCCGGGCAGCCGCTGGCGGCCCTGCTGCACGCCAGGCTCACCGAACTCGGGGCGGTGCCCGAGACGTTGGAGCGGGTGTCGAGCCCCTTCCCGGCGGCGGCCGCCGTGCTGGCCACGCTGTTCGCCGCCTGGCTCGCGGCCCGGCTCGCCGCCCGGCGCACGGCGCGGATCAGGCCGGCCGAGGCGCTGGCCGAGTCGGCGGTCGACGTGCGCGGGGTGGCGCGGGGCCGGCTGCTGGCCGGCGGGCTCGTGCTCGCGGGCGGGGTGGTGCTGCTCGTGGTGCTGTCGGCGCTGCGCACCGAGCCGGCGGCCACGCCCGTCACCTATCTCGCGGTGCTCGTGCTGTGCGTGGCGGTGGCGCTGCTCGGTCCGGTGCTGGCCAGGGGCGCGTTCGCGGCGCTCGGCGTGCCGCTGCGGCTCTCCCGGGTCTCAGGACACCTCGCCGCGCACAACGCGCGCGCCGGCGCCCGCCGGTTGGCGGCCGTGATCACGCCGTTGACGCTGCTGGTGGCGATGGCCGCGGTGATCGTGTTCAGCCAGACGACGCTGGGCGCGGCGGCCGAACGGCAGGCCAGGGACGGGGTGGTGGCCGAGCTCGCGGTGGTGCCGGAGGGAGGGCTCGGCGTGCCGGGCTCGGCGGCCGAGCGGCTGCGGGCCGAGCCTGGCGTCACGGCCGTCACCGAGGTGTCGCACACGGAGATCCGTACCCCGGGGCTCGACAAGTACCGGACGCAGGCGGTGACGTCCGGGCCGGGACTCGCCGAGACGCTCGATCTCGGGGTGGTCGACGGCTCGTTGACCGATCTCGACGCGGACGGGGTGGCCGTCAGCGAGCTGGTGGCGGATCACCACGGGCTGCGGCCGGGGGACCCGTTCCCGCTGGTGCTCGGCGACAACACGCCGGTGACGCCGACCGTGGTGGCCGTCTACGAACGCCGGCTCGGCTTCGGCGACATCACCCTTGACCGGGGCCTCGTGGCCGCGCACGTGGACAACCCGCTGGCCGAGGCGGCGCTCGTGGCCACCGAAGAGGGCGTCGACGCCGCCCGACTCGCCACCGCCGTCGGGGAGTTCCCCGGGCTCGCGGTGCGCGACGGCGGCGCGCTCGCGGACCAGGTGGCGCGGGGCCAGCGGACGAACGCCGAGGTCGCCTTCCTCGGCATGGGCCTGGTGCTTGCCTTCACCACCATCGCCGCCGTCAACACCCTGGCGATGGCCACCGCCGACCGGGCGCGGGAGTTCGCGCTGCTGCGGCTGATCGGCACCAGCCGGCGGCAGGTGCTGCGGATGCTGCGCCTCGAGTCGTTGACGGTGGCGGCGACGGCGGTGCTGCTCGGCACGGGCATCGCGCTGGCCACGCTCGCCGCGTTCAGCGGCGGCATGACGGGCCGGGTCGCCCCGGCCGTGTCGCCGGCCGGCTACGCGCTGCTGGTGGCGGCGGTCGTGGGTCTCGCGCTGCTGGCCACGGCGATCCCGGCCCGGGTGGCGCTGCGGGCGGCCCCGGCCCGGGAGGGCGGGGCGCGGGTCAGCTGACCCGGGTGCGGCCGATGTAGATGTTGCGGGCCCGGTAGTAGGTGTCGGACGTCGGGCCCGAGCCGCCGGACGAGCCCTCCATCTGGAGGTTGTAGATCAGCCACAGCGGCTTGCCGACGAAGCCTGCGCCGCGGTGCACGGCCTTCCAGGTGCCGTCCAGGTAGTAATGGATGTCCACGTCGGTGTTGTTGACCTTGGTGATCCACGCCCGGTAGCCGTGCCAGCTGCCGGGCGAGGAGACCGGGACGATGGTGCTCGAGACGTCGGATGAGGTGCGGAAGGTGTTGAACCAGTTCCGGTTGTCGCCCTTGAACTCCAGGATGTCGCTCTCCGGCGGCCAGCTGTTGACCCCGGTGAGCCAGAACGCCGGCCAGGTGCCGGGCGCGCTCGGCGCCTGGAACTCGCCCTTCACCTCGTAGTTGGGGAACTGGTTGGTGACGGTGATCTGGTGCTTGGCGTGCACCGCGCCCGAGTGGTAGCGGATCGGGAGGTGGGGGTCGGCGCCGCTGTTGCCCTCGTCCCAGTTGATGCGGGTGGCGAGCAGGGTCAACACCCCGCCGCCCGAGAGGAAGATGTGGTTGTGGTCGCTCGGACTGCCGTACATGCGGGCGGTGCCGTTGTGGTCCGAGCCCCACGGGTAGAGGTAGTTCCAGTTCGCCTCCAGGGACTGGTAGCTGGCGAACGAGTCCGTGTTGAGCACGGTCTCCCAGGTCTCGGCGGCGTGGGCCCGACCGGCGGTGACCAGCCCGCCGGCGGTCGTCGCGGCGGCGACGGTCGCGGCCCCGGTCAGCAGCCGGCGGCGGCTCAGCGCGTTGTGCTCGGTCATCAGGATCCCTTCGTGGATACCCCCGGCCCTCAGGCCGGGGAGGAAACGAAGCTCCTGTGGAGCAGGGCAGGAAAGGCCGGTTCGCCTCCAGGGCATTTCGGCGTCTGCGGGCACCGGCCGACACGTGCCACTCACACGGAAGCTGATAGGTCGTGACGCGGCAGGTCAGGCGGGCGTACCGGTACCGCTTCTACCCCACGGACGTGCAGGCGGCTGAGCTGTCTCGCACGTTCGGCTGCGTCCGCCTCGTCTACCACAAGGCGCTGGAGGAGCGCACGCGGGCCTGGTACGGCGAGCAGCGCCGGGTCTCCTACGTGGAGTCGTCGGCCGCGCTGACGGAGTGGAAGAAGACCGAGGAACTCGCCTTCCTCACGGAGGTGTCCTCCGTCCCGCTCCAGCAGGCGCTGCGCCATCTTCAGACGGCGTTCGTCAACTTCTTCGCCAAGCGAGCCAAGTACCCCCGGTACAAAAGCCGGAAGAAGTCGCGTGCGTCGGCCGAGTACACCCGCAGCGCATTCGCGTGGGGCGAAGGGCGACTGACTCTGGCGAAGATGGCGGAGCCGCTGGACATCCGCTGGTCGCGTCCCCTCCCGCAGGGCGCGGAGCCGACGACGGTGACCGTGTCCCGCGACAGCTGCGGGCGTTGGTTCGTGTCCCTGCTGTGTGAGGACCGCGTCACCCCGGCTCCGGCCACGGCGAACGCCGTCGGTATCGACGCGGGCATGACCTCCCTCGTGACCCTGTCCACCGGGGAGAAGATCGCCAACCCGAAGCACGAGCGTCGTGACCGCACCCGGCTGGCCCGCGCGCAGCGTGAGTTGTCGCGGAAGGCGAAGGGCTCGGCGAACCGGGAGAAGGCCCGCCACAAGGTCGCCCGCGTGCATGCGCGGATCGCCGACCGGCGCCGCGACTTCCTGCACAAGCTGTCGACTCGACTCGTCCGTGAGAACCAAACGGTCGTGATCGAGGACCTCACCGTCCGCAACCTGCTGAAGAACGGCAAGCTCGCGCGCGCCATCTCCGACGCGGCCTGGACGGAACTGCGCTCCATGCTGGAGTACAAGTGTGCCTGGTACGGGCGTGAACTCGTCGTGATCGACCGCTGGTTCCCTTCCAGCAAGCTGTGCGGGGGCTGCGGTACGGTCCGCGAGAAGCTGCCGCCGAACGTCCGCGAGTGGACGTGCGACTGCGGCACCACGCATGACCGCGACGTGAACGCGGCACGCACCATTTTGGCCGCCGGGCTGGCGGCGTCTGCCTGTGGAGACGGTGTAAGACCTCAACGGGAGTCCTCCCGGACGGGGCGGTCGTCGGTGAAGCAGGAACCCCAGCGGGCGGCCGCTGGACTCCCCCGCCCTTGAGGCGGGAGAGGAAGTCAACGTTGACCTCCAGGCGAAATGACGCGGGGCGAGAGAACAGAAGCGAACAACACCTCCCAGCTTTCACCAGACTTCCCCGCTGACGGGCCCATGTCAATGCCTCGGTCGACGTGCCATGCTCACCGCTCGTCGGTCGCCAGCAGCAGGAGGTCGAGCAGCCGGTTGAGGTCGCGCTCGTTGGGAGCCCGGCCGGTCGCCCCGGCGATCGCCGTCAGTGCGGTGAGTACCTGCGGCTCCGTCGCGGGGAGAGAGGCGATGACGGCCCTCGCGCGCGTGGCCTGGAGCAGCCGGCGCGCCTCCGCCGCGTCATCTTCCTCGGTGTCCACTTCGGTGAGGGAGACGGCGAGCCGCGCGCCCAGCGCCTCGGCCAGCCTGCCGAGCGCGGCCAGCGTCGGATTGCCCCGCCCGTTCTCCAGGTTGGCGATGTAGGGCACCGAGAGGCCGGCGTCCGCCGCCACCGAGGCGATGGTCCGCCCCGCCGCCTTCCGGCGTGCCCGAAGCTCCTGGCCGAGATCCGCGCCGTCCATGCCGCCGCCCTCCGACTATTTCGACCGAATACTATTGTCAAAAAGTATTCTACACGGATAACTTCTGTCGGGTGAGGGTCCCTGTACCGCGCCACCGCGCCTTCCCATTGCTGCTGAGCGGCAGCGCCGTCGCCGCGCTCGGCAACTGGTTGTTGATCGTGGCCATCCCGGTGTACGTCTTCCAGCTCACCGGCTCCGCCACGGCCACCGGCCTCGCGATCGCCGTCGAGGCGCTGCCCGGCCTGCTGGTCGGACCCTGGGCCGGCGTCCTGCTCGACCGGGTGAGCCTGACCCGGGCCCTGTGCCTGGCCCAACTGGTCTGCGCGGCCGCCGTCGCGTTGATCTTCCTGGTCGACGACGCGGGCGACGTCTGGCTGCTCTACCTCGCCGTCCTCGCCGAGAACACCGCCGCGACCGTCCAACGCCCAGCGGTCCGTGCCCTCACCCCCGCCGTCGTCGGCACCGGGCAGCGCGAGCTCGCCGCTGCCAACGCCCTGGAGCTGACGGTCGGCAGCGTGCTGAGGCTGGGTGCGCCGCCGCTCGGCGCGCTGCTGCTCGCCGGCCCCGGCATGGGCGCGGTGCTCGCCATCGACGTCGCCGGCTACCTGGCCTCCGCCGGGCTGTTCGCGCTCCTCGGCCGCCGGATCACGCCTTCGGAGCCCACCGCCCCAACCGGCGGCGGGCTGCGCGCCGGCTTGGCCGCCGTCGCCGCCGACCGGGCGTTGCGCGGCCCGCTCGCCGCCAACACCCTCTTCCTCACGGCCAACGCGGGCCTCACCGCGCTGCTGGTCCCGCTCCTCGTCACCCGCCTCCAAGCCCCGGGACACGCGCTCGGCTACGTCATCTCCGGACTCGGCGCCGGCTTCCTGTGCGGCGCGGCGCTCGCCGGCCCGGCCCTGAGCAGGTTCGGCACCCTCCGGGTCCTGGCCGCGGCTCGGGTCGGCACCGGGGGCGCCTTCTTCGCCCTGGCCAACGCCCCCGGGCTGCCGGCCGCCGTGCTCGCGGCCTGCCTGGTCGGCGTGCCCGGCAGCATGCTGCTGACCGCCGTCCAGACCCATCTCCAACACACCGTTCCGGCCGGCCTGCTCGGCCGAGTGGCGGCCCTCTTCCTGGCCGCCGACTCGCTGGCCGCCATCGTCGGCGGCCTCGCCGCCCCGACCCTGGCCGCCGCCCTGGGCATCGGCGCCGCGCTCAACGCGCTCAGCGCGCTGGCCCTCGTCCCGGCCACTCTGGCGCTGGTGCGCGGTCGGAGCGGTAGATCGGCGGCATGTCCCCAATGATTGGGCGCTCCTATCCAGGCGGCCAAGGCGACGGGATCGGTGGTGGCGCACCGCCTTCGGCGTCACGTCGGAGGGCTTCGTGAACGTCTCGGACGAGTTCAGGCCGGAGCAACAGTCGTGTGTGGCAGGGGAGATCAGCGCGGTGGCGTGGAGATAGAGGCCGAGGCGAAGCCAGGCGTGGGGGTCGGTCGGCTGCTCCCACTCGCGAGCGTCGACAAGCGGCATGGGGCGGACGTCGCCCTCGATGGCCGCTCGCGAAACGGCGTGATGACGGAGTCCAACCCCGTGACCTCGGAGGCGGGGACGAGCAAGGCTGGTACGTCGCCGAGTCGGGAATGTGGAAGCCCCGCGCGCCAGGCGTCGGCGAGTGCCGCGACCGTCGCCGGCTCGGCGCGCAGATGGTGCAGGCGCCAGAGGACGCGATGCGCGATGACCGCGTCTCGCGCGAGAGTGGAGGCGTTTACCAGGACTGGCGCATGCCTCCATTGACGGGCGGCTCTCTCCATCTCGTGCAGCAAACGTTGACCCGCTGCGGTGAACTGGTCCTTGGATTGGGGTCGGCGCGATGGCCACGGGCGGACTGCTCGGCAAGGAGTCGACCGAGTCGGCGCTCGACCAGCTAGCGGAGAGCGATGCCGAGTTCCACCGCCACGTGAACGTCTTCGAGCAGGAGTTCGCCGACGCCGTCAGCGAGTTCGTCGGAGACGGCGGCCGGCTGGTCGTCTTCATCGACGACCTGGACCGCTGTGCGCCCGAGGTCGCCGTGACCGTGCTGGAGTCGCTCAAGCTGTTCACCGGCGACTCGCGATGCGTCTTCGTGCTGGCGATGGACTACGACCTGCTGTCCGCCGTCGCCGCCCGGAAGTTCGGTGCCCGGGCGCCGGTGGACGGAGCGGCCTACCTGGAGAAGATCGTTCAACTGCCGTTCTTCCTCCCGGAGGTCAAGGCTCGGTGCTGCGCGAGTCGCTGGTGGGACATGTACGCCCGGAACTCGCCGAGGACGGCCCGTTCTGGTGGCTGGTGCGAGTCGGTCTCGGCACGAGCCCGCGGAAGGTCAAACGGTTCGTGAGCGTGCTGAAGCTGACGGCGTCCGTGCTGGAGCGGATCGGGAGCCGGCCGCTCGACCGCGAGGGACTGCTGCGGCTGGCCGAACTGTTGATTCTGCGCAGCGAGCACCGGGCGTTCTACGCGCGGCTGGTGGACGAGCCGGATCTGTGGGAACGGCTGAAGGCGGTCGCCTGGGGGCGGACGCAGCCGGACCCGTCGCTCGGCGGGCTCGAGAAGGACGAGGCGCTCATGCGGCTGCTCGCCCTCGGAGCGGACACGGACCTGCAGGACTTCTCCACGGCCCCCGGCCCCGTGCAGGTGACGCGCGTGATCGCCACCGTGCGGACGACCACCCCCGGTTCCTAGCCGCGCCCTCCATGCCTCCGAGAGCCGTCGTGCGCCGGCGATGTGAGGGGGTGATTCGCGGGTATCTCTCTCCTGCCGGCTCGCGCCGATCCGAATGGAAGTGGGAGGGCTGTGGCATGAGGGGGGTCGAATGGGGTGGGGCGCAGGAGATGCCGGAGTTGGACCGGCTTACGCCGGCGCAGCAGATGGGGATCTCCTG
>NZ_SMKC01000285.1 GCF_004348315.1 Streptomyces sp. 8K308 | reverse complement strand
GACCCAGTACCCCCGACCCAGTACCCCCGACCGAATAGCCCCGACCGAATAGCCCCGACCGAATAGTCCCGGGCGCCCGGAAGTACCGTTGGGGCGTGTACCGGTTCCTGCTCACGCCGCGCTGGTTGGCGATCAACGTCTTCGTACTGCTGGCGATCCCCGTGTGCCTGGTCGCCGGCCTGTGGCAGCTCGGCCGCTTCGAGGACCAGGCCGCCAACCACCGGGAGCAGCAGGAACGCGCCGAGCGCGGCCCGGGCGAGGCCGTGCCGCTCGGTGAGCTGCTGCCGTTGACCACCGAGACGGTCGGCGAGCAGGCCGAGGTGCGCGGCAGCTACGACGTCGACAACCAACTCCTCGTGCCCAATCGGCTGGTGGACGGCGAGCGCGGCTTCTACGTGCTGACCGTGCTGCGGCCGGCCGACGGCGGCGCCGCCGTGCCCGTGGTGCGCGGTTGGCTGCCGGGCGACGCCGACCCCGCCGCCGCGCCGGCGCCGCCGACCGGCGAGGTGACCGTGGTCGGCGCCGTGCAGGCCGGCGAGTCGCCGAGCGAGGTGGACGGGCCGACCGACGGGCTGCCGACCGGGCAGCTCGGCGTGATCAGCGCCGCCTCGCTGATCAACCTGCTGCCGTACGAGGTCGGCGACCCCTGGATCACCGTCACGGACGCCGCCGCGCCCATGTCGCCGGTGCCGGCCGTCGCGCCGAGCGGCACCGGCCTCGACATGGACGCGTTCCAGAACCTGGGCTACACCGCCGAGTGGTTCGTCTTCGCCGCCTTCGTCGTCTTCATGTGGTTCCGACTCGTGCGGCGCGAGGTGGAGACCAGGCGCGACGCCGAACTCGGACTGGTCGAGCCCGAGGCCGTGCCCGGGGTCATCCGCGAGCAGCCGGCAGGTGTTCCCGCGCGTACCGGATCTCCTGCGCCACCTGCTTGATCCGCTCCTCGACCACCAGCGAGCCGTGCCCGGCGTCGTACCGGTAGACCTCGTGGGTCGCGCCGCGCGCCGCGAGCCGCTCCACGTAGTTCTCGATCTGCTGGATCGGGCAGCGCGGGTCGTTGACGCCCGCCGAGATGTAGACGGGCGCCCGGACGTCGTCGACGTACGTGATCGGCGACGAGGTTGCCCAGCGCTCCGGCTGCTCCTCGGGGGTGCCGCCGAGCAGCGTGCGGTCCATCGCCTTCAGCGCCTCCATCTCGTCGTGGTAGGCGGTGACGTAGTCCGCGACCGGCACGGCCGCCACGCCCACCGTCCACGCCTCGGGCTGGGTGCCGAGGCCGAGCAGCGTCAGGTAGCCGCCCCAGGAGCCGCCGGTGAGCACCAGGCGCTCCGGGTCGGCGAGACCCTCGGCCACGCACCACTCGCGGACGGCGGCGATGTCCTCCAGTTCGATGAGACCGACCCGGTGCCGGAGCGCGTCGGTCCATTCCCGGCCGTAGCCCGTCGAGCCGCGGTAGTTGACGCGGACGACCGCGAAGCCGTGGTCCAGCCAGGCGGCAGGGCCGGCGGCGAAGGAGTCGCTGTCGTGCCAGGTCGGGCCCCCGTGGATGTCGAACACGGTGGGGTAGGGCGCCTCGCCGGTGGCGGGGCGCTGGATCAGCGCGTGCACCGTGCCGCCCGGGCCCTCGACCCAGGCGTCGGTGACGGGCAGCGAGGCGGGCGGCCGCATCCCGGGCGGCTCGAGCACGGTGACGCCGCTGGTGGAGCGGATCCGCGGCGGCTCGGCGGCCGATGACCACAGGTACTCGGTCGAGCCGTCGGGGCGGGCGGTCGCGCCCGAGATGGTGCCGGCCGGGGTGTCGACGCGCCGCTTCGCGGCCCGCGCCAGGTCGTAGGCCCACAGCTCGGAGCGCGCCTGGTGGCTGTGCTCGACCAGCAGCGCGCTGGCGTCCGGGTACCACTGGGCGTCGACGTCGCCCGGCAGGTCGAGCTCCGGCTCGGTGAACTCGCCGGTCAGCGGGTTCCAGATGGCCGGCTCCCAACGCCCGCGCCGCTGGTGGCCGATGAGCAGCCGGGGGTCGCCGTCGACGGGCGCGAAGCCGAGGACGGTCAGGCCGAGCTCCCGCGTGCCGCCCTCGGTGTCGTCGAGCTCGGCGACCCGCGTGCCGTCGAGGCGGACCACGCGGATCGCGGAGTGCATCGCGTCGCCGTGCTCGGTGTGCTCGATGGCGAGCAGCGTGCCGTCGTGCGAGAGGTCGCCGACGCCGCCGGACTGGCGGTGCTGGTAGATCTCCACGGGCTCGGCGCCCTCCGGCGCGTCGGGCCTGGCGACGTGGATGGTGGTGCCGACCTCCTCGGTCATCCGGCCGACGACGACGGTGCCGTCCCGGCCGAGGGCGAGGCCGGCCGAGTAGCCGGGGTCGAGCCCGGGGACGGCCGGCTCGTCGGGGCCGCCGCCGAACGGCTGCCGCTGCCAGACGCCGAACTCGTCCCCGTCGGTGTCGGCGAACCACCAGATCCAGGCGCCGTCCGGGGTGAGCGTGCCGTGCGCCGTGCCGTTGGGACGGTCGGTGGCCTGGCGCTGCTTCCCGCTGTCGCGGTCCCAGGCGTACAGCTCGAAGGTGCCGGTGGCGTTGGAGACGAAGAGCGACCGCGCGGGCGCCTCGTGGGCCCACTGCGGCAGGCTCACGCGGGGCGCGCGGAATCGCTTCTCCCAGTCGGGCGTCTCGTCGGGCTTCACGTCGTCGGTCATGGCTCAGTTCTACCTGAACCCCGCCGCGAAGGGCCCGGGCGTTTTCCCGCCCCGGACCTCCCCGTCCCGGACGCTCAGGCCTCCGGTACCAGCTCCACCTGGATCTCGACCTCGACGGGCGCGTCGAGCGGCAGCACCGCCACGCCCACCGCGCTGCGCGCGTGCTGGCCGCGCTCGCCGAAGACCTCGCCGAGCAGCTCGCTCGCGCCGTTGACCACCTGCGGCTGGCCCGTGAAGTCGGGCGCCGAGGCGACGAAGCCGAGCACCTTGACGACGCGGGCCACCCGGTCGAGGTCGCCGACCACGGACTTCACGGCGGCCAGCGCGTTGAGCGCGCACACGCCCGCCAGCTCCTTGGCCCGCTCCGGGTCGACCTCGGCGCCGACCTTGCCGGCGGCCGGCAGCGCGCCGTTCACCAGCGGCACCTGTCCCGAGGTGTAGACGTAGGGGCCGGTCCGCACGGCCGGCACGTACGCGGCCACCGGCGGCACGAGCGGCGGCAGCTCGAGGCCGAGCTCCGCCAGTCGCCGCTCGACGGCGCTCACGCCTCGCCGCCCTTGGGGCGCTTGAGGTACGCGACCAGCTGCTCAGGGTTGGGGCCGGGGACGACCTGCACCAACTCCCAGCCGTCCTCGCCCCAGTTGTCGAGGATCTGCTTGGTCGCGTGCACCAGCAGCGGCACGGTGACGTATTCCCACTTAGTCATGCGGCTCACTCTAGGCCCTGGCCAGGCGACAGGACCCAGCCAGCCGCCACGGGCGTCACGTCCGGCACGTCACCCACCTCGGTCGCGGTGAACGCCGCCCGGAACGCCGCGTCGAAGGCGTCGGCGCCCAGCGCGGCGCGGGCCGTGGCCGTGGCGCGGTCGACGTCCCCGCGCTCGGCCGGCGTGAGGGGCGTGCGCACGGACTCGCGCGCCGCGGCGGCCGCGCCGAGCAACGCCGCCGCCCGGCGCGGTTCACCGGCCGCCGCGGCGACCCCGGCCAGGCCCTCCCACACCAGCGCCACGGCCCGGGGATCGCCGAGCCGCCGGGCCTCGGCGAGGCCGGCCAGGTGGCGCTCCCACGCCGTCGCGTGGTCGCCGCGCAGCTCGGCCACGAAGCCGAGCTCGGCGAGGACCAGGGCGAGCGCCGGGCCGTAGTCCGCCGCCCGGTACCAGTCGAGCAGGCCGGTGAGCAGCTCCTCGGCGACGGCCAACTCGCCGGCCCGGCGGGCGCCGAGCGCCAGGCCGAGCTCGGCGGCGGCCCGGCCCTGCCGAAAGCCGAGCTCGGTGGCGAGCGCCAGGGCCCGGCCGTGGTGCGCCTCGGCGCCGGCCAGGTCACCGGTGAGCAGGGCGATCCGGCCGAGCCCGGTGAGCCGGTGCACGGCCGCCGTCCAGAGACCCGACGCCTCGGCCGCACGCAGCCCCTCGGCGTGCAGCGCGGCGGCCCCGGCGTGGTCCCCGGCGATCTCGGCCAGCGTGGCGAGCGGGAACACGGTGCCTGAGCGGCCGAGGTCGTCCCCGAGTTCGCGGAAGGCCGCGTCCGCCCACTCCGCGTGGCGCCGGGCGGCGGCCAGGTCGCCGTGGGCCAGGGCGTGCCGGGCCAGCACCCCGCGCGCCGCGGCCTCGCCCCACCGGTCGCCGAGCGCCGCGAAGTCGGCGGCGGCCAGGCCGGCCAGCCGCTCGCCGTCGGCCACGGCCGCGGTCCCCAACCGGGCGTGGGCCAGGAACCAGCGGGCCGTGGCGAGGTCCGCGCGGGTGCCCGCGTCGGCCAGGGTCCGCAGCGTCGCCTCGATCGTGGGCGCGGCCGGGTCCCGTGGCTCGCCCTGGAGCAGCGCGATGCCGTGCGCCCAGGCCCGGGCCAGGGCGGCCGGCGCCGCGTCCGCCGACCCGGCGCCGGCGGCGGCCCTGGCGAGCGCCCGGCGGGCCTCGCCGAGGCGGCCGCGCACCACCCAGTACCAGGCGAGCGCGTTCACCAGACGCAGCGCCTCGCCTGCGGCGGCCAGGTCGATCGCCCGCCGCAGGTTGCCGGCCTCCGCGTCGAGCACGGCCAGCCACCGACCCTGTTCCCGGCCGCGCAGCGCGGGCGCCGCCCGCTCGGCGAGCTCGCGGTGGTGGCGGACGTAGCGGCGGCGGGTCGCCGGCTCCTCGCCGGCCGCGCGCAGCCGTTCCGCGCCGTACTCGCGGACGGACTCGAGCAGCCGGTAGCGCGCCCCTTCGGGGCGGTCGTCGAGCACCACGAGGGACCGGTCCACGAGCCGGGCCAACAGGTCGAGCACGGCGGCCGGTCGCACGCCGTCCCCGCCGCAGACCTCGGCGGCCGCCTCCGTGGTCGCGCCGTCCGCCACCACCGAGAGCCGGCGCAGCACCGCGCGTTCGGCCTCGCCAAGCGGCTCCCAGCTCCAGTCGAGCACCGCGCGCAGGGTGCGCTGCCTGGGCGGGGCGCCCCGGTAGCCGCCGGTCAGCACCGCGAACCGGTCGTCGAGCCTGGCCACCAGGCCGTGCAGGCCCAGGGTGCGGGCCCGGGCCGCGGCCAGCTCGAGGGCGAGCGGCAGCCCGTCGAGGCGGCGGCAGATGACCGCGACGGCGTGGGCCGCCTCCGGGGCGAGCCGGCCGTCGCCGAGGCCGGGGGTGCCGGCCGCCCTGGCGAGGAAGAGCCGGGCCGCGCTCGACGCCTCGACGGCCGCCGGCCAGTCGGCGGCCTCGGCGGGCGGCGGCGCCAGGGGCTCGACGCGCCACAGCCGTTCGCCGGCGACGGCCAGCGGCTCGCGGCTGGTGGCCAGGACCGTGAGCCCCGGTACGGCGCGCAGCAGCGCGTCGGCCAGGGCGGCGGCGTCGGCCGTCAGGTGCTCGCAGTTGTCCAGCACCAGCAGCAGGCGCCGGTCGCGCAGCGCGGCGGCGAGACGCTCGAGGCCGAGGTCCGCGCCGGGACCCTCGGCGTCGCGGATGCCCAGCGCGGCGAGCACCGTCTCGGCCAGCGCGCACAGCGCCTCGTCGCCGTGGTCGGCCGGCTCCGCGCCGGCCAGCTCGACCAGCCAGACGCCGTCGGGGAAGGCGTCCCGGAGGCCGCCGGCCACCTCAAGGGCGAGCCGCGACTTGCCGACCCCGCCGGGGCCGAGCAGCGTGACCAGGCGGTCGCCGCCGGCGGCGAGCAGCGTCGAGAGGCTCGCCACGTCGTCCGCCCGGCCGATCAACGAGGCGATGGCGGCGGGCAGTCCGGCCGGCCGCCCGGCTGGGGTGCTGGCCGGCGGGTCGGCGACACGCGCGGCCGGCGCGTGGTGCTCGGCCGGCGCGTGGTGCTCGGCCGGCGCGCGGTGTCGGGCCGGACCGCGGTGCTCGGCCGGCGCGGAGCGCTCCCCGTGGCCGCGCAGGATCTCCCGCTGGAGCGCGGCGAGTTCAGGGCCCGGTTCGAGACCGAGCTCGGTGGCGAGCGCGCGGCGCAGCTCCGCGTAGCCGGCCAGCGCCTCGCCCTGCCGGCCGGCGCGGTGCAGGGCCCGCAGGTGCAGCGCGCGCAGCCGCTCGCGCAGCGGGTGCCGCGCCACCAGCTCGGCCAACTCGGCGGCCAGCGCTAGGTGTTCGCCCAGCTCCAGGCGCGCCTCGGCCAACTCCTCCTGGGCGGCGACGCGCTGCTCGGTCAGCCGGTCGACCGCGGCGCGCGCGAAGGGCTCGTCCGCGAACTCGGCGAAGGCCTCGCCCCGCCACAACCCCAGGGCCTCGGTGAGCAGTTCGGCCCGCTCCCGATGGCTGGGCGCGCCGCGCGCCGCGGCGGTGAGCCCGGCGAACCGGCCGGCGTCGGTGTGGTGGTTCGGGTCGAGGTCGAGCGCGTAGCCGGCGGGGCCGAACGTCAGCAGCCGGCGGGCGCCGGGCTCGGCGCGGTCCAGCGCCTGGCGCAGCCGGGAGACCCTGCCCTGGAGCGCGTTGGCGGGGTGGCGCGGCGGCCGGGCGCCCCACAGGCACTCCACGAGACGGTCGGGGGAGACCGGCTGCCCCGGCCGCACAAGCAGCCGGGCGAGCACGGTGCGCGCCTTCGGCTCGGGGAGCCGCGCCGGCGTGCCGTCCGGCGCCCAGAGCGCCAGCGGGCCGAGGACCCCGAACCGGACCCCGAATCGCATCCCGCCACGATAACGCCGGGTCCTGGAACGCCGGGTCCTGGAACGCCGGGTCCCGGAACGCCGGGCCCCCTGGCGCCCTACGGGCGCGCCGGCGCCCAGGGGCCGACGCCGCCGACGCGCTCGACCCGGTACCGCACGACGTAGCCCGGCGCCCTGGGGGCCGGGAACTCGGCGTCCGGGGCCATGTACACCTTGGCCAACCGGTCAAGCAGGTCCCACGCGTCGTCGCGCGGCTCGACCGTGGCGCGCGCCCGCAGCACGGCGTACTCGTTGAGGAAGATCCCGGGCACGCGCGGCGCGTCGAAGGACAGCACGACCCGCGGATCGCGCTCGATGTTGCGCAGCTTCGCGTACCACCCCAGGTGGGCGCTGACCACGTCGTCGCCGTCGAGCCCGATCCAGACGACGGTCACCTGCGGGCTGCCGTCGGCGTTGATGGTGGTCAGGTGCGCCATGGGGCCCGAGGCGATCAGCTCGCGCAACTCCGGTGACAGGGCGGTCATGTGGTTTCCCTTCGTTCTCCCCTTAGTACGAAGTTCATCGTACAACCGTCCTTGGGTGACGGCGTCCCGACAGCGTTCCGACAGCGTCTGGACAGCCGGGCTCCGCATCGTTGGCCGCGCAACCGACCACCCACCACGGAAGGAGCGCGTGCCATGAGCGGCGCGACCCCCGCCCCCACGCCCGTCACGGTCATCGGCCTCGGCAACCTGGGCCGGGCGCTGGCCGAGGCGTTGATCGAACGCGGCCACCCCACCACCGTCTGGAACCGCACCCCCGCCCGGGCCGACGCCCTGGTGGCCCGTGGCGCGCGCCGCGCCGGGACGGTCACCGAGGCCGTCGCGGCCAGCCCACTGGTCGTCGTCTGCGTACTGGACTACGAGGCGGCCACGGCCGTGCTCGCCCCGGCGGCCGGCGCGCTCGCCGACCGGACGCTCGTCAACATCACCTCCGGAACCCCCGAGCCGGTAAGGGAGTTGGCCGCCTGGGCCACCGAGCACGGCGCCCACTATCTCGACGGCGCCGTCTACGCCGTGCCCCAGACCATCGGCACCCCGGAGGCGTTCGTCCTCTACAGCGGCTCGCGCGAGGCCTTCGACGCCACCCGCGAGACGCTGGACCCCGCCCTGGGCGCCGGCCACTTCGCCGGCACGGACCCGACGCTCGCCTCCGTCCAGGACATGGCCGTGCTGAGCGCCATGTACGGCATGTTCGGCGGCTTCTTCCACGGCGTCGCCCTCGCCAGGACCGCCGGGCTCGGCGCCGCCGAGATCGCCGAGCCGATGACGCGCTGGCTCACCGCCGCCGTCGCCACGCTCCCCGAGTTCGCCCGCGAGATCGACACGGCCGACTACGACGCGACCGAGACCTCCACCATCGACATCAACCGCGCCGGCCTGTCCGCCATCCTCACCGCCGGCCGGCCGCGTGGCGTCGACGACCGGCTGCTCGCCCCGCTGCTCGACCTCTTCGAGCGGCAGGCCGCCGAGGGGCACGGCACCGCGAGCCTCTCCCGCGCCATCGAGTCGGTCGGCGTCGCTTAGGCTCGCCAACGTGACTTCGGCGCGCAGACTGCATGTGGTCAGCGGCAAGGGCGGCACCGGCAAGACGACCGTCGCCGCCGCCCTCGCGCTCGCCCTGGCCGAGGAGGGGCGGCGGACGCTGCTCGTCGAGGTCGAGGGCAGGCAGGGCATCGCCCAGCTCTTCGAGACCGAGGCGCTGCCCTACGAAGAGCGGCGGATCGCCATCGGCCCCGGCGGCGGTGAGGTGTTCGCGCTGGCCATCGACGCGGAGCGGGCGCTGCTCGACTACCTCCAGATGTTCTACAAGCTCGGCGGCGCCGGCCGCGCGCTACGCCGGATCGGCGCGATCGACTTCGTGACGACCGTGGCGCCCGGGCTGCGGGACGTGCTGCTCACCGGCAAGGCCTGCGAGGCGGTGCGGCGCCGCGGCCCGGACGGCGGCTGGGCGTACGACGCCGTCGTGATGGACGCGCCGCCGACCGGGCGTGTCACCCGCTTCCTCGCCGTCAACGACGAGGTCGCGGGGCTCGCCAGGACCGGGCCCATCCACCACCAGGCGCAGGCCGTGATGCGGGTGCTGAAGTCGGCCGAGACCGCGGTGCACCTGGTGACGCTGCTCGAGGAGATGCCGGTGCAGGAGACGGCCGACGGGGTCGCCGAACTCCGCGCGGCCGACCTGCCGGTGGGCTCCGCCGTGGTCAACATGGTCCGCGCCTCCGTCGAGGGCGCCGACGCCACCCCCGCCCTCCCCGAACCGGCGAACCTCACCGCGACGTTGACCAGGGTCGGCCTGAAGGACGCGACCGCGCTGACCGCCCCGCTCCTCACCCAGGGCCGCGAACACGCCACCCGGCTCTCCCTCGAAGCGGCCCAACGCGCCGAACTCGCCCGCCTCGACCTCCCCG
>NZ_SMKC01000284.1 GCF_004348315.1 Streptomyces sp. 8K308 | reverse complement strand
CCCCTGACCCGCCCAACCCCAACCGACCGTTCAGCAGACCCGGAAGGCAGGACCGTCATGGCATCCGCGCCGAGGAACCACTACTCGATCAGCATCGGCGGCGACGCGCACGGCCCCGTGGTGGCCGGCGACGACAACCGCGTCGAAGCCGCCGCCCGCGACGCCGCGCCGCTCCACGCCGACGACGGCACGCCGGCGCCGACCGGCCCGAGCCAGAGCAACGTCGCCAAGGACCACGCCTCGCTCTACACGGTGATGAACGGGGAGCTGCACATCCACCAGGAGACGCCGGGTGGCGACGGAAACCAGCGCGGCTCGTAACGGCCCCGACGCCCCGGCTCCCGGCCCGAGGCCCCTTGAGCAGCCCGCGGTGGTCCGTACCGGTGACGACGCCGACCGCCCGGAGGCGGTCACCGTGACGCCACCCGGCCAGCCGCCGCGGCGGATCGCGGTGGTGGGTCCGGTCGCGGCCGGCAAGAGCACCGTCGCGGCCGCCGTCGCGGCCCATTCGGGACTGCCCCACGTCGAACTTGACGACCTGTTCTGGGGGCCAGCGTGGGCCCCGGTCCGGCCGCGGAGTTCCACGCCCGGGTGCGGCACGCGCTGGCGGCCGAGGCGTGGATCGCGGACGGCAACTTCGACGGCGCGGTCGCCGAGACGCTGCTGACACGGGCCGATCTGGTGGTCTGGCTGGACCTGCCGCTGTGCGTGTGCCTGCCCCGCCTGGTGGCCCGCTCACTGCGGCGGGCCGCCACCGGGCAGGAGCTGTTCGCCGGCAACCGCGAGACCTTCGGCCACCTGCTGGCCCGCGACTCGATCCCGTGGTCGGGACCGGCCCACCACCACCGGGACCGCCGCCGCTGGGCCGCCCGCCTGGTCACGGCCCGCGCCGCCGGAACCCCGCCGCTGCGCCTCGACAGTTCCTCAGCCATCGCCCCGGCCCTTGCCGCCCGTGGGCTTCTCCCCCCGACCGGCGGGGACACCTGACCCAGCCGCGGCACCACCGCCACGGCGGCCACGACCGGCCGCGGGTCAACCGCTCAGCGTCTTCGACGGCGGCTGCCCGTACCGCTCCCGGTAGTAGGCGGCGAACCTCCCCAGGTTGGAGAAGCCCCAGCGGTAGGCGACGTCCGATACGGTCGCCGAGCCGTCCCTGCCGGCCGCGAGCAGGTCCTGGTGGGCCCGCCTGAGACGGACCTCCCGGAGGTAGCCGAGCGGGGTGGTGTCCAGGTGCTGGCGGAACGCCTCCTGGAGGGCACGCGGGCTGACCCGGGCCGCCGCCGCCAGGTCGGCGAGGGTGTGCGGCTCGTCGGCCCGCTCCTCGACCAGGGCCATCGCGCGGCGCACCGCCGCGTGGCCGACGAGGCCGGTGCGCCGCGCGTCCACGCCGTTCGGGAGGATCAGCCGCTGCGTCTGGACCAGTAACACGGCCGACGTCTGGGTCAGCTGCGCGGCCACGAGCGGGTTGGTGCGGGCGATGCCCTCGCCGAGCACCTCGCGGTGAACGGCGCCGGAGATGCCCGCCCAGGTCCTGGCGGCGTCGGGCGAGACGGCCCCGCCGAGCGCGAACCGGGCACGCACCGGCCCCTCCACGCCGAGCGCGTCGGCGACGGCCCGCTCCACGACGTCGCGGGCGAGCCGGAGGGTCGTCATCTGCGCGCCCGGCGACCAGCGCACCTGGAAGGGGCTGTACGGGTCGAGGACATAAGTCCCGCCCGGCCCGACGACGCACTCCTCCCGGCCTGGGCGGCTCACCCTGACCCAGCCGTGGGTCACCTCGCAGACCAGCAGGTAGGTTTCGAGCGCCTGCGGCTTGATCAGGGTCTCGGCGTCGAGGTGCGGGTATCCGTACCGCAGCCCCGAGATCGTGATGCCGGGGAACCCGTCCTCGGCGTACCACGCGGCGAACTCCCGCGCGTCGCCCAGGCAGTCGAGCTGGTAGGGGCTGTAGGCGCGGCTGATGATGTCCCGCGTCTCCTCGAGATCGCTGCTGTCGACGAGGGTCGTCAGCCTGCTCAGGTCACCGGGTACGGCGCTGAGCCGTGCCATCAGGAACGTCTCCCTCTCTCCGCGTTTTCCGGCCGGGCACCGCGTTCGGCGGGTAGCCGAGCGGTGACTCCCCGGGTAGCGTCGCACATGTCCGAGGTCCAGGTGTCGACTATTCCAAGTCGGTCTCGGGATCCGACCGTTCGGGCATATGCCGTCCTGTGTTCACGGGGGAAGTTCAGGGCGGTTTGTGGGGGGGACCAGGGGGAGGAAGGACCCCGTCACGCGAACGAGCGTGGGCGGGGTCCGACCCGTATAGACGCCCGCCAGGCGCGCGACCACCGACTCCCAGCCATCCGACAAGTGGCCGACCGCTGACCTTGTCAGGCCGGCGGAGCTGCCCTTGAATCCTTCGCATCAGGCGGTTCGGTCGGGCCATGGGGAGGCCAGGACATGAGAAGTCGGGCGCGGATGTGGGTGGTAGGGGCCGCCGTGGTGGCCGCTCTGGCCGTGGGCGCGGGGCCCGCGTCGGCCTCGGCGCTGGACTACTACCAGTTCCACGACCACTACGCGACGCACGAGGAGTGCGTCGCGGTGGGCGAGGAGTACCTGTGGCCCAACCACCCGGGCGGGGCCGACGCCTACGAGTGCCGCGAGAACGCCGGCGGTTGGGACCTCTGGCTGATCTTCGCCACCTGACGCCCGCGCGGCCCCGCGCAGGCGCGTCGCCCACATCGCGCGACTCCTCACCGCTGCTGCCCCACGGTCCGCCGAGGACGACCGCGAAATCGCCGACGGTGGCCGGTCGCCCCTGCCTGCCGCGCTCGGCAGGGGCGGACAAGGGGGGCCAGGACACCCCAGAGATCCACCCGTTACGGACCATCCGCGACGGATCGCCCGCTTGTTACGCTCGCTGACATGACCGCCATGACGCCGCAGACGCGATCCGAGCCCGACCTCTCGTTCTTCCTCGACCACACCAGCCACGTCCTGCGCACCCGGATGGCCGCCGCCCTGGCCGAGGTCGGGCTGACGGCACGGATGCACTGCGTGCTGGTGCACGCGCTCGAGGAGGAGCGGACGCAGGCGCAGCTGGCCGAGATCGGGGACATGGACAAGACCACGATGGTGGTGACCGTGGACGCGCTGGAGGCGGCCGGGCTCGCGGAGCGGCGGCCGTCGAGCGTGGACCGGCGGGCGCGGGTGATCGCGGTGACGGAGGAGGGCGCGCGGGTGGCGCGGCGCAGCCAGGAGATCGTCGACGGGGTGCACCGGGAGACGTTGGCCGCGCTGCCGGACGGAGAGCGGGAGGCGCTGCTCTCGGCGATGAAGCGGCTGGTCGGCGGGGTGCTGGCGGAGCCGGTCGAGAGCCCTCGGCCGGCGCGGCGGGCACGGCAGCGCGGGTAGCGGGACGCCGATCCGGACTTTGACCCGAGAAAGATAGTCCGCAAGAGAACTATCTGCTAGAGTCCTTCCTGTTGCCTGATCGACGACAGGAGAGGCCTCATGGCATCCGAAACCGCCGCGCGCTCGCGCTGGGTCGCGCTCGGGGTGATCGCGTCCAGCATGCTGGTGATCGTCCTCGACGGCAGCATCGTGACCGTGGCCATGCCCGCCATCCAGGAGGACCTCGGGTTCTCGGCCGCCGGGCTCAGCTGGGTGGTCAACGCGTATCTGATCGCCTTCGGCGCCCTGCTGCTGCTCGCCGGCCGGCTCGGCGACCTACTCGGCCGCCGGCGGATGTTCGCCGCCGGCACCGCCGTGTTCACCGGGGCCTCGCTGCTCGCCGGCTTCGCCACCTCGCCGGGGCTGCTGATCGCGGCGCGGTTCGCGCAGGGCGTCGGCAGCGCCATGGCCTCCGCCGTCGCGCTCGGGATCCTGGTGACGCTGTTCACCGAGCCACGCGAACGCGGCCGCGCCATCGCCGCGTTCAGCTTCACCGGCGCGACCGGCGCCGCCATCGGACAGGTGCTCGGCGGCGTGCTGACCGACGGGCTCAGCTGGCACTGGATCTTCTTCATCAACGTGCCGCTCGGCGTCGCCGTGCTGGTCCTGGCCCGGCGGTACCTGCCGGACGACACGAGCCTCGGGCTGCGGGCCGGGGCCGACGCGGCCGGGGCCGCCCTGGTCACCGGCGGACTGCTGCTCGGCAGCTACGCGGTGGTCAACGTCGAGCGCTACGGCGGCACTTCGGTACACACGCTGGGCGCGGGCCTGGTCGGTCTCGCGCTGCTCGCCGGGTTCCTGCTGCGGCAGGCGACGGCACGCACGCCGCTGATGCCGCTGCGCATGCTGCGGCCGCGCGCGGTCTGGTCGGCGAACCTGATCCAGGTGCTGCTGGTGGGCGCGATGTTCTCGTTCCAGGTGATGTTCGCGCTCTACCTGCAGAACGTGCTCGGCTACGGCGCCGCCGAGACCGGCCTCGCGATGCTGCCGACGGCCGTCGTCATCGGCGCCGTGTCCCTGGGCCTGGCGGCCCGGTTGAACGCCAGGTTCGGCGAACTCGCCATGCTGCTGGTCGGCCTGGCGATGCTCACCGCGCTGCTCGTGCTGCTGTCCCGGCTGCCGAACGACGCGGACTACGCGACCGACCTGCTGCCGGTGCTGCTGCTCGGCGCCGGATTCGGTCTCGCCCAGCCCGCGTTGACCACCTTCGGGATGTCGGCGGCCAGGTCCGAGGACGCCGGTCTCGCCTCCGGCCTCTTCAACACCACCCAGCAGGTCGGCATGGCGCTCGGCATCGCGGCGCTCTCCACGGCCGCCGCCGCCCGCACCGAGGGGCTGCTCGGCGAGGGCGCCGGCCGGGCGGAGGCGCTGGCCGCGGGCTACCGGCTGGCGTTCGGCATCGGCGCGGCGCTGCTCGGCGTGGCCATCGTGGTCGCGGTGGCGGCGCTGGCGAGGCGGAAGGCGGGTGCCGCGCCGGTGCGGGAGCGCGAGGACGCCGCGCGGGTGCCGGCCGGGGTGTGAGGCCGGCGAGCGGCCAAGCGGCAGGGCGCCGCGCGGAAGAAGACGAACAGAGAAAAAGCAGAGAAGCAGAGACGAGAGGAACGGAGCGGACGATGAGTGGGAACGAGAAGCCGAGGCCACGGGTGCTGGACGAGGCGGAGGCGTCGCGGTTGCTCGGGGCGCGGGGGTTCGGCGTGCTGGCGAGCGTGCGGGCCAGCGGGCACCCGCATCTGACCACGGTCCTCTACCACTGGGACGGGGACCGGCGGCTGCTGCGGGTCTCGAGCACCGCCGACCGGGGCAAGCCACGGCAGCTCAGCCGCGATCCGCACGCCGCGCTGCACGTGAGCACGCCGGACCACATGGCGTTCGCCGTCGTCGAGGGCACCGCCGAGGTGTCGGAGCCGACGCGGGAGCCGGGCGACGCCGTCGGGCGCGAGCTGCTCTCGCTGCTGCCGGAACCGCCGGAGGACGAAGCGGCCGAGGCGGAGTTCCTGCGGGAGCAGGTCGCCGAGCGGCGGGTGGTGATCAGGATCCGCGCCGACCGGCTCTACGGCACGGCACTCGACATGTGACGCGGAAGAACGAAGCGCACGCGGCGAAGGCGACCGCCACAGCGCCAAAACGCTCGGGCCCGGCATCCTCGCGGATGCCGGGCCCGAGCTCTCGTAGCGGGGACAGGATTTGAACCTGCGACCTCTGGGTTATGAGCCCAGCGAGCTACCGAGCTGCTCCACCCCGCGTCGTTGGGATGAACTCTACGCTACGAACGGGGGTGGTCGCACCTTCCTTCCGTCCAGTGCCCCTGATCGAAAGCGCGTGCGAGGATCACCGCATGAGGTGGAGGAGAACGAGAGGGCCGGCGTTGAGCCTGGTCGCCCTGGGGGCGTTGCTCGCCGGCTGCGGCACCGAGGTGGCCGGCGGCGGAGGCGACGGCGCCGAGGGCGCGGGCGCGGGCGCGCCGGCGGCGGTGTCGCCCGGGCCCACGCCCACCGAGATCACGGTGCCGTCGACCGAGTGCCCCGCGTCGGGCGCCCGGGTCACGCCCGACGTCATAGACGCCGCCATGGGGCTGCGGGCCGGCACCATCAGGCTGACCAACTGCGGCACCGAGCCGTACACCGTCGAGGGCCACCCCGAGCTCATCCTCGTCGGCGACGACGGGGTCGAGACGCTGGACATCGCCGTCCAGCACGACACGGCGGAGATCACCGCCTCGCTGAACGGCTTCGACGAGCCCCCGCGGCCGGTGACGCTGGAGCCGGGGGAGGCGGCCTGGGCCACGATCGCGTGGCGGAACACCACGGACCTCAGCGGGCCGCCCGTCGACGCCCGCTTCGTCGACGTCATACCGGCGCCGGGTGAGGATGCGCAGCGCATCATGCCGGACGGCGGGATAGACCTGGGCACCACCGGCCGGCTCGCCGTGAGCCCCTGGACCGCGTTCGACCGCGGCTGACGGCGGCTGACCGCAGAGGCCGCATGGCTGAAAGCGTTTGCTGCGCGGGGTATTGACCGGCGCCAGGCTGCCCCCTACTGTCACGGCCGCGTCGATTGAAACGAATCAATCGACGGCCACCACCCGACAGACGGAGGAAGGCGACCTCTGATGAGACCACCTGACGGCCCAAGAACCCGGCGCCGCCTGACGTTCGGCCCCCTGGCCATCCCCCTCGCCGGGCTGCTGCTGCTCACCGCGGGGCCGGCGGCCGAAGCGGCGCCCGAGCGGGCCACCGGAGGCAGGCCGGGCACCGTCCAACTCGAGGACCTCGACCGCGGGCTCGTCGCAGTCGCCTCCGAGGAGGGCGTCTTCCTCAGCTGGCGGCTGCTGGGTTCCGAGGCCACCCGACACACCGAAACCGGCGTGTCCGGCACCGACTTCGCCGTCTACCGGGACGGCCGGCGGATCGCCACCGTCACCGACAGCACCAACTACCTCGACGAGGACGCCACCTCCGGCGCCGATTACCGGGTCGCGCCCATCGACCGCGGCCGGGAGGGCCGCCGCAGCAACCCCGTCTCCCCCTGGGCCGACGACTACTACGACCTGCCGCTGCGCAGGCCGGCGGACGGCGTCACCCCCGCCGGTGAGGCGTACACCTACCGCGCCAACGACATGAGCGTCGGCGACGTCGACGGCGACGGGGCCTACGAGTACGTCGTCAAGTGGGACCCGTCCAACTCCAAGGACGTCTCCCAGGTCGGCTACACGGGCAACGTCTACATCGACACCTACCGGCTCGACGGCACCCTGCTCAGCCGCGTCGACCTCGGCCCCAACATCCGCGCCGGCGCGCACTACACGCAGTTCCTGGTCTACGACTTCGACGGCGACGGCCGCGCCGAGATGATGCTCAAGACCGCGCCCGGCACCACGATCACCCGCTACCGGCCCGACGGCCGCGTCGCCCGCACCGAGTACGTCACGATGCCGCGCGCCGACGTCCGCGCCGGCTACTCGCACCAGGACGACTACCGGCTCAGCGCCGAGGGCTACTACGACCACCTGGTCGGGGTGTTCCAGGGCTGGCACGACCACCCGGAGGTGCGCGCGGGCAACTGGCCGGCCACCCTCGAGGAGGCGTTCGGCATCGAGCCGCGCTACGACTACCCGTTGTCGCGCGCCGACGCCGAGGCGCTGGCCGACCACTTCGTCGACGTCTACGCGCCCAGCCGCTCCACCCGCAACAACCTGCGCGCCTTCGAGGGCTTCGTCCTCGAAGGCCCCGAGTACCTGACGGTCCTCGACCCGGGCGCCGGGCGGGAGTTGCAGACCGTGCGCTACGAGCCGGGCCGCCACGACGACGGCCTGATGTGGGGCGACTACGCGATGGCCAGGATCGAGCCGGGCAACCGGGTTGACCGCTTTCTTTCCACCGTCGCCTACCTCGACGGCCGCCACCCCTCGGCCGTCTTCGCGCGCGGCTACTACACCCGCTCCACGCTCGTCGCCTACCGCTGGGACGGCCGCCGGATCCGCCAGGACTGGACGGTGGACAGCGGCTGGACCCCGATGTCCAACCCGTTCAACGACTCGCCGCACGGCGTCGATGGCACCGACCCCGAGTTCGGCACCCTCACCACCCAGGGCTTCCACTCCCTCAGCTCGGCCGACGTCGACGGGGACGGGCGGCAGGAGATCGTCTACGGCTCGGCCACCATCGACGACGACGGCAGCCTGCTCTACAGCTCGTTCGCCGAGGCACCGCCGGAGGCGGCGCAGCCGGGCGAGAACATCAGGCTCGGGCACGGCGACGCGATGCACGTCGCCGACATCGACCCGGACCGGCCGGGACTCGAGATCTTCACGGTCCACGAGGGCGGGCGGTACGCGCCCTACGGCTTCGCGCTGCGCGACGCGGCCACCGGCGAAGTGCTGTACGGCGGTTACACCGGCGTGGACACCGGGCGCGGCATGATCGGCGACGTGGACCCGGACCACCGGGGCATCGAGACCTGGGCCTCCCAGCCGCAGTCGGTCTCCGAGACCGGCCTGTGGACGGCGGACGGCGGCTACCTCGGCCCCGAGACGCCCGGCACCAACATGTCGATCCGCTGGTCAGGGGACCTGACCACCCAGATCGTCGACGGCGCGATCGACGCGACCCCGACCATCGAGGACTGGCGGCGCGGCACGCTGCTGACCGCCGATGGCACGCTGACCAACAACCACACCAAGGGCAACCCCTCGCTGGTGGCCGACGTGTTCGGCGACTGGCGGGAGGAACTGATGGTGCGGACGGCGGACAGCTCGGCGATCCGCTTCTACCTGAGCACCGAGGTGACGGACCACAAGCTCTACACGCTGATGCACGACCCGCAGTACCGGGTCGAGGTGGCACGACAGCAGACCACCTACAACCAACCGGCCTACCCGAGCTTCTACCTGGCCTCGGACACGGACTGGTCCGACGTCCCGCTGCCCGGCCGACGAGGCTGAGCGCTGGGCCTGGCCGGCCGGGCCGAGAAGCGTGTCTGCATCGATCACGAGGTCGGTTCTGATGGAACAGGGTCCCGGGTCGGGTGATCCCGACCGGGTGGACGCATGAGAGCAGGGCCCCTTGGTGGCTCGGGTTGCCACGCCACTCGAGCACCAGGAGGCCCTACCGTTCCAGTCCCGCGTGTCGGTCCCCCTCCCCGCCAACTCCCGCGTGTCGTCGCGCGGTCCGTCACCTGTCGGCGATGAGGGCCGGGGCACAGCGGGCCCCAGGGAACGCCTGGTAGGCATGGCGTATGGAGGAACTCGCACGGCTCCGTGACGTCGAGCAGGCCGCGGCCGGCGACGGACATCCGGTCTGGGCCGCCCAGGGTCAAGGCGGTGACGCCCTGGGGCCGGGGGTAAGGGCCTGGTGCCACGGTGCGGCGCTGG
>NZ_SMKC01000283.1 GCF_004348315.1 Streptomyces sp. 8K308 | reverse complement strand
GGGGAGGGGCGGGCGGACGGGGCCGCCGGGGAGGCCGGCGGCCTGGAAGAGCGCCTTGACGCTCACCGTGCCGGGGACCCCGTGCATCATGGCCGCCACCAGCGGCAGCAGCGCCCGGTGCCGGCTCGCCGCGAGCGCCGTGTCGCCCGCGGCGAACGCGTCGAGCACCCCCCGCACCTGGCGGCCGGCCACGTTGGCGACCGTGCTGACGCAGCCGACGGCGCCGAGCGCCAGCAGCGGAAGGTTCAGCTCCTCGCTGCCCGAGTAGTAGGCGAGCCCCGTGGAGCCCATGACCAGGCCGGACTTCAGCAGATCGCCGGTGCACTCCTTGACGGCCACGATCCTCGGGTGCTCGGCGAGCCGCCGCAGCGAGTCCACCGTGAGCGCCGTGCCCTCGCCCGTCCGCACCGGGATGTCGTACAGCATCACCGGCAACTCGGTCGCGTCGGCCACCGTCCGCAGGTGCGCCACGATCGCCTCCTGCGGCGGCCGCGAGTAGTACGGCGTCACCACGAGCAGCCCGTGCGCGCCCGCCTTCTCGGCCGCCTCCGCGAGGGCGACCGTGTGGCGCGTGTCGGCCGTGCCCACCCCGGCGACCACCCTGGCCCGGTCGCCCACCGCGTCCACCACCGCCCGCACCAACGTCGACTTCTCCGCGTCCGTGGTGGTCGGCGACTCGCCCGTGGTGCCGCTCAACACCAGGGCGTCGCAGCCGGCCCGGTCCACCAGGTGCGTGGCGAGCCGCTGGGCGCCATGCGGGTCGAGACCGCCGTCGGCGGAGAAGGGAGTGATCATCGCGGCGGCGCAGCGGCCGAAGGGGGGAGTGGACATGCGGGCAGTCTGCACCCCTCCGGCCGCCCTCGGCCACCGGTAATCACGTGGTCCTGTCAGGGCTCGAAGCGCAGCACCTGCGGGTCGTGGTCGCTCGCCTGGTCGGCGAACTCCGCGTTGATGTGCACGATGTCGTAGTCGAAGCGCCTGATCGAAGGGGACACCAGCGTCTGGTCGAGCACCTGGGAGTTGCCCTGGAACAGGTATGTGTAGCGCTCGTCGGGCGGCAGCGAGTCCACCGCGCTCCGCAGCGCGCCGTCCTCGGTCAGGGCCCTGGTGGTCGGCGAGAACTCGAAGTCGTTGATGTCGCCGAGCACCACGACCTGGGCCTGCCGCCGCGCGGAGCGGATGTCCTGGACGAAGGAGTTGACGACCCGCGCCTGCGCGATCCGCTGCGCCTCGGAGGACCGCACCGGCGGCTGGAAGCGACTGTGGAGGGGGTGGTCGCCGCCCTTGGAGGTGAAGTGGTTGGCGATGACGAACACCGTCTCGCCCCGGAAGGAGAACTCGGCGGCCAGCGGCTTGCGGCTGTCCTCCCAGGCCCAGTTGCCCGGGTCGACGCGGCCGGGGGAGGCGGTCAGCTCGGCCCGGCCGCGGCGCTTCACGACCTCCGTGCCGGTGGTGGAGTCGCCGCCGGGACGGTCGACGAAGGAGACCCGCTCCGGGTTGAAGAGGAAGACCGTGCGGATGTTGCCGCCCGGCTGCCCGCCGTCCTCGCCGTCCACCGGGTCGATGCCGCGCCACTCGTATTGCGGCCCGCCCGCCGCCACGATGGCGTCGACGAACCGCCGCAGCGTCTCGTCGGCGGCCACGGTCCCGTCGTCGGCCGCCCCGCTGTTGTCCTGCACCTCCTCGATCGCCAGGATGTCGGGGGAGGCCAGGTGGGTCACCACGCCCTCGGCCAGCCGGTCGAACTTGGACTGCTCGTTGCCCGGGTTGAGGTTCTCCACGTTGTAGGTGGCGATGGCCAGCTCGTCCCGCCGCTGCGGCCTGGTGCTCTCGGGTGTCAGCCCGCCGGGCTCCACCGTGCCCATCTCGCGGGCGGCGATCAGGTAGCCGCCGAACTCGTCGTAGTCCAGCGGGCCCACCGTGGTGCCGGCGAGCACGTCGCCCACGTCGGCCCGCGGGAACGGCTGCTGCGCCACCGGAACCAGCGACTCCACCTTCAGCCGGCCCGCGTTCTGGTCGGCGTAGGAGGCGTACCTGGTGCCGCCGCCCACCGTCCGGTTGGCGTGCGGGTCGAGCGTCACCCACAGCTCGTAGTACGGGGTGCTCGGGCCGACCACGGCGGTGTTCTCGACCGCGACCGTCATGCCCTCGAGGGACTCGAACAGGTCGAGGGCGTAGCGGTTCGGACGCAGGGCGAGGCCCTCGATGTCGCCGCCCTCGGCTGGGTCGCCCGCCGGCGCGTAGCGCTGCGGCAGGTCGTCGGCGTCCAGGGTGACCTGGGTCGGCAGCTCGTTGCCCGACGAGACCACGGTCACCGTGGGCCGCGAGATCTGGGTCACCGACTGGCCGCCGATGTCCTCGCCGCCCGGGTAGTACTCGCCGACCAGACCCGACACCCGCACGTCGTCGCCGACCGCGACGCGCGGCGTGGAGCTGGTGAAGACGAACACGCCCTCGCTGGTCGCGGGGTCGTCGTCCGGCGTCGGGTCCTGGATCCAGAAGCCGCGCGAGCCGTAGGTGCGCACGCCCGTGACGATGCCGGGCACGTCGGTGACCTGCTGGCCGGCGTAGGGCGATATCCGGGTGTCGCCCTGGATGTCGTGGACCCGGGGAGCCGCGAGGGCGCCCTGGTCGGCCGGCTCCTCGGCGTGCGAGGGGTTGACCAGCAGCGCGGAGCAGAGGCCGGCGACGACGAGCGCCCCCACGGCTGCGGATCTGTGGCGTGGACGGACTGAGGCGGACAAGGGACCCTCCAGGGCGGTAGCGGCGGAGCCTTCCTCCAGGACCGGCTCTACGCGCGTCAAGCTCCCGCAGCGGGGCGGGCCTTGTCAACGCCCCCTGGGGATCGGGACGGAGACGTTCCGGTTAATCGCCGCCCACACCCCGGCAGGGCACGGGCCCGGCGCCAATGCTGATGAGCCGTCACGGGGACACCCGCGCCTCATCTAGGCTGGGGGACGGCCATCCGTGGTTTCGATGAGGAGCGATGGTGAACACCGCTGACGAGCGTCCCGTCATGCCGCCCGTGCGGCTGCCCTCGGAGGCCGAGCTGGCCCGAGAGGCCCTGGCCGCCCCGCTGTTGTCCCGCGCCGCCCGCCTCGCCCGCTGGGCCGCTCCCGAGGTGCCCGTGGGCGCCGGCGGCGAGCTGCCCGCCGAGCGGCTGCGCTCCGCGGTGGCCGTGCTCGGTCTCGAGGCCGACGAGGAGGGCGAGTTGCTGGCGGCGGAGGCGTGGAACTTCGCGGTCGACAGCGGCCTCGTCGTCGTGCTCGAGGACCCGGAAGCCGCGGAGGGCGGCGCCGGGGACGAGGACGGGGGCGAGGTGGTCGCCGGCACCGCCGCGCCCGGGCCCGAGCTGGCCCAACTCACCGAGGGGCGCCCGGCCGACGTGCTGGAGATCTGGGCCGAGGGCCTGGACGCGGTGCTGGCCGAGGTCGCCACGCCCAGCTTCGAGGAGCTGCTCGGCGAGCTGCCGGGCGGCCCGGGCGAGGACGGCGGCGCGTCGATCGACCCGTCCACCGTCGACCTTGACGCCCTCGACTGGGACCCGGAGGAGGAGGCCGACTTCCTGGACGCCGCGCTCGGCAGCCTCTACCTGTTCGCCCTCACCGACGACTCGGGACAGGCCGCCAGCATGGTGCCGCTGCCGATGGTCGCGGCGGCCTCGGTGATCCCCGAGGACATGGACGAGCTGTCCGAGGCCGTGATGGACGAGCTGTCGGCCGCCGTGCTCAAGCTGGACGAGCAGTTCAGCGCGCTGGTCAGCACCGGCCTCCTGGAGTACGAGCCGGTGGACGAGTCGGTGCTCGCCGAGGCGGAGGGCGAGGCGGTCGAGAGCGACGACGTCGAGGTCGACGACACGGAGGACCTGACCCGCTACGGCCGGGCCAGGCTGACGACGCTCGGGCTCCACGCGGTGCGCCGCCGCATGATCGAGGCCGGCCTCACCGCGCCGCTGGTCGGCGAGCTGGCCGACCAGGAAGCGGCGGCGCTGCTCGCCGCCCTGCCGTACCGCCCGGAGACGGCCGCGCACGACGAGGCCGAGCTGTGGCTGGCCGCCCGCGAGCCGCTGTCCGCCGCCCGGGAGCTGCTGGCGGCCGCGCGCGGCGGCGATCCGGCGGGCCCGGGCCGCCGGCTCGGCTGCCAGCTGGTGCTTGCCATGCTCGACGGCCGCGCCGAGCCGGCGCTGCGCGAGGTGCTCGCCGATCCCGAGCTCGGCGGCCTGGCCCGCGTCTGGCTCGCCGAGCACGGCGTCGTCGACGTACCGCCGCCTGCCGAGGACATGGTCTTCTGGCTGACCATCGACACCCTCGCCGCGCAGCTCGGCGGCGCCGAGATCGTGGAGAACGCGCCGGAGCTGCGCGAGCTGGTGACCGACCTGGCCGACCAGCACAGCGGCTTCTTCGACCGCGCCTGGCGCACCGACCATCCCGCCACCGCCGATGTGCTCGAGGCGGTGGGCCGGCTCCACCCGGACAAGCAGCTGGCCAAGCAGG
This sequence comes from Streptomyces sp. 8K308, assembly GCF_004348315.1. Classification (GTDB taxonomy): domain Bacteria; phylum Actinomycetota; class Actinomycetes; order Streptomycetales; family Streptomycetaceae; genus Streptomyces. The sequence goes on along the minus strand of NZ_SMKC01000283.1, from coordinate 4,835 downwards.
CCCGCAAGGCGGCCTTCAAGTCCCGTTCCCGGGACTGACGGTGGAGCCGGCCGCCGCGCCGATCCCGCCCCGCCACCCGCTGGCCGAGCTGGTCGCCGTCCGCCACGGGGAGAGCACGGCCAACGTGCTCTTCGCCACGGCGCGGCGCGGCGGCCCGGTGGTGATCCCGCCCGAGCCGCGCGACGCCGACGTCCCGCTGACCGAGGCCGGCCGGGCGCAGTCCTTCGCGCTCGGCCGCTGGCTGGCGGCCCTGGCGCCTGGGCGCCGCCCCGAGCTCGTCCTCAGCTCGCCCTATCTGCGGGCGCGGCGCACCTGGTCGCTGATGGCCGAGGCCGCCGGCGGCGGCTGGCCGGCGCCGCTGGTGGACGAGCGGCTGCGGGACCGGGAGATGGGCGCCTTCGGCCTGCTGCCCGAGGCGGTGATCCGCGACCGCGCCCCCGAGGAGGCCGAGCGCCGGGCCCGCCTCGGTGACTGGCACTACCGGCCGCCGGGCGGCGAGTCGTTGGCCGACGTGGTGCTGCGGGTGCGTGACCTGATCGCCGAGCTGGCCGGCGCGGCGGCCGGCCGTCGGGTGCTGCTGGTGGCCCATGACGCGGTCGTGGCGGCCGTGCGCCAGGTGGCGGCCGGCCTCGGCGCGCCGCCGCCGGTCGACGAGGAGCCGGTGCCCAACGCCTCGATCTCCCGCTGGGTCGGGGACGGCGGCCGGCTCCGGCTCGTCGAGTACGGCGCGACCGACCACCTGCCCGCGGTCTGAGGGCTGCCCAGGGAAGCGGTGCTCAGTCGCCGGAGTCGGCGGGGAGGATCGTGCGTTCCGAGCGGAGCCAGGAACGCTCGGCCAGCATCTCGGCCGCGTCGCCGCGGGCGAGGAACGTCGCCCATGGCTCGTGGTCTCGCCGGCCGAGCCGGTCGATGCGCTCGGCCTCGCGGGCCTGGAGGGCGTCCAGCGCGTCGAGAACCGCGGCCGGGCGCGCCCCGTAGGCGGCGCACAGGGCGTCGAGGCGGCTCCGCGTGGCGTGCTACCCGGGGATCGTCGCTCTTCTTCGCTGCTCTACGGGACGCAGCGGCACGGCGTACCAGGCGAGTTGGGCGAGGTCGTCGAGGGCATGGCCGGGCGCCGCGCGGTCCCAGTCGATGAAGCCGGCGAGTCGGTCGCCGTTCCAGACGGAGTTCCACGGGCCGAGGTCGCCGTGGCGAACGATCATGCCGGGCCGCCACTCGTCCTCCTGGCCCTGCCATCGGGCGTCGGCGGGCGGCCGGAAGTCCCGGACGGCGTCGTGGTAGTCGCGCAGCCAGGAGGCCAGTTCGCTGATTCCGGCGGTCGACCGCAGGGCCGGCGGCCAGGGCGTGAACGCCGGCTCGCCGTGCAGCAGCGACAGCACCTCGTCGCCGCCTTCAGTGCCGAGCACCCGGGGAGCGCGAGTGAAGCCCACCGACTCGAGGTGGGTCAACAGGGCGTGCACCGCGGGCGTCCACGCGCCGACCGGCCGGCGGATGGTCTCGCCGATCCGCCGCACCGTGGTCACGCTGCCCCGGTCGGTGGCGCCGTCCTCGATCGCGGGGTCAGCGTAGCCCCGCCGGAGCTCACCGGACGCCGCCGGGCGTGGGACACCCGGCAGGCTGGTCACGATTGGGCAAAGGAGGCCCCGCGGCCGCAACCACGCGGGCGTGGATGGTGTCCTGTTGGGGTCATAGTTATCGCTGGTACGTACGCAACCGGAGTTCTCGCGTGCTCATATTCGGCTCCACCACCAAGGTCTTTCAGCTGGCGATGCTGAACCTGATCTGCAACTTCTGCGGCAACCCCTCGGCGCAGGCGCTGCGCAAGCGCGTCACCAAGTTCACCCTGTTCTTCATCCCGCTCTTCCCGATCGCCCCGTCCAAGCACACCCTGCAGTGCACCTTCTGCGGCGGGACGCAGGAGGTGTCGAAGGAGAACGCCGAGCACCTGCTGGCCAGCGCCGGGCAGGCCGCCCCGCCGCAAGCGCCGGCCCAGGGCGGCAACCCCTTCGCGGGCCAGCCGCAGCCGGGTGGTCAGCCCGGCGCGCAGCCGATGGCCCAGCCCTACCCGCAGCAGGGCCAGCCCCGGCAGTTCGGCTGATCGCGGTCCTCTCGATCGCGGTTCCCCTGATCAAGGTTTCCTGATCACGGCAGCCTGACGGACGGGCCGGCCCCGGCCGGCCCGTCGAAGGCGCCCGCCGCGGCCGCGAGGGCGGCGGCGCGCGCCGCGTCCGCCGGCAACCCGGGGTCGTCGGGCAGCCGCAGCAGCACCAGACGGTGGTAGACCGGCGCGGTGGCGGCGAGCAACAGCCGCCGAGCGTCGGTTCCGGCCGGCACCTCGCCGCGCGCGACGGCCCGGTCGACCACCACCTCGCAGCGCGCGTACCTGTCCTCCCAGAACCGCCCGAGGGCCGTCGCGGCCGCCTCGGAGCGGAACGAGGCGGCGATCATGGCCATGGTGAGCGGCGGTTCCTCCATCAGCGCCGCCCGCACCTCGTCGTTGAGCGCCGTCAGATCGCCCGCGAGCGAGCCCGTGTCGCGCGGCCGCCAGTCGTCGTCGCGCGCCGACCCGAGCACGTCGGCCAGCAGGCCGCCCACGTCCCGCCACCGCCGGTAGACCGTGGTGCGGTGGACGCCGGACCGCTCCGCCACCGCGTCCACCGTGAGCTCGTCGTAGCCCCGCTCTACCAACAGCGCGCGTACCGCCGCCAGCACCTGGGCGCGGATCCGGGCCGCGCGGCCGCCGGGGCGGCGGGCTGTGGCCGTCATGCCAGCAATGCGTTTGCTCGTTCGGCCGTCTTCATGGCAGCATCCTAATGCAACTGTCGTCGCAGTAATGGAGTGGATCGTGCTCAACCGAAGCGTTCCCCAGGTCATGGCCACCGCCTCGCACTCGAACGCCTCGGAGCACCCGCATGTTCGTCCGTCCCACCGCCCGTCCCACCCAGATCACCGCGCTCGGCGTCGGTAAGTCCTACGACGGCCGGGTCGTCCTCGACTCGGTCAGCTGCTCGCTCGGCGCCGGCGAGCGCACCGGCATCGTCGGCGAGAACGGCTCGGGCAAGACCACCCTGCTGCGGCTGCTCGCCGGCCGCGAGCGCCCCGACCACGGCGAGGTCATCCTCCACGCGGAGGGCGGCGTCGGATACCTCGCCCAGGACGCCGCGCTGCCGCCCCGGCGCACCGTGCGACAGGTCGTCGACCGTGCCCTGCGTGAGCTGCGCGCCATCGAGGCCCGGCTGCGCCGGCTGGAGTTCGCGATGGCCGACGGCGACGAGTCGGGGCTCGCCGAGTACGGCGACCTGCTCACCGTCTTCGAGCTGCGCGGCGGCTACGACGCCGACGCACGCGTCGAACGCGCCCTGCACGGCCTCGGCCTCGGCCGCCTGCCCCACGACCGGCCGGTCGGCGCGCTCTCCGGCGGCGAGCAGGTCAGGCTGCGGCTCGCCGCCGTTCTCGCCGCCGCCCCCGAGGTGCTGCTGCTCGACGAGCCCACCAACCACCTCGACGACGCCGCCCTGGCCTGGCTCGAGGACCACCTCACCGCGCGCCGTGGCACCACCGTCGCCGTCTCCCACAACCGCGACTTCCTGGAGCGCGTCGCCACCACGCTCATCGAGGTCGACGCCGACCGGCGCGGCATCGTCCGCTACGGCAACGGCTACGCCGGCTACCTCGCCGAGCGCGCCGCGGCCAGGCAGCGCCAGGCCCAGGCGCACGCGCGCTGGCGCGACGAGGTCGACCGGCTCCGCGAGGCCACCCTCACCACCGCCCGCCGCGTCGCCCCGGGCCGGGCGATGCGGGACGCGAACAAGATGGCGTACGACCGGGCCGGCGGCCGCGTCGAGCAGTCGCTGGCCAGCAGGGTGCGCAACGCCGAGGAACGGCTGCGCCGGCTGCTCGCCGACCCGGTGCCGCCGCCGGCCGAACCGCTGCGCTTCACCGCCCCGTCGCACCGCGCCGACGCCGCGCCGGAGGGCACGCTCACGGCCGCCGGGGTCGCGGTCACCGGCCGCCTCGCCCCGACCACCCTGGCGCTCGGGCCGGGCGAGCGACTGCTGCTCACCGGGCCCAACGGCGTCGGCAAGAGCACCCTGTTGCGCGTCCTCGCCGGCGAACTCGCGCCCGACGCGGGCAGCATGGCCCGCCGGGGCCGGATCGGTCACCTGCCCCAGGAGCCGGCGCCCGGCCGCCCAGGCCAGACCCTGCTCGCCGCCTTCGCCCACGGCCGCCCGGGCTTCGCCGAGGAGCACGCCGAACGGCTGCTCGCCCTCGGCCTGTTCCGCCCGGAGCAGCTCGACGCGCGCGTCACCGACCTCTCCACCGGGCAGCGCCAACGTCTCGCCCTGGCGCGGCTGGTCACGGAACCGGCCGACGCGCTGCTGCTCGACGAGCCGACCAACCACCTCTCGCCCGCCCTGGTCGAGGAGTTGGAGGCCGCCCTGGCCGACTACCCGGGCGCGCTGCTCGTCGTCAGCCACGACCGCCGGCTGCGCCGCCGCTGGCACGGCCCCCAACTCACGCTCTGAACGCCCACCGCCGAAGCCCGGAGACCATCACATGCCAACCCTGATCACCGTCTCGGAACCGGCCGCGGGCCCCTACGGCATCACCGTGGGGCCAGACGGCGCCGTCTGGTTCACCCTGGTCCACGCCGGCGAGCTCGGCCGCCTCGCGCCGGACGGCCGCGTCGACCGCTTCCCCGTGGGCGCGGGCCCCTCCCTCATCACCACGGGCCAGGACGGCGCCCTGTGGTTCAGCCTCAACCAGGCCAACGCGATCGGCCGGATCACGGCCTCGGGCGAGGTGACCACGTTCCCCCTGCCCACCCCGGACGC
>NZ_SMKC01000282.1 GCF_004348315.1 Streptomyces sp. 8K308 | reverse complement strand
CTGTCGTCCCTCGTCCTCACCCGGCCCAGGTGATCCCATGGGACACGCTGACACCCTGCTCGCCATGGGCGGTGCCTTCGTCGCCGCCGCGATCCTCGCCCGCCTGGGCAGCCGCATAGGCCTGCCCACGATCCCCCTGTTCATCCTGGCCGGCATACTCCTCGGCCCCAACACCCCCGGCTTCGTGCTGCTCGACGATCCGCACGACCTGGAGATGCTGTCCGCGCTCGGCCTGGTGCTGCTGCTGTTCTACCTCGGGCTCGAGTTCCACATGGACGACCTGAGGACCGGCGGTCGGAAGATGACCGTGGCCGGCTGCACCTACCTGGCGCTCAACGTCGGCGCCGGCCTCGGGTTCGGCTTCGCGCTCGGCTGGGGCACCTCGGAGGCGCTGGTGCTCGCCGGCGTGCTCGGGATCTCGTCCTCGGCCATCGTCACCAAGATCCTCGTCGACCTCGGGCGCATCGGAAACCCCGAGACCAAGCCGATCCTGGGCATCATCGTGGTGGAGGACATCTTCCTCGCCCTCTACCTGGCCGCCCTGCAGCCGGTGATCTCCGGGGCCGACGACATCGGCGCCATGACCCTGGACATCGCCAAGGCCTTCGGCTTCCTGCTGGTGCTCGCGATCGCGGCCCGCTGGGGGACCGGCGTGGTCGGCAGGCTGTTCGCCATCAAGGACAACGAACTGCTGGTGATCTCCTTCCTCGGCGCCGCCGTGCTGATCGCCGGTATCGCCGAGACGTTCGGGGTCGCCGACGCCATCGCGGCCTTCATGGTCGGCCTGATCCTCGGCAACACCGGCTCCGGCGACCGTATCCGGGACCTGGTGCACCCGCTGCGGGACGCGTTCGCCGCGATCTTCTTCTTCGGCTTCGGCCTGTCGATCGCGCCGGGCGACCTGCCGACCGTCATCTGGCCGGTGATCACCGCCATCGTCATCACCATCACGATGAACCTGCTGGCCGGCCTGGTCACGGCGCGGATCTACGGGTTCGGCCCGCAGCCGGCGGCCAACGTGGCCACCACGCTGCTGGCACGCGGCGAGTTCGCGCTGATCCTGGCCACGATGGCGGCCGCCGCCGGCCTCGACGAGCGGCTCTCGCCGTTCATCGCCGGCTACGTGCTGATCCTGGCCGTCGTGGCGCCCCTGGTCGCCGGGCGCTCGCACTGGCTGCTCCGGAGCATGCCGGGCGGCCGCGAAGCGGCCGGGCGAGCGGAGCTGGCGGAGGCCGGCGCCGAACCGACGCTCTCGCGGTCGTAGTGCCGTGACGCTGCTGCGCTGGCCTGGCCGGACCTCGGACGCTGGTGGCCGGGGCCACGCCGGCCACGGCGTGGCCCCGGCGAAGGCGGTCGCGGGCCGGGCAGCGCCGACGGCACGCGGCTGGGGACGGTGCCCGCGCCGCCGTCCGTCGAGCCGAGAAGCCTCAGCTGCCGGGGCCGTGGCTCCGGCCGCCGGCCGCAGCCATCACCAGAGCGCTGAGGAGGCGCGGATCGTCCGACGCCTCCGGGTGCCACTGGACGCCGAGGACGAAGCTCTCGGCGGTGGGCAACTCCAGCGCCTCCACCGAGCCGTCCGCCGCGTGCGCGGTCGCCGTGAGGCCGGCGCCGAGCACCGCCACCGCCTGGTGGTGGTGGGTGGGGACCGCCAGCGGCGTGGGGGAGAGGAGGCCGGCGAGCAGGGAGCCGGGGACCGGGGTGACCTCGTGGTCGACGAAGCTGCCTGGCCGACCCTGGTGGCCGTCCAGATGCTGGCGCAGCGTGCCGCCGAGCGCCACGTTCAGCAGCTGCATCCCCCGGCAGATCCCCAGCAGCGGCAGCCCGGCGGCCAGGGCCGCCTCGATGAGCGCCAGCTCCCACGCGTCGCGCGCCGCCGCCGGCGGCCCGGTGCGCGGGTCCCGCGCCGCGCCGTAGCGGGCCGGGTCCACGTCCGGCCCTCCGGCGATCACCAGGCCGTCGACCCGGGCGACCGCCGCCGTGGCCGCCCCGGGACCGGCGTCCGGCGGCAACAGCGCCGCGAGGCCGCCGGCGCGCTGGACGTGGCGGTGGTAGCCGACCGGCAGCAGTGCCGCCGGCGTCTCCCACACGCCCCACCGCGCCGAGTCCTCCAGGTAGCTGCTGATCCCGATCAGCGATCGCGCCATCCGAACGGACTCCCTTCAGTCCCTGGTGAGTTCGGCCTCGGCCTCGGCCAGCGCCGCGAACTCCTCCTCGGGAGCCGTGGCCACCAGGCGGTGCCGACTGTAGAAGGCGAAGTACGCCACCGCCACGGCGTACACGCCAAGGGCGATGAGCGCGGCCTCCCGGTCCACCAGGAAGGTGGCCACCAGCGCCGCGAGCGCGAGCACGAAGGCGACGCCCGACGTCGCCACCCCGCCGGGGGTGCGGTACGGGCGTGGCAGGGCCGGCTCGCGGCGGCGCAACACGATGTGCGAGAGCAGCATCAGGGCGTAGGAGATGGTGGCCCCGAACACGGCCACGTTCAGCATGCGGGCGCCGTTCCCGGTCGCGGCCGCGAGCGCGAAGCCCAGCGCGCCGGGGATCAGCAGTCCCAGGTACGGCGACCTGCGGCGGCTGGTCAGGGAGAGGAAGCGCGGCAGGTAGCCGGCCCTGGAGAGCGCGAACAGCTGTCGGGAGCCCGCGTAGACCAGCGAGAAGAACGACGCGACGAGCCCGGCGAGACCCGCGTAGTTCACGAAGCGGCTGAGCCCCGTCGTCTCGCCGTCCGGTTCGAGCGCCGTCACCAGCGGGTTGCCCGCGTCCTGGAGCGCCGCCGAGCCGCGCGCCCCGGCGGCGGCCAGGAAGGTGAGCGCCGCGAGCACCAGCAGGATCCCGATCGCCCACGCCATCGCCCTGGGCAGGGTGCGGGCCGGGTCCCTGGTCTCCTCGGCGGCCAGCGGCACGCCCTCCACACCCAGGAAGAACCACATGCCGAACGGGAAGGCCGCCCAGATCCCGAGCAGCCCGAACGGCAGCCAGGAGCTCGCCCCGAACGCACCCTCGTCCACCGGGATGTCGTCCAGCGAGCCGGGGCTGAAGTCGGCCAGCGCGCCGACCACGAACACCAGCAGCGCCGCCACCGCGACCGCCGTCACCGTCAGGCTGAACCGCAGCGCCTCGCCCACCCCCCACAGGTGGATGGCCAGGAAGACGACGAAGCAGCCCAGGTAGACGGGCCAGCCGGAGTTGAGCCCGAACAGGTCGAGCGACTCCACGTAGTCGCCGATGAAGATGGCGATCGCCGCCGGGGCCAGCACGAACTCGATCAGGATGGCCGTGCCGGTCAGGAAGCCGCCCCACGGGCCGAGCGCCCGCCGCGCGAAGCCGTAGCCGCCGCCCGCCGTGGGCAGCACGGCGGCCAGCTCGGCCAGCGCGAACACCATGCAGGTGTACATCAGGCCCATCAGCGCCGCGGCGATCGCCAGGCCCCCGAAGCCGCCCTGGGCGAGGCCGAAGTTCCAGCCCGCATAGTCGCCCGAGACCACGTAGGCGACGCCGAGGCCGGTCAGCAGCAGCGGGCCGGCGCTGCCGGTGCGTAGCGCCCGCCGACGCAGGTAGGCGTCCTCGGGTGACGGCGGGCCGCCGATGCCCCCGGGTGGCGCGGTGCTGGACTCGGTCTGCTCCGTCATGGCCGCTCCTCCACTCGCGCTCGCTCGCGGGGCGCTTGAATGGTCTGGGCGGATACCTTTGCGGTTGCCGTGGCCGCGGCGCAAGCCTCGTGCGTTAAACAGCTGTTACGGCGCCGGCCGACACGGGGCGGTCAGGCGAGGAAGCCGCGCAGCAGCGCCGCGGTCCCGGCGCAGTGCTCGCGCATCATCTCCCGCGCCCCGTCCGCGTCCCCCTCGCACACCGCCGCCACCAGCGCCGCGTGCTGGGCCTGCGAGTGCCCCAGGTTGCGCACCAGCAGCGGGATGCAGTCGAGCAGCTCGTTCACCGTCGCCCGCACCGCCGCGTACTGGGCGGCGAGCGAGGGCGACCCGGACAGCGCGGCCAGCGTGAGGTGCAGCGCCGTGTCCATCCGCCGGTAGTCGCCGGGGGCCGCCTCCCCGGTGGCGGCCAGCGCCGCCCGCAGCCGCGCCGCCCCCGCCGCGTCCAGGTCCTCGGCCGCGCACAGCCCGGCCGCGCCGACGTCGAGCACCTCGCGCAGCCGCAGCACGTCCTCCAGGTCCACGTTCGCGATCCGGCGCCGCAGTTCGGTCCGCCCCGCGTCGCCGGCCGGCGCGGGGCGCGGGCAGACGAACGTGCCGCCGTACCGACCGCGCCGGCTCTCCACGAGCCCCTCGTCCTGCAGCACCTTCAGCACCTCGCGCAGCGTCACCCGGCTCACCCCGAGCCGGGCAGCCAACTCACGCTCCGGCGGCAGCCGTTCGCCGCCGGCCACCAGGCCGAGCCGGAGCACCTGGAGTATCTGCTCCAGGGCCTCCTCGAAGCCGTTGCCGGCGCGCACCGGCCGCAGCACCGCCGTCAGCCGCTCGACGCCGCCGCCCCGGCCGCCGTCACCGTCTCGCATCGGACCTACTTCCCAATCAATGGTCTGCACGGCTACCTTATGGCCCTCGGCTGAAGCGACAGGAGGCCGTCGACGTGTGGGAACGCACATCACCGCTGTCCATCGAGGAGCTGCGCGGACTGGTCGACCTGGGTGAGATCGACACCGTCGTCCTCGCCTTCACGGACATGCAGGGCCGCCTCCAGGGCAAGCGGTTCGCCGCCAGGTTCTTTCTCGACGAGGTGTGGCGCCACGGCACCGAGGGCTGCAACTACCTCCTGGCCGTCGACACCGAGATGAACACCGTCGACGGCTACGCCATGTCCTCCTGGGAGCGCGGCTACGGCGACTTCCGGATGGACGGCGACCCCGCCACCCTGCGCCGCGTCCCCTGGCACCCGGGCACCGCCATGATCACCGCCGACCTCGCCTGGCACGACGGCACCCCGGTGGCCGCCTCGCCCCGGCAGATACTGCGCCGCCAGCTGGACCGGCTCGCCGAGCGCGGCTGGACCGGGCACGCGGGCACCGAGCTGGAGTTCATGCTCTTCCGCGACAGCTACGAACACGCCTGGGACGCCGGCTACCGTGGCCTCACCCCGGCCAACCAGTACAACGTCGACTACTCCGTGCTCGGCACCGGGCGCGTCGAGCCGCTGCTGCGCCGCATCCGCAACGAGATGGCCGGCGCCGGCCTCGTCGTCGAGTCCGCCAAGGGCGAGTGCAACCTCGGCCAGCACGAGATCGCCTTCCGGTACGCCGACGCCCTCACCACCTGCGACCAGCACGCCGTCTACAAGACCGGCGCCAAGGAGATCGCCGCCCAGGAGGGCGTCGCCCTCACCTTCATGGCCAAGTACGACGAGCGCGAGGGCAACTCCTGCCACGTCCACTTCTCGCTCCGCGACGCCACCGGCCGCCCCGTCTTCGCCGCGTCCGACGACGACCGGGACCCGCACGGCATGTCGGAGACCATGCGGCACTTCCTCGCCGGCCAACTGGCCACGCTGCGCGAGCTGTCGCTGCTCTACGCCCCCAACATCAACTCCTACAAGCGCTTCCGGGCCGGCTCCTTCGCGCCCACCGCCGTCGCCTGGGGCCTGGACAACCGCACCTGCGCGCTGCGCGTCGTCGGCCACGGCCCGTCGCTGCGGATGGAGAACCGGCTGCCAGGCGGCGACGTCAACCCCTACCTGGCCGTCGCCGCCATGATCGCGGGCGGCCTGCACGGCGTCGAGCAGCGCCTCGAACCCCCCGCGCCCTGCCCGGGAAACGCCTACGCCGGCGGCGCCGAGCGGGTCCCCGCCACCCTGCGCGACGCCGCCGAGCTCTGGCGGGGAAGCGCCGTCGCCCGGGCCGCGTTCGGCGACGAGGTGGTGGAGCACTACCTCAACATGGCCCGCGTGGAACAGGACGCCTACGACAGCGCCGTCACCGACTGGGAGCGGTTCCGCTCCTTCGAACGCCTGTGACCACGGACCATCGAGGAGCGACCCGCACCGTGCAGACCACGCCGTCGGCCCACCAGATCGTCAACCCGGCGACCGAGGAGACCATCGCCACCGTGCCCGTCACCACCCCGGCCGAGGTCGACGCGGCGGTGCGCCGGGCCGCCGCGGCCCAGGTCGGCTGGGCGGCGCTCGCCCCGGCCGACCGGGCCAGGCTGCTGCGCCGGTTCGCCGCCGAAATCGACGCGGCCCGCGAGGAGCTGGCGCTGCTCGAGGTCAGTCAGGCCGGGCACCCGATCGGCAACGCGCGCTGGGAGGCCGGCAACGTTCGCGACCTGCTCGACTACGCGGCCGGTGGCGTCGAGCGGCTGACCGGCCGCCAGATCCCGGTCGCCGGCGGGCTCGACGTCACCTTCCACGAGCCGCTGGGCGTGGTCGGCGTGATCGCCCCGTGGAACTTCCCGATGCCGATCGCCGCCTGGGGCACCGCGCCCGCGCTCGCCGCCGGCAACGCCGTGGTGCTCAAGCCGGCCGAGACCACCCCGCTCACCGCGCTGCGGCTCGCCGAACTCGCCCTGGCCGCCGGGCTCCCGGACGGCCTGTTCCAGGTGCTGCCGGGCGACGGCCCCGGCACCGGGGAGGCGCTGGTCACCCACCCCGGCGTCGCCAAGATCGTCTTCACCGGCTCCACCGCCACCGGCAAGCGGGTCATGGCCCACTGCGCCGCCGCCGTGAAGCGGGTCACCCTCGAACTCGGCGGCAAGAGCCCCAACATCGTCTTCGCCGACGCCGACCTGGAGCGCGCCGCCGCCACCGCCCCGGGATCGTTCCTCGACAACACCGGGCAGGACTGCTGCGCCCGCAGCCGCATCCTCGTGCAGCGCGCCGTCCACGACCGCTTCCTCGAACTCCTCGAACCCGCCGTGCTGTCCTTCACCGTCGGCGACCCGGCCGACGAGGACACCGCCATGGGCCCGCTGGTCTCGGCCGCCCAGCGCGAGCGGGTGCGCTCCTACGTGCCAGAGGACGCGCCGGCCGCCATCCGCGGCACCGCCCCCACCGGCCGCGGCTTCTGGTACCCGCCCACCGTCCTCGAGGCCCACCAGGCCGGACGGCGCGCCGCCGTCGAGGAGATCTTCGGCCCGGTCGCCGTCGTCACCCCCTTCGACGACGAGGACGAGGCCGTCCGGCTCGCCAACGCCACCGACTACGGCCTCTCCGGCTCAGTCTGGACCCGCGACCTCGGCCGGGCGCTGCGCGTCTCGCGGGGCGTCGCCGCCGGCAACCTCTCCGTCAACTCGCACAGCAGCGTGCGGTACGCCACCCCGTTCGGCGGCTTCAAGCAGTCGGGGCTCGGCCGCGAGCTCGGCCCCGACGCGCTCGCCGCGTTCACCGAGACCAAGAACGTCTTCCTCGCCTCGGACTCCTGAGGGCCCGAGCCCGCCCGCACCACGAGCCCGCCCGCACCACGACCCAAGGGAAACCGCAGTGACCCAGACTCAAGCGTCCGCCCGCCGCCTGGTCGGCCGCACCGCCGTCATCACCGGGGCAGCCAGCGGCATCGGCCTGGCCACCGCCCGCCGGCTGGCCGCCGAGGGCGCCACGGTGGTCTGCGCCGACCTCGACGCCGAGCGCGGCGAGGCCGCGGCCGCGGAGACCGGCGGCCGCTACGTGCGCGCCGACGTCACCGACCGTGAGCAGGTCGAGGCGCTGTTCCAGACCACCGTCGACAGCTACGGCGCCGTCGACATCGCCTTCAACAACGCCGGCATCTCGCCCCCCGACGACGACTCCATCCTCACCACGGACCTCGACGCCTGGCGCCGTGTCCAGGAGACCAACCTCACCTCGGTCTACCTGTGCTGCAAGGCGGTCATCCCGCACATGCGCCGGCAGGGCAGGGGCTCCATCATCAACACCGCCTCGTTCGTCGCCGTGATGGGCGCCGCCACCTCCCAGATCAGCTACACCGCCTCCAAGGGCGGGGTGCTCGCCATGTCCCGCGAACTCGGCGTCCAGTTCGCCCGCGAGGGCATCCGCGTCAACGCCCTGTGCCCTGGACCCGTCAACACCCCCCTCCTCAAGGAACTGTTCGCCAAGGACCCGGAGCGTGCCGCGCGCCGCCTGGTGCACGTGCCGATGGGCCGGTTCGCCGAGCCCGAGGAGATCGCCGCCGCCGTCGCCTTCCTCGCCAGCGACGACGCCTCCTTCGTCAACGCCGCCGAGTTCCTCGTGGACGGCGGCATCTCGGGCGCCTACGTCACCCCGCTGTGAGCTCATCGGTGGCGTCCGCGCGGCTCCCAACCCGCCACGCACGGTGGCCTCGTGGGCCAAGCTGTGGCAAGTTCACTCCGTGAGCATGACGACGCCACCCGGCTGGTACCAGGACCCGGGCCAGCACGAGGCCGGGCCCGCCATGGAACGATGGTGGGACGGCTCCTCCTGGACCGAGCGGACCCGCCCCACGGGCGACGGCCCCCGACCGGCCGCGCCGCCCACCCCTGAGCCCGGCTACGGCTACCCGGCCGCCACCGCGCCGCAGGCCCCGTTCGTGCCGCCGCCACCGGCCGGGGGCCGAGGCGGGCGGGCGGCCATGTTGATCGGTGGCGCGCTGGTGCTTGCCGGGCTGCTGATCGCCGCCCTGCTGCTCATCGACGACGGAGACGGCGACGCCGGCGGGACGGCGGCACCCGGGTTCGAGCGGTTCGCCGAACCGCCGGGCGAGGGCGACGAGCCGCCGGAGCGCGAGGGCGAGAGCGGCGCGGGCGACGGCTTCACCCGGGCCCAGGTCGGCGGCGCCGCCCTGCCCGTCCCCGAGGGCTGGGAGGAAGGGGAGATGCAGGGCGGGGTCTCGGTCACCAGCGGGGGCTATCCCTGCCCGGCCGACTCCGACCTGCGGTGCGTCGACGCCGGCGTCTTCATGATCGCCCTCCCGGGCACGGAAGGCCTCACCCCCGAACAGCTGGCGACCAGCGACATCCCGAGCAACGAGCAGGACTCCTACGGCGACGCGTCCTACGGCGGGATCACCGACTCCGCCGACGTGCTCGACGAAGCGGTCACCGTCGCCGGCCAGCAGGGCCACCGGGTCCGCACCCGGATCACCACCGCGGCCGGCACCGAGGCGTTCGTCGAGTCCGTGGCGTTCCCCGCCCCGGACGGCTCCGACGCGCTGGTGCTGCTGCGGATCGGCTGCGACCTCGGCCCCGACGCTCCCGACCCGGACGTTCTCGACCAGTTCGTCCAGGACGTCCGGGTGGTGGCGGACGGGCCAGGTACCGAAGTCTGAGCCGGCGACCGTAAAGTGACCACGTCACGCGTGACCAGCGGTGCTGGTCGGCCTGGGAGAGGGTGGATGAACACGGAGCAGGGCCCCCGGCGCACCCCACCGGCACCCCCGGCAC
>NZ_SMKC01000281.1 GCF_004348315.1 Streptomyces sp. 8K308 | reverse complement strand
GGGTACCGGTGATCCGCGGACGCTGGGTGAGTACCGGTTGCTCGGACGTCTGGGTACGGGCGGGATGGGCCAGGTGTTCCTCGGCCGGACGCCGGAGGGACGGACGGTCGCGATCAAGCTGATCCATCCGCACCTGGCGCACGAGCCGGAGTTCCGCCGCCGGTTCCGGCAGGAGGTCGCGGCGGCCCGGCGGGTGTCGGGCGAGTGGACGATGCCGGTGCTCGACTCGGACACCGAGGGCGAGCTGCCCTGGCTGGCGACCGGGTTCGTGCCCGGGCCCGCGCTGACCCGGGTGGTGGAGGAGCTGCACGGCGCCCTGCCCGAGTTCTCGGTGTGGCGGCTGGCGGAAGGGCTGGCGAGCGCGCTCGACGCGATCCACGGCGTGGGCGTGCTGCACCGTGACCTCAAGCCTTCCAACGTGCTGCTCACCCTGGAGGGGCCGCGGGTCATCGACTTCGGGATCGCCCGCGCCGCCGACGCCAGCGTCGCCACCCGCACCGGGATCGCGGTGGGCTCGCCCGGCTACATGGCGCCCGAGCAGGTGCGCGGTGAGCGGCTGACCGAGGCGAGCGACGTGTTCGGTCTCGGCGCGGTGCTGGCGTACGCGGCCACCGGGACCGGCCCCTTCGGCGACCGGGACTCGGCGGCGCACACCCTGATGCACCGGGTGATCGCCGAGCGGCCGGACCTCAGGGGGCTGGCCGGGCCGTTGCGGGAGCTGGTGGAGCGCTGCCTGGACAAGGAGCCGACGCGACGGCCGACGCCCCGGGAGGTGGCGGAGGAGGCGGCCCGGCACGTGGACCCGGACGCCGAGGAGGGCGTGTGGCTGCCGGCCGCGCTCACCGCGTGGCTCGGCAAGGAGGCGGCCGGGCTGCTCGCGCTCGGCGGGCCGGAGGTCGTGGATCCGACGGCCGGGCCGCCGGAGCCGTCCGGCACGCCGTACAACATGCCGACGATGACGGCTTCTTCCGGGCCGCCGCCCCCGCCGCGGCAGCCCACCCCACCGCCGGCCCCCGCGCCGGCGTTGCCCGTGAGCTACCCGCAGCCGCAGCCGCAACCCCTGCCCGCGCCGTACGCGTACGGCACGCCGGTGCCGGCCGGCTCCACCGTGCCGATGCCCCAGCAGGGGATGGGCTACCCGATGGTGACCGGCGGGTACTTCGCGTACGCGCCCTTCGGCGTGGACGCCTACGGCAGGCCGTTGTCCAACAAGTCGCGGATCGCCGCCGGGCTGTTGCAGATCTTCCTGGGGAGCCTGGGGGTCGGCCGCTTCTACCTGGGCCACATCGGCATCGGTCTCGCCCAGTTGTTCACCTGCGGCGGTTTCGGGATCTGGGCGCTGATCGACGGGATCGTGCTGCTGGTGAGCCGCAACGCCACGGACGGGCAGGGCAGGATCCTGCGGGGCTGACCGGCTCAGCTCCGCGTCAGCGCGGCCGGGCCGCGCACGGCGTCGGCGAGCGCGGTGTCGCCGGTGACGGCGAGGCGGCCGGCGGCGACGGCGTCCTCGGCGGTCAGGGTGCCGGCGGCCAGCGCCCGGCAGGTGTCGGCGTCCAGTGCGAGGCGGGCGTCGGCCCACTCGACCGGGCCGTCCCGGTAGGCGAGTTGGCCGTCGGAGAGGAGCAGGTGGAAGGCGCCCTCGGGCAGCCGCACCTCGAGCACGCCCCGGTGTTCCGCGGCCAGCGGGCGCAGTCGGGCCATCAGGGGGATGGCGAACCAGTGGGCGCGCACCGCGTCCGTGGGGCGGCGATCGTCGAGCGCCGGGCCGCCCCACGCGGCGAGCGCGGCCAGCACCGGCAGCAACTCGCGGCCGTGCGAGGTGAGTTCGTAGGCATTGGCGGCGCCGCCCGCGGCGAGGGGGCGCCGGGTGACCAGGCCGTCGCGCTCCATCTCCCTGAGCCGGGAGGCCAGCACGTCGGTGCTGACGCCCGGCAGGTCGGCGTGCAGGTCCGTGTAGCGGCGCGGGCCGGCCAGCAGCTCCCGCACGATCAGCAGGGTCCAGCGGTCACCGATGGCGTCGAGGGCGCGGGCGATGGCGCAGTACTGGTCGTAGCTTCGGCGTGGCATGGCGATCAGTGTAGGAAGTTTTGGTTGGACTTTCCAAGTCATCACTTGGTAGAACCAAGTGGACGCACACGCCACAGGGAGGTCCGGCACCATGGAGTTCCGGCAGTCGAGCAAGCTCAGCCAGGTCCTGTACGAGATCCGCGGGCCGGTGATCGAGCACGCCAACGCGCTGGAGGAGGCGGGCCACAGCGTGCTGCGGCTCAACACGGGCAACCCGGCGCTCTTCGGCTTCGAGGCCCCCGAGGAGATCCTGCAGGACATCATCAGGACCCTCCCGCAGGCGCACGGCTACAGCGACTCCCGCGGCATCCTCCCGGCCCGCCGCGCCGTGGCCCAGCACTACCAGGAGCGCGGCATGACGGATGTCGGCGTCGACGACGTCTTCCTCGGCAACGGCGTGTCCGAGCTGGTGTCCATGGCGGTGCAGGCGCTCGTCGAGGACGGCGACGAGATCCTGATCCCGGCCCCCGACTTCCCGCTGTGGACGGCCGTGACGACGCTGGCCGGCGGCAAGCCGGTGCACTACCTGTGCGACGAGTCGTCCGACTGGTACCCGGATCTGGCCGACATGGCCGCCAAGATCACCGACCGCACCCGGGCCGTCGTCATCATCAACCCCAACAACCCCACCGGCGCGGTCTATCCACGCGAGATCGTGGAGGGCATCCTCGACCTCGCCCGCCGCCACCACCTGATGGTGTTCTCGGACGAGATCTACGACAAGATCCTCTACGACGACGCCGTCCACCGCAGCGCCGCGCTGCTCGCGCCCGACCTGCTGTGCCTCACCTTCAGCGGACTGTCCAAGGCGTACCGGGTGGCCGGCTTCCGCAGCGGCTGGGTGGTGGTCTCCGGGCCGCGCCAGCACGCCAGGAACTACCTGGAGGGCCTGACCACCCTGGCCTCCATGCGGCTGTGCGCCAACACCCCGGCACAGCACGCCATCCAGGCCGCGCTCGGCGGCCGGCAGTCCATCGAGGACCTGGTGCTGCCGGGCGGTCGGCTGCGCGAACAGCGGGACGTGGCCTGGGAGAAGCTCAACGAGATCCCCGGCGTCTCCTGCGTCAAGCCGAAGGGCGCGCTCTACGCGTTCCCCAGGATCGACCCCAAGGTCCACCCGATCGTCGACGACGAGCGGTTCGTGCTCGACCTGCTGCTCCGCGAGAAGATCCAGGTGGTCCAGGGCACGGGCTTCAACTGGCCGCGCCCCGACCACTTCCGCATCCTCACCCTGCCGCACGCCGACGTCCTGGAGTCCGCCATCAGCCGGATCGGCCGGTTCCTCGCCGGCTACCGGCAGGAGGCCGGCTGACCCCGTCGATCAGACGAACCGCAGGTGCGGCCGGCGGCGCAGCCGCGCCGTCGCGAGCGCCGCGGCGACGACGAGGAGCAGCAGCCCGTAGCCGGCGCCGTGCGCGAGCCCGCGCGCCAGGTAGTCGGCGGCCGTGCCGTCCACAGCGTAGGTGGCGATCTCCCGGCTGAACCAGAACGGCAACAGCCGCGCCGCCGGATCGGCCGGATCGAGCGTCATCTGCGTGCCGACCACCGTCAGCAGCACCAGCGTGCCCTCCATGTCGCGCGGCAGCAGCGCGGCGACGGCAAGACCGAACGGCGCGGCGACGGCGACCATCAGCGCCATGGAGAGGGCGACGGCGCCGTGCCTGACGTCCGGCTCGTCGAGGCGGATGAGCAGCAGATAGGGCGCGGAGACCGCGAGCCCGAGCAGCCAGAGCGCGAGCAGCCGACCGAGCACCAACTGGCGGGTGGCGTACCCGGAAAGCCGCAGCCGGGGTTCGAGCGCGCGGCTCGCGGTGCCGGTGAACAGCGCCGCGGTGCTCAGCGCCCAGCCGAGGCCGAGACAGACGAAGCGCACCGACTGCCCCAGGTGGTCGCCGCGCCGGGTGAGGTAGAAGGCCAGGGGCATCAGCAGCAGGATCAGCAGCACGCCGCGACGGCGCGCGATCTCGCGCAGCGTCATCTCCGCCACGGTGCGGGTCTTGGTCAGCACGCGGCCGCCTCCTTCGGCGTCAGGTCGAGAACGGTGTCCACCCGGTCGAGCTGGTTGAGCAGGTGCGTGACGAGCACGACCGCCCGGCCCGCGTCGCGCCAGCGCCACACCTGCTGCCAGAAGTCGAGGTAGCTGCCGCGGTCGAAGCCCTGGTAGGGCTCGTCGAGGAGCAGCACGTCGGGTTCGCCGAGGCCGGCCATCACCAGGTTGAGCTTCTGCCGGGTGCCGCCGGAGAGATGGCGGGCCTGGACGCGGGCGGCGCCGTCCCAGTCGAGCCCGGCGGCCGCGGCCCGGCCGGCGGCCCGCGCCCCGGCGCGGTCCATCCCGCGCCCGGCGCCCACCAGCACGAAGTGCTCGTCGGGGTGCAGGAAGTCGACGGTGCCGTGGGCCTGCGGGCAGTAGCCGAGGGTGCCCCGCACCCGCACCCGGCCGCGGTCGGCGCCGACGAGGCCGGCGCAGATGCGGAGGAAGGTGCTCTTGCCGCAGCCGTTGGCGCCGATCACCGCCGCCACCTGGCCGGCCCTGACCGTCAGGTCCACGTTCTCCAGCACGCGGCGGCGGCCGTACCGCTTGCCGATGCCGCGGGCGTCGAGGCGCACCTCGCCGGCCGGCGGGCGTGCCACGTCGGGTCTGGGGACCGTGCCGAGGCCCTCGGCCACGGCCCCCGCGTACTCCTCTGGCGCGCCGAAGGCCCGCAGCGGCGGCTCGCCGCTCTCCCGCAGGTGGGTGGCGGCCTCGGCGACCACGTGGCCCGCCTGCTCGGGGGCTATTCCGCGTCGGCTGAGCTCGCCGGCAAGCACGGCGAGCCACCTGTCCTGGTTCATCGGGGCAACACCTCTCGCATGACCGCATCGACGTCGGCGACGAACGCGGCCCAGCCGGCGGCCGATTCGCGCAGCACGCGCTGGCCCTCCGGCGTGAGCCGGTAGTACTTCCTGGCGGGGCCGGTCTCCCCGCCGCGCCATTCGGCGGTGATCAGGCCGGTCCGCTGCAGGCGCAGCAGCATCGGGTAGAGCGTGCCGCCCTGGACGGGTCCGAGGCCGGCCGAGCTCAACGCCTTGGCCAGCTCGTATCCGTAGGACTCCCGGCGGGCCAGCGTGGCCAGCACGCAGAGGTCCAGCACGCCCTTGAGCCACTGAGTGCGTCTCTCCTGGTGCACGAGGAGGAAGGTAGCACAGCAAGGTAGTTGGCCATGCAAGGTAGCCGCGATGACGCGTCGCGGCGCGGGGCTTTACGGCCCCCACCTTGTCGGGTACTGATCAATAAGTCTCAACAGCTTCGTCTCGATGAGGAGATGGGTGATGGGAGCGCTGACCAGACGTGCCCGGGCGACGATCGGGGTGGCCATCGCCGCCGCGGCGCTCGCCGCCTGCGGGGGATCCGACGCGGACGACGACGGGGGAGCCGTCCGCCTGACCATCTCGGCCAACGCGGTGCGCGACGGCAAGAACACCGAGGAGGCGGCCTGGATCGAGGACTGGGTGATCCCCGCGTTCGAGGAGGAACAGCGGGCCGCCGGCGTCGAGGTCGACGTCGAGTTCGAGCCGAGCGGCGTCGACGACGAGCAGTTCAAGACCCGGCTCGCGCTCGACCTCCAGGCCGGATCCGGGCCCGACATCATGACCCTGGACGGCATCTGGGTCGGCGAGTTCGCCCAGGCCGGCTACCTGGAGCCGCTGCCCGACACGGACTGGGACGGCTGGGCGCAGATCCCCGAGGCCGTCCAGCAACTCGCCGCCTACGACGACCAGTTGTACGGCATCCCGTGGGGCACCGACGGCCGGGTGCTGTTCTACAACCGGGAGCTGTTCGAGGAGGCCGGGCTGCCCGCCGACGACTGGCAGCCCACCAGCTGGGACGAACTTCTTGACGCCGCCGAGGCGTTGAGCGAACTCGACGACGTCACTCCGATCCAGCTCAACGCCGGCACCACCATGGGCGAGGCCACCACCATGCAGGGCCTGCTGCCGCTGCTCGCCGGCGCCGGCGAGGCCGTCCACGGCGACGCCGGCTGGACCGGCGCCAGCGAGGGACTCGTCGCCGCCCTCCAGCTCTACGCCGACGTCTACGGCGGCGGCCTTGGCGACCCCGTCCTCCAGCAGGAGGCGCAGGGCCGCGACCGGTCCTTCCAGATGTTCGCCGACGACGAGATCGGCATCCTCATCGAGGGCGACTACTTCTGGCGCAGCGTGCTCAACCCCGAGGGCGGCACCGCCCCGATGGCCGACCGCGACGAGACCGTCGGCTGGGCCCTCATCCCCGCCACCGCGCCGGGACGGGGCGTCGAGGGCCGGGACTTCGTCAGCATGTCGGGCGGCAGCGTGCGCGCCGTCAACCCCGCCAGCGAGCACGCCGAACTCGCCTACGAGCTGCTGACCTTCATGAACTCCGCCGAGGCCATCACCGCCGCCGCCCAGGAGAGCGCCCGGATCACCGCCCGCGAGGACGTCAACGCCACCGTGCTCGCCGACGACCCGATGCTCTCCTTCATCGCCGACGAGGTGTTGCCGCTGACCTCCTTCCGGCCGCCGCTCGCCGAGTACCCCCAGGTGTCGATGCTGCTCCAGGAGGCCACCGGCGCCGTCGCCGCCGGCGACCGCACGCCCCGGCAGGCCGCCGACGACTACGCCGCCGGCCTTGAGGAGGTCGTCGCCGGTGCCGGCTGACGCCGCCGGGCTCGGCAGGGCCCGCGCAGCGGCCTTCGTCGCGCCGGCCCTGCTGCTGATCGCCGGCTTCCTCGTCTTCCCCGCCCTGTGGACCGTCTACCTGGGCCTGACGGACTACCGGCTCACCGGCCTCGCCGCTGCCGAACCCGCCTTCACGGGCCTCGACAACGTCCAACGCGCGCTGGACGAGGAACAGTTCAGCCACTCACTCGGACTCACCCTCCAGTTCGTCCTCGGCTCGGCCGTGCTCGGGCAGGCCGTCCTCGGCTTCACCATCGCCTGGCTGCTGCGCGAACGACGCGGCGCGCTACGGCGGTTGGTCGAGGCGCTGGTGCTGCTGGCCTGGATTCTGCCGGGCTCCGTCGTCGCCTTCCTGTGGATCGCGCTGCTCGACCGCGAGGACGGCACCCTCAACGCGCTCCTCTCCACCCCCGGCACGGCCTGGCTGGTCGAGCACCCCATGGCGGCCATCATCGTCTTCAACATCTGGCGCGGCACCGCCTTCTCGATGATGCTCTACGCCGCCGCGCTCGGCTCCGTGCCACCCTCCCAGCTGGAGACCGCCCGCCTTGCCGGCGCCTCCGCCTGGCACCAGCTGCGCGACGTCGTGCTGCCCCGCATCCGGGGCCACGTCCTCACCAACCTGCTGCTGATCAGCCTCTGGACGTTCAACGACTTCACGCCCTTCCTGCTCACCGGCGGCGGCCCGGGCGACGAGACCGAGATCATGCCGGTCTTCATCTACAAGACCGCCCTGTTCAACGGCGAACTCGGCTACGGCGCCGCGCTCTCCGTGCTGATGCTGCTCATCAACCTGGTGATCGCGCTGGTCTACGTGCGGCTGCTGCGCCAACGGGAGCGTGCCGCATGAGCCCACGCGAACTCCTGGCCCGCGTCGGCCGCTACACGCTGCTCAGCCTCGTGCTCGCGTTCTTCGCGCTGCCCCTGCTGTGGCTGGCCACCACCCCCTTCGACCGCACCCCCGAGATCGCCGCCTCGCTCCCCGAGTTCACCCTGGCCAACGTCCGCGAGCTGCTGGACAACGAGAACGCGCTGCGCTCGCTGTGGAACTCCGTGCTGCTGGCCGCCGGCACCGGCGCCCTGGTGGTGACCCTGGGCGCGCTGGCCGCCTATGCCCTCAGCCGGGTCCGGCTCCCTGGCCGCGACGCCCTGCTGTACGCGCTGCTGCTGCTCTCCTCCATCGTCACCGGCACCGCCGCGATGGTGCCGCTGTTCAACCTCGCCTACGAACTCGACCTCATCGACTCGCAGCTGGGCGTCATCCTGGTACTCACCGGCGGGCTGCTGCCCAGCGCGATCTTCATCCTCAAGGACTTCACCGACGCCACGCCCGCCTCCTACGAGGAGTCCGCCCGCGTCTTCGGCGCCTCACCGCTACAGATCGTCCGGCACCTCGTCGTCCCGCTGATCAGGCCGGGCCTCGCCACCATCGGGGTCTGGTCGGTCGCCCAGGTGTGGGGCAACTTCCTCATCCCCTTCCTGCTGCTGCGCTCGCCGGAGAAGTCCCCCGCCGCGGTGGTGATGTACACCTTCTACACCGAGGGCGGCCAGCCGGACCTGGCCCTGATCTCGACCTTCTCGCTGCTCTACTCGCTGCCGGTGGTGCTGATGTTCCTGTTCGTCTCGTCCCGGTACGGGTTCCGCTTCCACGGAGGTATCAAGCGCTGATGGCGGCGATCGAACTGACCGGACTCACCAAGGACTACCCGGGCGGCGTCCGCGCCCTCGACTCCCTCGAACTGTCCATCGCCGACGGCGAGTTCTTCGCCCTGCTGGGCCCGTCCGGCTGCGGCAAGACCACCATCCTGCGCACCATCGCGGGCCTCGAACAGGCGACGGCCGGCACGGTCGCCATCGGCGGCGGCGACGTGACCCGGCTGCCGCCGGGGCGGCGCGACGTGGCCATGGTCTTCCAGGACTACGCGCTCTTCCCGCACATGACCGTCACCGACAACGTCGCCTACCCCCTGCGCATCCGCCGCGTGCCGACCGCCGAGCGGCGCGCCAAGGCGGCCGAGACGGCCGGCCACCTCGGCCTCACCAAGCAACTCGACCGGCGGCCAGGGCAGTTGTCAGGCGGGCAGCAGCAGCGGGTGGCCCTGGCCCGGGCGATGGCCTGCCACCCCAAGGTCTTCCTCTTCGACGAGCCGCTCTCCAACCTCGACGCCCGGATGCGCCTCGAAGCGCGGACCTTCCTGAAGCGGCTACAGCGGGAGCTGGCCGTCACCACCGTCTTCGTCACCCACGACCAGGCGGAGGCGCTGGCGCTCGCCGACCGGATCGCGGTGCTCTCCGACGGCCGCGTCCGCCAGGTCGGCACCCCGACCGAGGTCTTCCGTCGCCCCGCCAACACCTTCGTCGCCTCCTTCATCGGCTCCACACCGATGAACCTCCTCGCCGGCACGGTGACGGAGGACGGCCGCGTCCTCGTCGGCGAGGCGCGGCTGCCCGCGCCCCCGGCCCACCTGCCGGCGGGCACGCCGGTGGTCTACGGCATCCGCCCCGAGTACGTGCGGCTCGCCCCCGGTCCCGCGGACGACGCCGTCTCCGGCGAGATCACGGTCGTGGAGAACCTGGGCAGCGCCGAACTCCTCACGCTCGACACCCCCGCCGGCCCTCTCCAGGTCGTCGTCCCCGAGGACGTCGACGCCCGGCCGGGCACGAC
>NZ_SMKC01000280.1 GCF_004348315.1 Streptomyces sp. 8K308 | reverse complement strand
GGCTCACCCGCCCCTCGGGGTCTTGTTCCTGGGAGGCGAGGCGGGCCTGGGCAGCGGCACCCCGGCGGGCCTCGTTGGCCAGGCGTTCCCTGGCCGCCTCCCGGTGCAGTTCCTCGATCCTGGTCCGGACGGCGTGCAGTTCGTGGTACATGGCGCGTTCTCCGCTTCGGTGTGCTGTCGCTCGTTCGCGATGCCTCCACACTCCTCGCCAAGGAGGGGCCGCCGCATCGGGCACCTTGCGGAAGTCGCCGCACCCCCGGGTCCTTAGGCGCCGGTTCCGGGGCGCCCAGGGGGCCTTAGGCGGCCCGACGGCAGGCTCGGAGCTTTCCGGAGCAGTCACTGAAAATTTTCGGAGGCTCGGCACTCACCGCGTGACCTGCGGTGAATCGTCGAACACGCTTCATCGCAGGTCATTGGTGATCTAGAGACGCCGATCGACCGTGATCCCACTCGGAAATATTCCGGAAGGATCCGTTGACGGTGGGCCTCAGCGGGCGCATACTCCCGTTCGATCGTTGCCTCACGCCATGGCGCCGTCGCTCTCCGGGACCCGAGCGCGGCTCCTACAGCCGCGGCAGTAGACCCATCCACCGACCGAGGGGTAGCAATGATCAGCCCGTCTTCAGGCACCTTACGCAGCTCGTGGTCACGCGCCAGGCGCGCGCTGGTCGTGGCCACCGCCGGCCTCCTCGCGGCGGCAGGCCTCATCGCCCTGCCGAACACCGCCGACGCCGCCACCACACTGGGCGCCTCGGCGGCCGAGCGCGGCCGCTACTTCGGCACCGCGGTGGCCGCCAACCGGCTCGGCGAGGCCGCCTACGCGTCCACGCTGAACACCGAGTTCAACAGCGTCACGGCCGAGAACGAGATGAAGTGGGACGCCACCGAGCGCACCCGCAACTCGTTCACCTTCGGCGCCGCCGACCAGATCGTGAACCACGCCCGCTCCCGGGGCATGCGGGTCCGCGGCCACACCCTGGTCTGGCACTCGCAGCTGCCGAGCTGGGTCGGCGGCCTGAACGCCAACGACCTCAGGGCCGCGATGAACAACCACATCAACCAGGTGATGGGCCGCTACCGGGGCCAGATCGACTCATGGGACGTGGTCAACGAGGCGTTCCAGGACGGCAACAGCGGCGCCCGGCGCAGCTCGCCCTTCCAGGACCGGCTCGGGAACGGCTACATCGAGGAGGCGTTCCGCACCGCCAGGGCCGCCGACCCCAACGCCAAGCTCTGCTACAACGACTACAACACCGACGGCGTCAACGCGAAGAGCAACGCGGTCTACAACATGGTGCGCGACTTCAGGGCGCGCGGCGTGCCGATCGACTGCGTCGGCTTCCAGTCGCACTTCAACAGCGCCTCGCCGGTGCCCAGCGACTTCCAGGCCAACCTGCAGCGGTTCGCCGACCTCGGCGTCGAGGTGCAGATCACCGAGCTCGACATCGCAGGCTCGGGCACCGCCCAGGCCAACAGCTACTCCCGGGTGGTGAACGCCTGCCTGGCCGTCTCCCGCTGCACCGGCATCACGGTGTGGGGCGTCACGGACAAGTACTCGTGGCGGGCCAGCGACACCCCGCTGCTGTTCGACGGCAACTACAACAAGAAGCCGGCGTACACGGCGGTGCTGAACGCGCTCAACGCCTCCGGCGGCGGAGGCGGCGCCGCCGGCTGCACGCTGACCTACACGGAGACCCAACGCTGGGGCGACCGGTTCAACGGTCAGGTCACCGTGACAGCCGGCTCCGCGCCCATCAGCGGCTGGACGGCGACCGTGACCGTGCACTCCCCCCAGCGAGTGTCGACCACCTGGCACGGCTCCCCCACCTGGGACAGCAGCGGAACCGTGCTGACGATGCGGCCCAACGGCAACGGCGCGCTGTCAGCGGGCGGCTCGACCAGCTTCGGCTTCACCGTGATGGCCAACGGCAACTGGACCGCGCCCACGCTCGGCTCCTGCGTGGCGACGGCCTGAGGACCGCCACCCCCCACCGGGCGCGGCGGCGGCGCCGACCGCCGCCGCGCCCACCCACGCGACTCAACAGGTCGGGTGAGGTCCGCCGCGGTTCGCCGCGCCCTGAAGAGGGCGCGGGCCGTAGCGTTGGGAGGCTCCGCCACGTGGCGCGACCAGCCACGACGGTGCGGCGGCCGATCGACGACACAGCGCGCCACTTCCAGCGGAGCGCTCAGCGCTCGACCGGCACCGGCACGAGACGGAGCCGGTGGGCCAGGGCCGCCGCCTCGCCCCGGCCCGAGACCGCGAGCTTCGCCAGGATGTTGGAGACGTGCACGCTGGCCGTCTTCGGCGAGATGAACAGTTCCTCGGCGATCTGCCGGTTGCTGCGGCCGAGGGCCACCAGGGCCAGCACGTCCCGCTCGCGGCGGGTGAGGTTGAAGGAGTCGGCCGGGGCGGGGGGCTCGGCCGGCTCCGGCGGCAGCAGCGAGAGCCCGGCCCTGGCCGCCAGCCGCGCCACCCGCTCGCGCAGCGGCGCGGCCTCCAGCGCGAGGGCGGTCTCCCCAGCCTGGCGCAGCGGCTCCACGGCCAGCTCCCGCGCCTCGGCGCCGCCCTCGGACAGCAGCGCCTCGGCCCAGCCGAGCCGGGCCACGGCCAGGTGGTGGGGCAGCTGGAACGGTTCGAGCGCCTCGACCGCCTCCGCCCAGCGGGCCTCCGCCGGCCGGCCCTCGGCCCGCTTCAACTGGGCGTCGACCAGGTGTCCGAGCGCCGCCCACACCGGTATCGCGCGGGGCGCGAACGTCATCGCGTCCCTGATCGCGGCCACGGCGGCGGGCCGGCCCTCGGCGGCCGCCGGCAGCCCCCGGCTCTCGGCCTCGACGGTGGCCGCCGCGAGGAACACCTCCCAGCCGTGGTAGGCCGTGAGGGGCGGGAAGCCGCCCGCCATCGCGGCCCGAAGCGTCGCCCTGACGTCCGCGATCCGGCCCTCGGCCACGGCCAGCTCGACCTCGACCCGGGCCAGGCTCACGGCCATCCTCGGGTTGAGGTCCGGGGTGTCGATCTCCGCGCGGACGGCGGCCAGGCCGCGCCGGGCCGCGGCCACCTCCCCCCTCAGCAGCGCCAGGTGTGCGGCGGCGAGCCGGGCGCCGGCGCGCGGCCTGGGGTCGCGCGCCTGGCGGAGGGCGGAGGCGGCGGCCGCCTCCGCCTCCGGCCAGCGGCCGAGCGCGATCAGCGCCTCGGTCTGGTTGGCCGCGAGCCAGCCCACGGTGTCCTCCAGGTCGTAGCGGCGGGCGATCACCATGCCGCGCGCCACGGCCTCGCTCGCCCGCTGGAACTCGCCGACCTCGCCCAGCGTGGCCGCGTAGTTGACCAGCGAGCGGGACATCAGGTTGACGTCGCCGCCCTCGATCACCCGCTCGATCACCGCGCTCATCTCGGCCAGCCCACCGGTCACGTCCCCGGAGTCCGCCAGCAGGCACCCCCGGGTGAACCGCGCGTACAGCTCGGTGCGCTCCGCGCCCACCAGGCGGGCCATCTCGACCGCGCGCTCCGCCGTCTCGAAGACCTCGGGGCTCGGCAGGTCCAACGTGTTGCGGGCCGCGACCTGGGCCAGGATCTGCGCGTGCACCACCGAGGGAGCCAGGCCCTGGACCAGCTCCCTGGCCCGGTCGAGCTCGGCCTGCCCGTCGCTCCGCCCGAGGCCGCCCCGCGCCCGGGAGCGCTGGAGCCAGAACCAGGCGGCGCGCAGCGGATCGGCGCGGGCGTCGAGCACCCGCAGGGCGCGCCTGCTGAGCGCGAGCACCCGGTCCTTCTCCTCCGCGAGCACCGCGGCCATGGTGGCCTCGGCCAGCAAATCGGGCTGGTCCACCGCCCGGCCGGGCGCCTCGGCATCCGGGTAGGCCCAGATCGGCTCCACGGGACGCAGCCCGGCGAGCACCGGCTCCGGCGCCGAGTCCCACAGCTCGAGCGCGCGCTCGAGCAGCCGCAGCTGCTCCGCGTAGGCGTAGCGTCGGCCGGCCGCCGTCGCCGCCGCCAGCACCGCGGGGAGCGCCTTGGCGCCGTCCCCGGCGTGGAACCAGTAGCTCGCGAGACGGGCCGCCCGCTCACCAGCCGGCACCAGGCCGCGCTCGGCCTCCAACGCCTCCGCGAAGCGGCGGTTGAGCCTGGCCCGCTCGCCCGGCAGCAGGTCGTCCACCACGGCCTCGCGCATCAGCGCATGCCGGAAGCGGTAGCCGTCGCCGTCCTCCGTGGGCACCAGCAGGTACGTCCCGACGGCGGCCCGCAGCGCGGCGAGCAGCTCAGGCTCCGGCAACCCCGCCACCTCGGCGAGCAGCGCGTGCTCCACGGACGAGCCCGCCTCCGCCACGACCCGCAGCAGCTCCTGAACCACCTCGGGCAGCGCCTCGACCCGCACCAGCAGCAGGTCGCGCAGGGACTCGCTGAGGCCACGCCCGGCGCCGCCGTTGGCCGTCAGCTCCTCGACGAAGAACGGGTTGCCCTCCGAGCGCTCGAACACCGAGCGGGCCAGCGCCGGCTCCGGCGTCCCGCCCGTGATCCCGGCCATCTGCGCCGCCACCTCGGCGTCGCTCAGCCGGGACAGCTCGATCCGCCGGACCGAGCGCAGCCGGTCGAGCTCCGCGAGGAACGGCCGCAGCGGGTGGCGACGGTGCAGGTCGTCGGCGCGGTAGGTGGCGAGCAACACGAGGCGGCTGCGCTGCACCGAGCGGAACAGGTAGCCGAGGAGCTCCCGGGTGGAGCGGTCCGACCAGTGCAGGTCCTCGACGGCCACCACGAGACACCGGTCGGTGGCCAGCCGCTCGAGCAGCCGGGCCGTCAGCTCGAAGAGCCGCACCCGGTCAAGGGTGTCCCCCGAGGCCGGGCGTGCCTCCTCGCCGAGCTCGGGCAGCAGCCGGGCCAGCTCCCCGAGCTGCCCGGTCGCCGCCTCGGCCAGCCGAGGCCCCAGCTGCCGGTGCAGCGAGCGCAGCACGGCGGCCACCGGCGCGAACGGCAGGCCGTCCGCGCCGAGCTCGACGCAGGAGCCGACCGCCGTGACGGCGCCGGCGGCCCTGGCCGCCGCCAGCACCTCGTCCAGCAGGCGCGACTTGCCGATGCCGGCCTCGCCGCCGATCACGAACGCCTGTGGCTCGCCGCGCCCGGCGCGGGCGAGGCCGGCCGTCAGCTCGGCCAACTCGCTCGCGCGGCCCACGAAAACGGGACTGACCCGACGGCTCTCCACAGCACCGAGAATGGCATGCCGGACCGACGGCCCGGTACCGCTTATCGCCACGGGCAGAGCCCCGACCGCCGGCCCGACGCTCACGCCACCGCGATCCGACCCCGGCGCCCCGTGCCCCGGGCGGACGCCGGCTCACCCGCCTCCCCGGTGCGCCGTTCCTCGTCACGGGCGGCCCTGGCTGCCCGGGACGCCCGCTGTTCCTCGGCCGCCCGCTCGAGGTCGGCGGCGCGCTGTCGATGGAGCTCCTGCCCGAGCAGCTGCTCGAGTCCGGTCATCCTGGTTCCCTCCCTGGGATTCCGCTGCCTGCCAGCAGCCCCAACGCTCCTCTCCCAGGGGTCCCGCGCGCATCGGGCGATCGCCGCGTTCCCTGCCGCCCACGCGCTTAGTGCGAAGGCCCCCGGCGCACGCCGGGGGCCTTAGACACGGCCTCGCTCCGCCTCAGACGCGGCGGAGCTGCCTTACTCGGTGACGCCGAGCCGCTCCAGGATCAGCTCGCGGGCCCTGGCCGCGTCGGCCTGCCCCCTGGTGGCCTTCATCACCGCGCCGACCAGCGCGCCGGCCGCCGCCGTCTTGCCGCCCCGCACCTTGTCCGCGACGGCCGGATTGGCGGCGATCGCCTCGTCGACGGCGGCGCCGAGCGCGCCCTCGTCCTTGACGATGCGCAGCCCGCGCTGCTCGACGATCACGTCGGGATCGCCCTCGCCCGCCAGCACGCCGTCAATGACCTGCCGGCCCAGCTTGTCGTTGAGCTCGCCGGCGGCCACCAGCGTCGCAACCCTCGCCACCTGCGCCGGGGTGATCGGCAGCGAGGCGAGCTCGACGCCCTGCTCGTTTGCCCGGCGGGCGAGCTCGCCGAGCCACCACTTGCGGGCCGCGGCCGCGTCGGCACCGGCCTCGATGGTGGCGACGATCGGCTCGACCGCGCCCGCGTTGAGCACCGACTGCATCTCGTGCGCCGAGACGCCCCACTCATCGCGCAGCCGGTTCCGCCTGGCCAGCGGGGTCTCGGGCAGCTCGGCGCGCAGCCGCTCCACCCACTCGCGTTCGGGGGCGATCGGCACCAGGTCGGGCTCGGGGAAGTAGCGGTAGTCCTCCGCCTCCTCCTTGACCCGGCCCGAGGTGGTGGTGCCGTTGTCCTCGTGGAAGTGGCGGGTCTCCTGCACGATCGTGCCACCGTCGCCGAGCACGGCCGCGTGCCGCTGGATCTCGAACCTGACGGCGCGCTCCACGCTGCGCAGCGAGTTGACGTTCTTGGTCTCACTGCGGGTGCCGAAGGCCTCCTGGCCGTGTGGGCGGAGTGACACGTTGACGTCGCAGCGCAGCTGGCCCATCTCCATCCGGGCCTCGGAGACGCCGAGGGCCCTGATGAGCTCGCGCAGCTCGGCGACGTAGGCGCGGGCCACCTCGGGAGCGCGGTCGCCGGCGCCGACGATCGGCTTGGTGACGATCTCGATCAGCGGGATGCCGGCCCGGTTGTAGTCGAGCAGCGAGTGCCGGGCGCCGTGGATGCGCCCGGTCGCGCCGCCGATGTGGGTGGACTTGCCGGTGTCCTCCTCCATGTGGGCGCGCTCGATGCCGACCCGGAAGACCTCGCCGTCGGCCAGCTGGACGTCCAGGTAGCCGTCGAACGCGATGGGCTCGTCGTACTGGGAGGTCTGGAAGTTCTTCGGCATGTCCGGATAGAAGTAGTTCTTCCGGGCGAAGCGGCACCATTCGGCGATCTCGCAGTTGAGGGCGAGACCGATCCGAACGGCGGACTCGACGCCGGTCGCGTTGACGACCGGCAGCGAGCCCGGCAGGCCGAGGCAGGTGGGACAGGTCTGCGAGTTGGGCTCCGCGCCCAGCGTGGTGGCGCAGCCGCAGAACATCTTGGTCTTGGTGCCGAGCTCGACATGGACCTCGAGGCCCATGACGGGGTCGTAGGACGCGAGCGCGTCCTCGTACGACACCAGGTCAGTGACGGTCACGGGAGAAGTACCTTCCGGATGCGTGCGTGGCGTACCGCGGCTCAGTCGCGCTCGTCGGCGAGGACGTCGCCCTCGTCCCGCGCCATCCTGCGCAGCTCGCGGGCGAGCAGCGCGACGCCGGTGACGATCGAGGCGGCCGAGACGAGGGCGTCGGCGAGCCTGAGCTTGTCGCCCTCGCTGCGGGCCTCGCGCAGCTGGCGGGAGACGCTGACCACGCCGAACAGCGTGGTGCCGATGGACAGGTAGGTGCTGGCCTTGGACTTCGGCTTCTTCTTGCCGATGCTCATAGCGCGGGTGCCTCCTCCAGGATCGGATGTCCCCAGCGTGCCTGGAACTCGGCCTCCACCGCCGCTCCGACGCGGTACAACCGATCGTCGGCCAGCGCCGGAGCGATGATCTGAAGACCCACCGGAAGCCCGTCCTCGTCGGCCAGACCGCAGGGCAGGGACATCGCGGCGTTGCCGGCCAGGTTCACCGGGATGGTGCACAGGTCGGCGAGGTACATCGCCATCGGGTCGTCTACCCGCTCCCCGATCGGGAACGCGGTGGTCGGGGTGGTCGGCGACACCACGACGTCCACCTGCGCGAAGGCCCGGTCGAAGTCGCGGGCGACCAGGGTGCGCACCTTCTGGGCGCTGCCGTAGTAGGCGTCGTAGTAGCCGGAGGACAGGGCGTAGGTGCCCAGCATGATCCGTCGCTTCACCTCGGGGCCGAAGCCGGACTCGCGGGTGAGTGAGGTGACCTCCTCGGCCGACCTGGTGCCGTCGTCCCCGACGCGCAGGCCGTAGCGCATGGCGTCGAACCGGGCCAGGTTCGACGAGCACTCGGACGGCGCGATCAGGTAGTACGCGGCGAGCGCCTTGTCGAACGAGGGGCAGGACAGCTCCACGATCGTGGCACCGAGCCCGCGCAGCAGTTCGACGGACTCGTCGAAGCGGTTCAGCACGCCCTGCTGGAAGCCCTCGCCACGGAACTCCCGGACCACGCCCACCCGCAGGCCGGCCACCGAGCCGGTGCGGGCGGCCTCGACGACCGGCGGCACGGACGCGTCGATCGACGTCGAGTCGAGCGGGTCGTGGCCGGCGATCACCTCGTGCAGCAGCGCGGCGTCGAGCACGGTGCGGGCGCAGGGCCCGCCCTGGTCGAGGGAGGACGAGAAGGCCACCATGCCGTAGCGGGAGACGCCGCCGTAGGTCGGCTTGACGCCGACCGTGCCGGTGACGGCCGCCGGCTGGCGGATCGAGCCGCCGGTGTCGGTGCCGATGGCGAGCGGGGCCTGGAACGAGGCGAGCGAGGCCGCGGACCCGCCGCCGGAGCCGCCGGGGATCCTCGTCAGGTCCCACGGGTTGCCGGTCGGGCCGAAGGCGCTGTTCTCGGTGGACGAACCCATGGCGAACTCGTCCATGTTGGTCTTGCCGAGGATGACGACGCCGGCGGCCTTCAGACGCTTCGTCACGGTCGCGTCGTAGGGCGGGATCCAGCCCTCGAGGATCTTCGACCCGACGGTGGTGGGCACGCCCTCGGTGGTGAAGATGTCCTTGAGCGCGAGCGGCACGCCGGCCAGCGGGCCGAGCGGCTCGCCGTTGGCCCGCTTCTCGTCCACGGCACGGGCCTGGGCGAGCGCGCCCTCGCGGTCCACGTGCAGGAAGGCGTGCACCTTCTCGTCGACGGCGTCGATCCGCGCGAGGTGAGCCTCGGCGACCTCGACGGCGCTGACGTCGCCGGCGGCGACGCGGGCGGCCAACTCGGCGGCGGTGAGACGGATCAGATCGGCCACGGTGGTCACTCCTCCCCCAGGATCTGCGGCACCTTGAAACGCTGCTGCTCGTGCGCGGGGGCACCGGAGAGCGCCTGCTGCGGGGTCAGGCTCGGCCTGACCTCGTCGGGGCGCATCACGTTGGTGAGCGGCAGCGGGTGGGAGGTCGGCGGAACGTCCTCGGCGGCGACATCGGCGACGCGGGCGACCGCGCCGATGATGTCGTCGAGCTGTCCGGCGAAGTGGTCGAGCTCCTCGTCGGTCAGCTCCAGACGCGCCAGCCGGGCGAGGTGGGCGACCTCCTCGCGCGTGATGCCAGGCATGTGGCGATCCTCTTGCTCGTCGCGGGCTGGGTTTGCGGCCCCAATCCTATGACCGTGCGGGGGCGGGCCGCTCCGCGATTCCGGCCTGGCGGCCTCAGCGCCTCGCCACGCCGCCGCGCTGGCGCTCCGCGCGGGGCGGGGCGGCGAGGTGCGGCGCCGCGCGCCGTCGCTCCGCGCGGGGTTCGTTCCCCACCCACCCGC
>NZ_SMKC01000027.1 GCF_004348315.1 Streptomyces sp. 8K308 | reverse complement strand
CCCACGGACAGCAGTTCGCCGACACCCACCGTCCGGCATGCCACCACCCGCCGGCGGTACCCGCCCCAACCGCGACGGCGAACAGGTCGCCCCGTAGGTGCACGGCATCGCCCGCCGGCGCGGCGACGCCGACCGCCAACTGGTCGATCCGCGCGATCACCCCCTGCCCCACCTCGACGAGTCGCTGCCCCGTCGACGGGCCAGAACCAGAACGAGCACCCCTTCGACGGGTACGTCATCGTCACGCCCGAGTACAACCACAGCATCCCCGGCGTGTGCTCAAGAACGCCCTCGACCACGTGTACGCCAAATGAACAGGGACGCCGGGTTCGTCTCCTACGGCGCCGTCGGCGGCACCAGCGCCGCGGAACAGCTCCGCCAGATCGTCGGGGAACCGCGGCTGGCCGACGTCCGCACAACAGGTCTCTCTCACTCTCGCCACCGGGACTGATCGGCACCGCCTCTCCGTTGCCGGTCATCGGCCTGGGCACCCGCCCGTTACCGGGATGACGGTGCATGCCGCCGAGAGGACCAACCCGAGAGGGCGTTCAGCCTGTTTACGATGAGCGGTTCGCTGGCCTCCCGCCGAAAAGGCCGGTCCAGCGAGCGGTTGGGCCGGCGCAGGCGGGCGATCGTCGACCGCAGGTGGTCGGTCAGTCGTCGGTGGTCTCGGTGAAGACGCGGTCCAGTTGGTGGTCGAGCAGCTCGATGGCCCGTTCCGGGCTGCGCTGACCGAGGAGGACGGTCGTCTGCAGTCCCTCGGCGCTGGCGAGGAGAAGTGCGGACTCGGCGATGGGGTCGATGTCGGGCCGAGCCTGACCGAGCTCCTGAGCCTGGGTGATCAGCCCGCCGATCAAGTCCTCGAGGGCGGGGGGTGCCTCGCGGGCCACGGCGGCGAGGGCGGGTTCGGTGAGGAAGCGGACGAAGTAGGCCGCGTACACCACGTGTCTGCTGCGGCGTTCGTCGTCCAGCGGCAGCATCTCCAGCAGCACGCCGCGCACGAGCGCGCGCATACCCGGGTTCTCGCCCAGGGCCTCCAGGCGCTCGCGGGCCCGACGTTCGGCGTCGGTGTTGAGGATCTCCAGGGCGCCGAGCAGCAGTTGGTCACGCGTGCCGAAGTAGTACTGCAGGAGGCGTGCCGAGACGCCGGCCTCGGCGGCGACCTGCCGCAGGGTGACGTCCTCGAGACCGCGCCGGGTGGCCAGCCGCCACACGGCCTCGGCGATCTGGCGACGGCGTTGCTCGTGGTTCACCTGTCGAGGCATGCCGTCCGCTCCTTCACGCCGCTGCGGAATCCCACCCCGCCCAACGTTGTGGTGCGATCGTACCAGAAAGCTGTTATGGTTCGACTGAACCACAAAGGGAGGGGAGCGGCATGAGCGCGAGGGACATCACGGGGCTGGTCGTGGGCATGGTCCTGCTAGCGGTCGGGGCCCAGGGCGGCATCCGCCTGCTGGTCGACCACGACAACGCAGGGGTGCTCGGCTGGACGCCCGGTGGCTCCGGCGTTCGACTGGCGTGCTATGCGCTGATGGCCGTCGCCGGCGCACTGCTCGCCCGGTGGGCGAGCGAGGCCGCGAAGAAGTCGGGCACGGGCGTGTGACCGGCGCGCGACGATCGATCGCGTGGCTGCTCGCCCGCTGGCCACGGTGTCCGCGCTGGCGGCATGCTCCTCGCCGCCGGAGGATGACCGGGAGCCGGCGCCGACGGCGATGACGACCTCGGGCAGCGTTCGAGGGGTGGAGCAGGATGGGATACGCCGGTTCCTTGGCATCCCTTACGCCGCGCCGCCGCTCGGTGAGCGGCGGTGGCAGCCGCCGCAGCCGGCGAGCCCCTGGACGGGTATCAGGGACGCGACCGCCGCGGAGCCGGTGTGCGCGCAGCCGGAGGCTCCCGACATGCCGGCGGACACGCCGCGGAGCGAGGACTGTTTGCCCCTGGAGGTGACCGCCCCGGCCGACGGCGGCGCGGGAAGGCCGGTCATGGTGTGGCTGCCCGGCGGCGGGTTCGTCACCGGCGCCGGTTCGATTCACGATCCGACCAGACTGGTCGAGGCCGGGGACGTCGTGGTCGTGACGGTCAACTACCGGCTCGGGGTGTTCGGCTTCTTCGCACACTCCGAGCTCGGGAACGACAGTAACTTCGGACTGCAGGACCAGGCAGCGGCGGTGCGCTGGGTCCGCGACAACATCGCCGAGCTCGGTGGCGACCCGGCACAGGTCACCCTGGCCGGGGCGTCCGCCGGCGGCATGAGCGCCTGCACCCTCATGACCTCGCCCGCGGCCGAGGGGCTGTTCCAGCGGGCGATCGTGCACAGCGGGTCCTGCCTGACCGGCCATCCGGCGGGCGCGATCGGCGAGGGCGTCGACGCCATATCGTCCTGGCACCCGATCAGCACCATCCAGGGCACCGGCCAGGCACTGGCCGAGGAGTTGTCCTGCCCGGACGTGGCCTGCCTGCGCGAGAAGCCCGCGGACGAGCTGTTGCCCTACACCATGATGTCCCCGCTCGTCGCCTACGGCACCGACCTCGTACCGGCGGAACCGGCCCGGGCGTTCGCCGAGGGAAGCCAGGCCGCCGTTCCGCTCCTCCGGGGCAACGCCCGGGACGAGCACGTCGAGTTCATCCTGACCGCCTATCCCGAGGGCATCACCACCGACCAGTACTCAGAGCTGCTCGACATCGCCTTCGACCAGGCCGCGTCCGACGTTGAAAGACGCTACCCGGTAGGAGACTTCCCCTCGCCCACCGCAGCGGCCAGCCGGGTGTTCAGCGACCGCGACTGGATCTGCCCCACGAGGGAGTCCGCCCGCCACCTACGCACGCGAGGCGCCGACCTACGCCTACGTCTTCACCGACCCCTCAGCGCCGCCCCCCCAGCGGGCAGCCACTCCCCGGGTACGTTCGACCCGCCACCGCACACGGAGCAGAGATCAGCTACCTGTTCGACTTCCCCGACCACCCAGAACCCACCGCCGAGCAACAGCCCCTAGCCGACCAACTCATCAGCCCGGACTCGATTCATCCGCACCGGCGACCCCAACGGCACGGACAGCCCACCCTGGCCCCGTTTCGGCACCACCGACAGTCCCGACGGCGCGCTCAGCCTGACCCCGGACGACACGGAGACGATCGACCTGAGTACCGCCCACAACTGTGATCTCTGGGACACGCCTCGATCCGGGTGAACACAAGCCAGGAGACGTAGGGGCGGTGAACCGATCGGCGGCGTTGTGAATCATGGTGGTCAGCCCGCCATCATGAGCCTGCGCCGCTCCCTCCAGGAGGCCGCGCAGGCTCAGCTTGCTTTTTAACGTCCGTTCAAGGCGCCGCCTGTGCTGACGCGCTCGGAAGTCACGCATGGTGACAGGGGGTGGCCTGTGTGCGATGCCTCGGCGTGGGCCTATCAGGCTTTGAAGCCAAGGTTGAGGGCTGGCTTGAAGCGTAACCTGTAGGTTACGCTTCAAGGGTGGACGAACTGACCGAGGTGGCCGATGCCATCGCTGATCCGGTGCGCCGGGAGATTCTGGTCATGTTGTGCCACACCCCGCTGACGGCGGGCGAGATCGCTGCACCGTTCACCATCAGCCGGCCTGCGGTGAGTCGTCATCTGCGCGTGCTGCGTGAAAGCGGCCTGGTCAGGGACGAGCAGGTCGGACGCCACCGGCGCTACTCGCTCGTCCACTCCCGGCTGGGCCACCTCGCCAGATGGCTCGCCCAGTTCGACGCTCAGCGGTCCGACTGGTCGCAGCGCTTGGCAGCGCTGGAGACCGAGGTCCACCGCACCCGGCGGGACCGAAGCCGGGCGGAGCCCACAAGCACCCCGTGCATCACGCACCACTCCCAGGAGGACACGGCATGACCCTTGAGCCCACCGGACGGCTCGTACCTACGCCAACGGGATACGACCTGATCCTCACCCGCACCTACCGCGCCCGCGTCGACGACGTCTGGGCGAGTGTCACTGAGTCGGAGCGCACCGCCCGCTGGTTCGGCCCGTGGCGCGGCCAGCCGGCGCCCGGCCGCACCGTCGAGGTGCAGATGACGTTCGAGGAGTCGGCGCCTTGGTGCCCGATGCGGATCGAAGCCTGCGAACCACCGCACCGGCTCGCCGTCGCGATGGAGGACGAGGCCGGCTCCTGGCCGATGGAGCTGCTACTTGCCGAGACCGGCGGCACCACTGAGCTCCGCCTGGTCCATCACCTTGCCTCCACCGAGCACCTCGGCGAGACCGGCCCGGGTTGGGAGTACTACCTAGACATGCTCACCGCAGCGCGCACAGGCGAGCCCCGGCCCGACTTCGAGGACTACTACCCGGCGCAGAAGGCATACTTCGAGTCCCTGGCCTGAGGCGCCCCGGACTCCCAGCCAGGCCAACTGGCCCCGGGACGAAGAGTCCCGAACGCTGCCCGCACGTGATTTCTCGGAGTGGGATCGCCGGTTGTGAATACGGCCTTCGTCCGATTCTGTGCTCCGACCAAAGGCACACATGACCAGATCCAAGGCCGTTGGGGAATGACCCTGTTGCATCACGACGCCCAGCGGGAGCCGTCCACTCTTGCGTCACACTTCCGGGACGACTTCTATGCCTGCCTGACCGCACGGGGGACGAGCTGTTCGAACTTGCCGACGCGTTGTTGTGCGCGGACGGCCCCGTGATCTCTCCGGTGGACTTGACGCTGGTGGCTGAGCACCGGCGCGATGTATGACGCGCTGAACCGCGGGCGGATCGATACGAACGGGCTGCGGCGACTGCTGGCGAGCGTGTCGCAGCCCGAGGCCGCAAACGGGCGGCTGGTGCTGGCCGTGGACGTGAGCAACTGGCTCCGGCCGGATGCCCCTACCAGCGCGAATCGGCTGTTCTGCCACGAGTACGGCCGTAGCCGGGAGCAGCACCTGATGATCCCCGGGTGGCCGTACTCGTTCGTCGCCGCGCTGGAGTCGGGCCGCACCTCGTGGTGTCAGCTGCTGGACGCCGTCTCGGGCCCTAGGACGATCGTCGCCGAGGTCACCGCCCGCCAGGTCCGCCGGGTGGTGAAGGACCTCATCGCCGCAGGCCGCTGGCGCGAGGGCGACCGCGACATCCTCGTCGTCTTCGACGCCGGCTACGACGCCCCACGCATGGCCTTCCTCCTGGACGGCCTGCCGGTGGAGGTCCTCGGGCGGCTGCGGTCGGACCGGGTGATGCGCAAGCCCGTCCCCACGCCGTGGGTCTCGCCGCGCCAAGGCGGCAGGCCACCGAAGTACGGCAAGGAGTTCCGCTTCGCCAAGCCGGACACCAAAACTGCACGTCCTCTCCGACGCCCAGGGCTTACCTCTGGCGCTCGGTGTGTCCGGTGCCAATGCCCACGACAGTCAAGCCCTGCTGCCGCTGATCCTGGGCATACCCGCGATCCGGTCGCGGCGCGGTCCGCGCCGGCGCCGCCCCGCCAAGCTCCGTGCAGACAAGGCCTACCACTCGGCTGAGCACCTGAGGTGGCTACGCGGCCGCAACATCGTCCCGCGCATCGCGCGGCCAGGCATCGAGTCCAGCGAACGCCTCGGCCGACACCGCTGGAAGATCGAACGGTCGATCTCCTGGCTCTTCGGCTACCGCCGCCTCACCGTCCGATACGAACGGAAAGCCACACACTTCCTGGCCTTCCTCGGACTCGCAGCGGCTCTGACCTGCTACAAGAAGCTGGCCAAGATCACCACATGAGACAAACTCTTATGGCTTCTTGCCTTCAGTGGCTTCCAAGGAGTGGCCGTCCGGCTCTCCGGGGCGCCCTGGCTGCTGATTGAGATGTGCGCGCTTCGTGCGGTCGCTGATTACGGAGATGGCAGCGGGGTGTTCCTCGGGCCGACGGCAGACCGGACGTTGCGAGGAGGGGCGAGTGAGCAAGCGGAAGGCTCAGGTCTGGGCCGTCATCGCCATGGCGCGGTGACGGGCCAGCGTTCTGTGGGCACTCCTGCGCGACAACCGGGCGTTCACCTCCGCCCCACCGGTCACGACGGCGGCTTGACATCGTCATTGGGACTCCTTGGCGTCAAGGGCGACAAGATCAGTGTTCCGCGAAAGTATAGCGATGCTATGTATTGTGGCGCCATGGCCAGGATGAAAGACCCCACTGTCCGCTCCCAACTGCTGGACCGGGCCGCGTACATGCTCCGGAACCGGCACCCGGTCACACTCCGCACACTGGTCGCCGGAACCGGCGTGTCGACGATGGCCATCTACACCTACTTCGGCAGCATGGACGGCCTGTGGAAAGCACTGCGGCAGGAAGGCTTCACCCGCCTGGCCGCCAAACTCGCGGCCGTCTCGACGACCACGGACCCGGTGCGAGACCTCGCCGCCCTGGGGGCCGCCTACCTGGCCAACGCGCTGGAGAGTCCCGACCTGTACCGCGTCATGTTCGACGCGGGCTTCGAACTCGAGGACGCCGATGCGGCGGACGAAGCCCTGCACTTCCTCGTCCGCGCCGTCGAACGGGCCAAGACGGCCGGTCGCTTCCATGGCGACGTGGACCCGCTTGACCTGGCAACACAGAGCTGGACGATCGGTCACGGACTCGCCTCACTCGTCACCACAGGCCCCTTGCCACCCCAGGCGCTCGCCCACGCCGTGCCCATGCTGACCGCACTGTTCATCAGCGCGGGCGACGATCCCGACAGATGCCGCCCGTCGGTCGAGCACGGCTGGGGGCAGACACCTCCGGCCGCACCTGACACTCATGATTGAAGAGACACCCCTGGCTCAGACACCAGCCGGCGGTGATCGAGGGCCAGCTGCGGCACTGTACGGGCGCTGAGATCGAGTCCAAAACCATATCGACACGCACGGCGCGTCTGTGGTCGGGTTCGCCTTCACCGACCGGACGAATGCCCACCGGCTGGCCTGCTCTCGGCGCTCCGCTGACGCGGCCGATCCGCCGGAGTGGTGATCCGGTCGGAGCGCGGCAGGCGGCCGGCCGGATATCGAACGACGGCGTCATCACCCCCTACACCGCTGCGTACTGGGCTGCGCCTACTGCTTGCTGCACCCGCTCGGGGAACTCAAGGACGCCGGCATCCCCACATATGCCTTCCTCGGCCCGCTCCTGCCCCACTTCGCCACCCAGCCCGAGCTCCTGGAGGCCCTCTTCGAGCGGCTCGTCGACGCGGGCGTGAGCGAGGTGTTCATGGACCACGTCAACCTCAAGCGGTACATCCGCGAGCGGCATGGATCAGGTCCTCGCCGGCGAGCCCGAAGAGGTCCGCGAGGCGTACATAGGGGCCCGGCCCAGGAACACCGTGAGCGGCTCGACGGGATCGTGGCGGACCTGCTGGCCGAGCACGGCCTGCGGCCGCGCTTCGATGAAGTCGTCCACCACCCCGACGGCCGCTCATGGACCGGGGCCATGGAGTGCGGCTCTTTCGTCAATGGTCGCTTGAAACACCCCGCCGTGTGGCAGTCCACCTACGCCGACCACAGGTTGCCATCCTGCCCCGCCCCGTGAGCGGGCCGACGCGACGACGTTTCGCGGATCGCGGGTGCTGAGTGGCCTGGCCTGGCCAGGCGCGTGGCGGTGCGCCAGCTGGCACACCGATGTTTCCGGTCGATGACATGCCCGTCAGTATTTCCCGCCATAACCGCCGCATATAGCCTTATCCGGCTGTTCGTATAGGCCGTTCCCTTTCCCTCGTCGCGCGTCTGCTGATAGAAATCCTGGCTAAGGGAAAGGCGCGTGGCGGAGGAGTAAACGGATGGAATACACCCCCTGGTCGCTGTTGGGCGATGCGGGACTCGTCGCGGCACTGCTCGTCGTCGGCGCCCTGCTCCGCGCGCGCCTGGTGATCGTCCAGCGCCTGATGCTCCCGTCGAGCGTGCTGGCCGGCGGCCTGGGGCTGTTGCTCGGCCCTGAGGCGCTCGACCTCCTGCCGTTCTCCGACCAACTCGGCACCTACGCCTCCGTGCTGATCGTCATCGTGTTCGCGTGCCTCGCGTTGTCGAATGACTCCGGATTCGGCACGTTCGGAAAATCGACCGGCTCCTTCTCGCTCTACTCGATCGGCAGTTACACGATCCAGGTCGGCCTCGGCCTGGTTTTCGCGCTCATATTCCTCGGGCCGATGTGGGGCACTCCTGAAGCGTTCGGCACGCTGTTGTTCGCCGGCTGGGCCGGTGGCTTCGGCACCGCCGCCGCGCTCGGCTCGGCCTTCGAGGAGGACGGCTGGCAGCAGGCCAGCTCCCTGGGATTCACCTCGGCCACCGTCGGCATGCTCGTCGGAATCGTCGGCGGCATCGTGATCACCAACTGGGGCGCGCGCCGCGGCCACGCCAAGGGCGTGGGCACCTTCGCCAGCCTCCCGGAGGAACTGCGCTCCGGCCTCGTCAGGGAACCCGCCGACCGCACCTCGACCGGCACCGCCACCACCTCCGCCGTCTCCATCGAGCCGCTGGCCCTGCAACTGTCGCTGGTGGCCGCCGTGTCCGCGGCCGCCTACGGACTAGCCGAGTGGGCCGGCGACCTCTACCCCGACTTCGCCGTTCCGGTGTTCGCGCTGGCCTTCGTCGTCGGCCTGCTGCTCCGGCTGGCTGGCAGCCGCACCCCGGCCTGGCACTACGTCGACCCACGAACGATCAGAAGTGTCTCCGGCACCGCGACCGACGTGCTGATCGTCTGCGGCATCGCGTCCATCGTGCCCAGCTTCGTCGCCGACTACGTCTCGCCACTCATCCTGCTCTTCGTCCTCGGTCTTGCCGTCTGCCTGGTGCTCTTCCTGGTCGTCGCGCCCCGCGTGTTCGAGCGTGACTGGTTCGAGCGGGCGCTGTTCACCTGGGGCTGGGCCACCGGGTCCGTCTCCACCGGCATCGCCCTGCTGCGGATGAGCGACCCGAAGCTGGAATCGCGCACCCTCGACGAGTTCGGCCTCGCCTACCTGCCGCTCGCCCCCATCGAGACCCTGACCGTCACGCTCACCCCCACCATCGTCGCGGCCGGTGCGGCGTGGGCCCTGGCCGGTGGCTGGACCGCGCTCGGGCTGCTTGCCACGGCGGCCGCGCTACTCCTCGCCCGCGGCGGCTGGCGGCGATCGACCGGCGCCGCCGCACCCGACACCGTGCGCCAACGAACCTCCTGACCCCCGCGGCCCCACTCGCCCGCACCCCCCCCGAGAACGCCTCGAACCGAAGGAAGCTTCTATGGACGCCGACGTAGCGGTCATCGGCCTGGGAGCCATGGGATCCATGACTGCCTGGCGGCTCGCCCGCACGGGGGCCTCGGTCCTCGGCTTCGAGCGGTACGGACTGGCCCACGACCGGGGTGCCTCGGCCGGCGAGTCCCGGCTCTTCCGCATGGCCTACCACGAGGGCGCCGGCTACGTCCCGATGCTCCGGAGCGCCAGGGCGCTGTGGACGGAGCTGGCGGCGGCGAGCGGTCTGCCGCTGTTCCACGCCACCGGCTGCCTCTCCAT
Source organism: Streptomyces sp. 8K308 (assembly GCF_004348315.1). Taxonomy (GTDB): domain Bacteria; phylum Actinomycetota; class Actinomycetes; order Streptomycetales; family Streptomycetaceae; genus Streptomyces. Next base: position 29,802 of record NZ_SMKC01000027.1, on the reverse strand, counting down.
CGGCCTGCCCAAGCTGCCGCCCATGCGCAACGTCCGGCGGTCGGTCGACGAGCACGGCCTCGACCACGAAATCCTTGACCACGATCAGCTCGCCGCCCGGTACCCGCAACACCTGCCCCGCGAAGGGGAGATCGGCGTCCTGGACACGATGGGCGGGGTGCTGCGCCCCGAACTCGCCGTGCTGGCCGCCTGTGGCCAGGCACGCCGGCACGGCGCCCGGCTTTTCGACCACACCCCGGTGGAGAGCGTGCGCCCCGAGGACGACCGGGTCCTGATCACCGCGGCGGGCACGGAGTACACCGTCGGCCGGGTCGTCCTCACCGCCGGCCCCTGGACCGAGCGGCTCGTCCCCTCCCTGGCCGGGCACCTCACCGTCAAGCCGATCGTCCTGACCTGGTTCGCCCCCACGGACCCGGCGCCGTATGCCCCCGAGCGGTTCCCCGCGTTCATCCGCGACACCGACGGCACGCACCTGTTCGGCGTGCCGATGCTGGACGGCATGTCCGTCAAGACCGGCTTCGCCGACGCGTGGGGCGACCTGCCGGGGCCCGAGTCGTTCACGCGGGACTTCGACGAGGCCAGGCTGCGCCCGGTGGGCGAGGCGGTGCGCCGCCTGCTGCCAGGGCTGCACCCCGACCCGGTCAGGTACGCCGTCTACCTGGACGCCTACACGCGGGACCGCACCGCCGTCGTGGACCGACTCCCCGGAACGGACCGCGCCGTGGTGCTGGCCGGCTTCTCAGGACATGGCTTCAAGCTGGCCCCGGCGTTCGGCCAGATCGCCGCCGAGCTCACCCTGGAGCGCGGCACCGGCTTCGATGTCGCCAACATGACGGCGTCCCGGCTCCTCACCCGGCCGGCGGGAAAGCCCGGCTGAGTGCCTCGCGCAGCAGCAGCGCCGCCTCCGGCGGGCCCGCTGCGCTGACCACGACCGACAGGGGGGTCACGGCGTACTCCTCGACGATCCGCAGGTAGACCACGCCCGGCATCGTCATCCGGGTCGTCAGCTCGGGCACCAGGGCGAGCCCGAGGCCGCACGCGACCAGGCCCAGGATGGCCTGGTCGTTGTGCACCTCGTGGCCGAACCGCGGCGAGAACCCGGCCCGCATGCACACCGCGACGATCGTGTCGTAGGCCACCGGCGCCAACGAGCGCGGGAACCCGACCAGGTCACGCCCGGCCAGCTCGCCCAACGACAGGGGCCCGCAGGCGGCGAGCGGGTGGCTCGCGGGCACGGCACAGCGCAGCGGCTCGTCGAAAAGTGGCAGCACCTCGGCACCGGTGCCGGGCTCGGCGCCGGCCAGGCGGCAGACGCCGAGGTCGATGTCGCCCGCCCGCAGAGCCGCGAGCTGTGCCCGTTGCCCCAGCTCGGACACGCGGGGCACCACCCAGGGGTGCGCGGCGAGGAAGGCGGGCAGCACCCGGGGCAGCAGCCCGGAGACGGCGGAGGTGATGGAGCCGACGCGCAGCACCGTCGGCTCGGGGCCCTGGGCGCGGGGCACGAGCTCGGTCACCTCCCGGGCCCGCTCGACCAGGGCCCCGGCCTCGGGAACCAGCAGCCGGCCGGCGGCGGTCAGGCGCAGCCGGCCACCCGCCCGGTCGAAGAGGGCCACGCCCAGCTGGCGCTCCAGTTTGGTAATCGCCTGGCTGAGCGCCGGCTGCGCCATGTGGAAGCGCCGGGCCGCCGCCGTGACGCTCAGCTCCTCCGCCACCGCGAGGAAGTACCGCAGTTGTCTGAGTTCCACCATGTCGGCCATGCGGTACACCCTCTCAGGAGCGCCCGGCGTGGCCCGGGGCGTGCGCGCCACGAGCGACGCGGACCGCGGCCGTGGCCACCGCGCTGGAGCTCGGCGGGCGCCCCGTCGTCAGGCGTTCAGCGCGTCGATCAGGGCCTTGGTGACGTCCTCGGTGGTGGCGGTGCCGCCGACGTCCCTGGTGAGGATGGACGCGGACGTGGTCGCTTCGATCGCTCGGTGGAGCCGGGCCGCCTGGTGGGACAGGTCGAGGTGGTCGAGCATCAGTGCGGCACTGCCGACGGCGCCGATGGGGTTGGCGAGGCCGCGGCCGGCGATGTCGGGCGCGGAGCCGTGGACGGGCTCGAACATGCTGGGGAAGCGGCGGTCGGGGTTCAGGTTGGCGCTGGCGGCCAAGCCGAGACTGCCGGCCAGGGCGCTGCCGAGGTCGGAGAGGATGTCGGCGTTGAGGTTGGACGCGACGACGACCGAGAGGTCCTCTGGGTGCAGGACGAACTTCGCCGACATCGCGTCGACCAGGACGCTCTCGGTCTCGACGTCGGGGTAGTCGGCGGCGACGCGCCTGAAGACGTCGTCCCACAGGACCATGCCGTACTGCTGGGCGTTGCTCTTGGTGACGCTGGAGACCTTGCGGCGGGTCCGGGTGCGGGCCAGGTCGAAGGCAAAGCGCATGATGCGTTCGCAGCCGATTTCGGTGAACAGGGCTGTCTGCACGGCGACTTCGCCGCCGGGGCCGCGGCCGGCGAGATTGCGCCCGCCGAGGCCGGCGTACTCGCCCTCGCTGTTCTCGCGGACGACGACCCAGTCGAGGTCGGTGTCGTCGGCCTTGCGCAGGGGGCTGGTGATGCCGGGCAGGAAGTGGACCGGGCGGACGTTGGCCCACTGGTCGAAGCTCTGGCAGATCTTCAGGCGCAGGCCCCAGAGGCTGATGTGGTCGGGGACGGTGGGCCAGCCGACCGCGCCGAAGTAGATGGCGTCGAAGTCCCTGAGCCTCTCGAGGCCGTCGGCGTCGATCATGGTGCCGGTGCGCTCGTAGTACTCGCAGCCCCAGGGGAACTCCTCCCAGGAGAAGGCGAAGGGGCTCGACGAGCCACTGGAGTCCTCGGCGAGGGCGTCCAGGACGGCTCGCCCGGCGGCGACGACCTCCTTGCCGACGCCGTCGCCGGGGATCGCGGCGATGCGGAACGTGTGGGGCGCGGTCATGGGGGCCTCCGGCTCGCTGGGTGTGGTCGGTTTGAGTCAACACAGGACGGCCGTGGCGCGTCCAAGACCTGCTTTCGATGCGACGTATAGGCGTGGCCGATCGGTGTCACGCCTCCTCGGCCTCGGGCTTCCCACGCCGGGCGTACGCGCGGGTCAGCGTCAACAGGGCCCGTGCGCCCGGGGTGAGGTGCGCGGGCAGGCTGACCATCGCGACGTGGAGCCGGGCGGCGTGCTCGACGGGCGCGACGACGGCGCCACAACGGCGGGCCAGCCGGGTCCAGGAGGACGGCAGGATCGCGACCCCCACCCCGCTGAGCACCAGCGGCAGAATCGACGTGCGGTGGTCGACGACGCTCACGATCCTGGTGCCTGAGCCGTCCGCGGTGATGCCGTCGACGAGGCTGCGCATCAGGCTGCCCGGCCGGGACGCGACGAGCCGCTGCCCGGCCAGGTCCTCCGGCCTGACCATGACGTCGTCTTCGAACTCTCCACCGGACATGGCCACCACCACGAACGGCTGGTCCTCGACGTGCAGGACGTCGAGACCCGAAGGACGCACGGGCGTGGCGGAGCCCAGCAGGCCCAGCTCGCAGGCGCCGCCGCGGACCAGGGTCAGGACCTCGTCGGGGGTGAAGGCGGCCCGCGCGCTCACGGTCACCGCAGGATGCGCCTCGGCGAAGCGGCGGACGAGCGTGGTGAACGGTTCGATGCCGGGCGAAGGCATGGTGGCCACCTCGACCGTGCCGCCGTGCAGCCCGGCGAGCGCGGCGGCGGTGTCCCGCACGGCGGCCAGGTCCCGCAGCACACGCCGGCTCGGTTCCAACAGTTCCAGCGCCGCGTCGCTGAGCACGACGCCCCGACCGACGCGGTGGAAGAGCGCCACCCCGAGGTCGGCCTCCAGGTTCGCCATCGCCTGCGACAACGAGGGCTGAGCCACGTGCAGCGCGGCGGCCGCCCTGTTGAATCCGCCGTGCTCGACGATGGCCAGGAAGTACTCGAGCTGCCGGGCGTCCAAGGGTGCCTCCCGGTCCTTCTGGGATGCGGCTGCGGTGGGGGGCCAACCTACCGGCCGCCGGGCGACGGCGTGGACCGTGTCGTCGGCGCCGGGGGAACCCCTGAACCTGTCCGGCGTGGCCAGCACGGACGCCGTCAGGACGCCACCTCGGCGTTCCGAGTCATGACCGGCCGATTCTCTTCCCCCACCGCCTCCGCCGCTGCCGGCGGCTCCTTCGCCCTGCCCGCGAGGACCTCGCGGGCCGGCGCCAGATCCAGCGTGTCGTCCCAGCGGGCGATGAACAGGGTGGCGACGGCGTTGCCCGAGAAGTTCACCAGGGCCCGGCACTCGGACATGAACTTGTCGATGCCGAAGACAAGCACGATGCCGGCGGCGGGCACGGTGCCGACCGTGGAGAGGGTGGCGGTGAGCGCGATGAAACCGCCGCCCGCCACGCCGCGGCGCCCTTGGAGGTCAGCAGCATGACGGCGAGCAGCCCGAGTTGCTGGGGCACGGACAGCGGCGTGTCGGTGGCCTGGGCGATGTACAGCGTGGCGAGGGAGAGGTAGATCGCCGCGTCGTCCAGGTGAAGCTGTAGCCCGTGGGCACCACCAGACCGACGGTGGACCTTTCGACGCCCAGGTGCTGAAGCTTCCGCATCAGCCCCGGCAACGCCGGCTCGGCGGTGGACGTGCCCAGGACCAGCAGGTACTCCTCCCTGAAGTAGCGGAAGAGCTGGAAGATGTTCAGCCGCACGTACGCCGCCAGCACGCCGCCGAGTACGACCACGACGGAGGTGACGTAGAAGAGAAGGATCAGCGAACCCAGGCTGGTCAGCGTGGACAGGCCGAATCGCCCGATGGCGTAGGCCATCGCGCCGAAGGCCCCGAGCGGCGCGACCTTCATGACGTACGACAGGACCTTGAAGACGACCTCGGTCAGCCGGCCCACCTCGATGATCGGCTCCCCGGCCCTCCCCACCGCCTTCGGCGCGATCGCGAAGATCACCGCCAGGAAGATCACCTGGAGGACGTCGCCTTCGACGAACGGGCCGAACAAGCTGTCCGGCACGATGTGGGTGAGGAACTCCCACCACTGCTGCCGCTCGCCCGCCTCGATGTACTCGCCCGCGTCGCCGGAGGTGTCCAGGGCCGACGGGTCGGCGTGCACGCCCTCGCCGAGCCGGAAGAGGTTGATCGCCACCAGCCCCGCCGCCATCGCGACGATCGTGCCGACCTGGAAGTAGTCAGCGCCTTGAGCCCGGTGAGCCCGACCCTCTTCAGGTCCGCCACGCCCGCTATGCCGCCGATGATGGTCAGGAACACGATCGGGCCGATCAGCATCTTCATCGCGGTGATGAACGTCGTGCCGATCGGCTCCATGGCGGTGCCCACGTCCGGCCACCGCCAGCCCAACACGATGCCGATCACGATCGCCACGAGCACCTGGACGTACAACTGCCGATACCACGGCCTCGCCGCGCCGCCCGCGGCCTGTCCCGCTCGCTCGGTATCCGGGTTTGCGTCATTGCGGCCTCCCTGATCGCGCGAGCACCGAGCGCCGTCGGCGCGCGCCGGCTTCGCGCCACAGTGAACCGGGCCACACGTTCGGGGGTCCATGACCAGACATCGATGCCCCGTATAGGCCGCACCTATCAGTACCGCCGCAGGTCGCCGGGGCGCGACGACACCGCGGCGAGCCCGGACACCGGCTCGGATTCCAGGAGCCTCAGGGCTTCCGCGGGGGTGCCCGCCAGGTGAACCAGCCGGTACCTGTGATGACGCACCTCGTCGTCGACCAGTCTCCGCAGCGCCTCGCGGAGCAGATCTCCGGCGGGCGCCGTTTCCATCAGCACCACAGGTCTGTCGTCGCGGCCGGAGGCCACGAGCGAGATGAGTTGGAAGGCGTCGCCGAGCGTCTCAAGTCCGCCGGGCAGGACGAGGAAGGCATCCGACTGCCGCCGAAGCATCCGCCGCGCCTGGTCGGCATCGCGCACCACGAACAGCAGCTCCCCGTGCCGGGTGGGCGGCCCCTCCCGGTTACCCGGCTCGACCGGGAGGAACCCCGTCACATGGGCGCCCGATCTGGCGGCGCTCTCCGCGAGCACCTGCTTGAGGCTGCTCGCGTGCGGTTGGTACAGGATCGAGTATCCCCTGGTGCCCAGCAGGTGCCCCAGCTCTCTCCCCTGCCTGATCCCGTCGTCCGAGGGGGCGGGGAACGAGTCCCCCAGGACGCCGATCCGCAGGGGAGGTCGAGCTGGGGGACGTCTACCCGGTGAGTTCACCGAGTGCCCGCCGTGACATCGGGTTTCTGGTCCCGCATCGCGGCGCCCGGCCTGCTGAGGAGGTAGTTCCCCATCACCAGGTGATCCATCCGGGAGCGGACGAAGGTCTCCAGGGCCACATCCGGATCACAGATGATCGGCTGGCCACGGAGATTGAACGAGGTGTTCAGCAGGACCGGGACGCCGGTGATGCGGCCGAATTCCCCGATGAGCCGCCAGAGCCGTTCGTTGTCCTGCCGACGGAGGATCTGCACTCGCGCGGTGCCGTCCACATGGGTGATGGCCGGCAACGTGTCGCGGTGTTCCTCGTGGGTTCTGGCGACCAGCAGCATGTGCGCGTAGGCCCGCTCCATGCCGGACGGGATGTCGAAGTAGCGGTGGGCGTCCTCTTCCCTCACCACGGGGGCGAAGGGGCGGAAGTTCTCTCGCTGCTTGACCAGCTCGTTCAACCGGTCCCGCATGCCCGGATCGCGGGGATCGGCCAGGATGCTGCGGTTTCCCAGGGCTCGGGGACCGAACTCCATCCGTCCCTGGAACCACGCCACGACCTGCCCCCGCGCCAACAGGGTCGCCACGTCCGGCACCAGCTCCTCGTCCGACAGATAGCGCCGCTTGGGGCACTCCAGGCGCTTGTCGACGGCGAGTCCCACCAGATCGTCGTCGTATCCCGGCCCCCAGTACGGCGCTCCCATGCGCGCCTCCGGGACGACGCCGGCCTGCTGCGCCTGGACGTACAGGGCGGCTCCCAACGAGGAGCCGTCGTCCCCGGCCGCCGGTTGGACGAAGATGTCGTCGAACCAGCCGCTGCGCGCTGTCAGGCCGTTGAGGGTGCAGTTGAGTGCCACGCCTCCGGCCAGGCAGAGGCGCCGCTGGCCCGTCACCTCCCGGAAGTGTCGCAGGACGTGCAGCATGGCCGCCTCCAGGCCAGCCTGCAGCGCCGCCGCCACGTCCCGGTGCCGTTCTTCCACGGCCGCGCCCGGGGCTCGCGGAGGGCCGAAGCGCCTGGTGAGTTCGCGCAGGGTTCCGGCGAGCGTCTCGTGCTCACGCCAGCCCCGGTTCTCACCCAGCGCCGGAACGGTGAACGTGCCGTCGGGGCCGAGCCGGATCAGCTCCATCACCTCGTCGAAGTACCGACGAGGATCGCCGTAGGGGGCGAGACCCATCACCTTGTACTCGTCCATCGCGAAGACGAAGCCGAGGTAGAGGGTCACGGCTCCGTACAGGGTGCCGAGCGAGTGGATCGCGGGCACGGTCCTGAGCACCTCGAGGTCCTTGCCGCGGCCCACGGCCACCGTCATGCTCTCTGTCTCGCCCATCCCGTCAGCCACGACGACCAGTGCCTCGTCGAATCCGCTCACGTAGAAGGAGCTCGCGGCGTGAGCGAGGTGATGGGGTACCGGGATGAACCGCTCCTGCCAGTCGACGTCGGGCCAGTGGTGGTTCAACAGGGCCCGTTGGACGTCCGGGGCGTAGACATCGGAGAAACGCCTGTTCGTGAACTCGTTCAGCTGGTGGAACTCCGACGGCCGGTAGTGGAAGCCGTGGGCGACGAAATCGATGTCGCGCATGGCGATTCCCGCCTCCCTGAGGCAGTACTCGATGGCGCGGACGGGGAAGGCACCCGTGGTCTTGTCCCCGGTGAACCGTTCCTCGGCCGCCGCCGCGACGACGGTGCCGTCGGTGACGAGTGCGGCGGCTGAGTCCAGGCCCTGAACAACGCGGTACTCCCGGTCCGCCAGATCCGGCAAGTGCCGCTTCTTGAACTCGATCGACCCGTTCAGGCCACTGATCCCCAGCACACGCATCATGCACCTTCCTTGTTCTGTAGCGCCTCGGCCACCTGCTGGGCGAGCGCCTCGACGGTGCGGGCACGCCGCATGACCGACATGGACAGACGGATTCCGAACCGGGCGTTGATCCTGGACACCAGCTGTGCCGCGAGGATCGAGTTCCCGCCGAGCTGGTAGAAGTCGGCCGCCGTCTCGGGCTTCTCCATCTCCAGCAGGTCCGCCCAGATCTCCGCGACGCCCGCCTGATGCGTGCCTCCCGGGGCGGGCCGCACGGCCGCTCCGCCGTTGGTCGCCTCCTCCTGCCGGCGGGCGTGCTCCATGGCGTCGGGCCGGGACAGCGCCGAGCGGTCGACCTTGCCGTTCGCGTTGACCGGGATCTCGGCGATCGGCACCAGGGCCGTCGGCACCAGGTGTGCCGGGAGTCTGCTCCGCAGGTAGTCGGACAGCTCGGCGGGGGACACCGGCTGGGCCGGAACGTAGTACCCGACGAGCGTGCGGTGGTGCGCGGCCGACCGCACCCCGGCCGCCACCGCCTGGCGCACCTTCGGGTGCTCCGCCAGTACCGCTTCGATCTCGCCGGGCTCCACGCGGAAGCCGTTGATCTTCAACTGGTCGTCCACCCGACCCAGGAAGTCGAGACTCCCGTCGGGCAGCCAGCGACCCAGATCGCCCGTGCGGTACATGCGGGCCCCCGGCGTCGTGGAGAAGGGGTCGGGCAGGAAGCGCTCGGCGGTCAGAGCCGGTCGGCCGGCGTACCCCCGGACGACGCACTCGCCACCGATGTACAGCTCGCCCGGCATGCCCGGGGGCACCGGCCTCAGGTGGGCGTCGAGGACGTACATGGTGGTGTCCGGGATGGGCCGGCCGATCGGTACGAGGTCCCGGTGGGCGGCGGCGCCCGTGCGATAGACGCAGTTCCCCACGGACGCCTCCGTCGGGCCGTACTCGTTGAGCAGTACCGAGTCCGGGTCGAGCTGGCGCCAGGCCGCGAGGTGGCGGCCGGGGAAGGCGTCGGCGCCGACTACGAGGGTGGCTGCCAGCCGGCGGGCCGAGGCCGGTCCCAGCGTGTCAGCGAGCAGGGCCAGGTGACTTGGCGTCAGCTTCAGGAAGTTGAACGGCGCGTACTCGGACAGGCGCCGACCGAGGCGGGTGGGGTCGGTGTCCTGGGGGAGCACGACAACCCGCTCACCCATGATGAGGGGGGTGTAGACGTTGGGCACGATCATGTCGAACGCGTAGGAGGAGAACACCGCGGCGCCTCCCGTGCCTCGCGAGGCGTATTCCTCGCGTGCCCAGACCAGGTAGTTGGCGACGCCCCGGTGCGGTACCAGGACGCCCTTCGGGGTCCCGGTCGAACCCGATGTGTACATGATGTACGCCAGGTTGTCCGGGCCGTTCACGGTGGTGAGGTTGTCCGTGGCCTGCCGGTCGATCGCCTCGCCGTCGCGGTGGTCGGTGATCACCCGCCACGCGCCGTCCGGGACTCGGTTGACCAGGTCGTCGGTGGTGACGACCAGGGTGGCGTTGGCGTCCTCGAGCATGAAGCGCAGCCGCTCAGCTGGATAGTCGGGGACGAGCGGAAGGTAGGCGGCTCCGGACTTCAGGATCCCGAGGAGTGTGACGAGGAGCCCGGCGTCGCGCGGCACGCACACGCCGACCACGGTCTCCGCCCGGGCCCCCAGGGACCGCAGGTGGCGGGCGAGGCGGTTGGCCGCGGCGTTGAGCTGGGCGTAGGTCAACTGCCGGGTGTCGTCACACACGGCGATGGCGTCGGGCGTGCGCTCGGCCTGTTCCTCCACCAGTTCGTGGACGCAGTGGGAGACCGGCTCGGTACGTCGTGGGCCGTTCCAGTCGATGAGCACCCGCTGGCGGTCCGCGTCGGGCAGCGGCACGAACTCCTCGTGGGGGCGCCCGGCGTCGACCAAGGTCCGCAGGATCGCGAGGTACTGGTCGCGCATCGCGAGTGCCTGCTCGTCCGAGAGCCTGGCGGTGTAGTAGTCGAGCCTGAGCAGGAGCCCCGAGGTGCGCGGGTTGCGCAGGAAACCGGCGTTGAGCGCGAAACTCGTGGGCTCAGAACGGTACTCCGTGGTGGAGTCGATCTTGTCGTCCAGGATCTCCACGTCCGAACCGAGCACGTCGCTCATCACGTGGAAGTGGTTGTAGAGGAACGTGTTGTCGAAGAGCTCCCCACCACCGTGGTCCCACTGGATCTGCGCCAGTGGATAGCGCCTGTGCGGCAGGAGCCGTTCCTCCGCCCGGTAGACGTGGCGGATCAGGTCCGCCCAGGTGCCGTTGGCGAGTCTCACGCGCAGGGGCGGCACGTTCAGGAACATGCCCCGCACCTCGGTGCCGTCGGACTCCTCCAGACGCCCGTGGGAGGTCAGGCCGGTGATCAGGTCGTCTCGTCCCGTGAAGAGGCTGATCATCTTCAGGTGCGCCGTGAGCAGGACGCTCTTGAGCGGCACGCCGATCCGGGCCGCCAGGGATACCAGGGCGTCGCACAGCTCGGCGGGGACCAACGACTCCAGGCCCCGATGGCTGGCGTCGCGGGTCGAGGTGAGCCGCCAGTGCCGTACGCCGGCGATGTCCTCGCCCCGCACGTCGGTGTCTCCGGCGTCGGCCCCCCCTGCCCGCTGTTCGCCGGTCGAGGGCCACCGGGGCAGCATGGCGGGCTCGTAGTCGGCGAGCGCCTGCCGCCAGAACTCGCGGTGCGGTGCCGAGGCGATCGCCCGCTGCTCCTCGGCGATGAAGTCCCGGAACGACGAGGAGGGCGGCGCGGGCGCCGGAGCGTCCGGTGCGCCCAGCAGGGTCGTGTAGCGGTCGAGGATCTCGGCGAGCGTCGAGAACAGGCTCCAGCCGTCGAAGATGGCGTGATGTTCCGTCACGGTCCACTGGAAGGTGTCCGCGGTCCTGCGGTGGAGGAAGAAGCGCAGCAGCGGGGGGTGCTCCGGGTCGAAGGGGCGCTGCCGCTCCTCGTGCATCAGATCGAGCAGCCGCCTCTTCTGCTCCCCGGGGGGGACGTCACGCAGGTCCTGCGTGTGGACGGGCAGGTGTGCCGACCGGTGCACCAACTGCATGGGCTTGCCGTACCGGACGAGGTCGAAGCCGGTGCGGAGGATCGGGTGCCGCGCGACCACGTCGTCCACCGCGCGCTGGAACGTCTTGGCGTCGAACGGCGCCCGAACGTGGAAACTGTTCACGTTGTGGTAGGGCAACGTGTCGGTGTCCATGCTCATGTGGTAGACCATCCCGGCCTGCAGCACGGACATGGGATACGCGTCCTCGACGCCCTCGGGGACACGAAGGCGTTCTTCGGCGGAGAGGGACGCGAACGGCCCATCCGACGTGCGACCCGGCAGCCGCTCGGCCGGCCTGGCCAGCCGGGCCATGCCGGCCACGGTGGGTTCCCCGAACAGGTCCTGCAGGGTGAGACCCAGTCCGTGCTCCCGGGCCCGGCCCAGGATGCGGAGGCTCAGGATGGAGTCCCCACCCAGCTCGAAGAAGTTGTCGTGGACGCCGACCTGGTCCACCTGGAGAACGTCGGACCAGATCCGCGCGAGGAGACTCTCGACATCGTTGCGCGGCTCCGTGAAGCCCTGAGCCAACTCGGGCCGGGCGGAGGCGGGTTCCGGCAGGGCCGAGAGATCGACCTTCCCGTTCTCCGTCGTCGGCAGCGAGTCAAGGAACACGAAGGTGGCAGGGATCATGTGCTCCGGCAGGCCGGCGGCCAGATGGGATCGCAGTTCCGTCAGCGTGGGCACGTCCGGTGCCACCACATACGCCACCAGCCGGGCGGAACCGTCGGCCGAGCGTGCCGCGACGACGACCGAGCCCCGCACCCGCGGGTGACGTGCGAGGAGGGTGGCGATCTCCCCGGTCTCGACGCGGAAGCCGCGGATCTTGACCTGGTCGTCGTTCCGGCCCAGGTACTCAAGCCGGCCGTCCGGGCGTCGCCTGGCCAGGTCCCCGGTGCGGTAGAGCCGGGCTCCGGCCCGACCCGACAGGGCGTCCGGGACGAACCGTTCCGCGGTGAGTGCCGGCTGGTTCCGATAGCCCCGGGTCACTCCGGCCCCGCCCACGTACATCTCACCGGGCACACCCGGGGGCAGCGGATTGCCCCACGCGTCCAGGACGTGCACCTCCAGGTCCGGCAGGGGCGTCCCGATCGGACTGCGCTCGTCGCCCAGCATCTCCGAGGTCAGACGTTGGTGAGTGACGTGAACGGTCGTCTCCGTGATCCCGTACATGTTCACCAGACGCGGTGACTCGTCCCCGTGCCGCCGCAGCCATCGACTCGTACTCGCCACGTCGACCGCCTCGCCTCCCAGAGTGATCCAACGCAACGCCAGGCAACCGGGTCGTTCCGCGTCCACCCCCTCGAACTGCCGGAAGGCAGAGGGCGTCTGACTGAGGACGGTCACTTCCTCGGCGACGACCAGGTCGTAGAAGTCCGGCGCCGAGCGGGCGACGGCGGTGGGCACGATCACGAGCCGTCCGCCGTGCGCCAGCGCACCCCACATCTCCCAGACGGAGAAGTCGAAGCTGGGGGAGTGGAACATCGTCCACACGTCGCGCTCGCCGAAGTCGAAGAGGCCCCGCACGGAGGAGAACAGACGGGCCACGTTGTGGTGGGTTACCTCGACGGCCTTGGGGGAGCCGGTGGACCCGGACGTGTAGATGAGGTAGGCCACGTCGCCCGGCCGCGCGCCGCCGGGGTCCGTCACCGGTGGCGCGCCGGACGGCGGCTGAGCCGGGCCCTGCCGCGACGTCAACAGGGTCCAGTCGCCTTCCGGTATCCGGTCCGCGGCCTCAGGGCCTGCCACGATCAGCCGGATGCGCGAGTCACCGAGCAGGTAGGCCAGGCGCCCGGGGGGATACTCGGGGTCAAGCGCCAGATACGCGCAGCGGATCCGCCAGGCCGCGAGGATCGCCACGACCAGTTCGACGCCACGCGGCAGGCAGATGCCGACCGTCTCGCCCGGGACGGCCCCCCGCGCGCGCAGCAGGTCCGCCAGTCGCCGCGCCCGCTCGTCGAGCGCCGCGTACGTGACCCGCTCGTCCCCGCAGGTCACCGCGACCGCGTCCGGCGTCTCGCGTGCCCAGCGGGCGACGAGGGCGGGCACGGCCGGCGCTTCGGCCGGCACCTCCGTGGTCGGGTTCGACCGGCCGGACCGAGCCGGGGGCGGATACATCGGCACCCGTGTCACGGGAGCGTGCGGCGCCGTCACGACGGCCTCGATGAGCCGCAGGTAGCAGTCCAGCATGCGGTCCACGGAGTCCGCGTCGAAGAGATCCGCGTTGTACTCGACCTCGCAGCAGACCCGGTCGCCGTCGAGCACGGTCCAGGTCATGTCGAACTTCGCGGTCCCGCGGTCGAGTTCAGCGCGCACCAGGGTGGCCCCACCCATGGACAGCCGGGCCAGCGGGGCGGGCTGCATGCCGAACACGGTCTGCACGATCGGGCTGTGACTGAGCTGCCTGCGGACCCCGGTCTCGGCGACGAGCCGCTCGAAGGGCACGTCCTGGTGGGCGAAGGCCATGGTCGTGGAGCCCGCCACCCGACGCAGCACCTCGTGGAAGTCCGGTTCGCCCGACAGGTCGACCCGCAGCGGCAGGAGGTTCAGCAGGACCCCGACAAGCCCTTCCAACTCGGACCGGCCCCGGGTGGCGACCGGAGTGCCGACCACCAGGTTTTCGACGCCAGTGAAGCGCAGCAGCAGCACGTTGAAGGCCGCCAGGTAGGCGACGAACGGCGAGACTCCCGACTCGACGGCCAGCATGCGCAGGCGGCGGTCCAGCGCGGGCGGCACCGGGAAGGCGCGCGTGGCGCCCGTGAAGGTCTGCGTCTGCGGCCTGGGGCGATCGGTGGGCAGGTCGAGTACCTCGGGAGCCCCGACCAGCCGCTGCCGCCAGTAGTCGGTCTGCTCGGCAAGCCCGCCCGCCTCCCAACGCTCGCGTTCCCAGACGCAGAAGTCGATGTACCGGACGGCCGGCGCGCCGAGTTCCGTGGGACGCGCGGCGGACACGGCGTCGTACACCCTGCGCAGCTCGTCGAGCAGGATGTCGAAGGAGATGCCGTCGAGCGCGATGTGGTGCACGACGATGACGAGTAGCTGTCGTTCTCCCGGTCCCTGGACCAGCGCGACGCGGAAGGGCGGCCCGCCCCGCAGGTCGAACGGCTCCCTGGCGACCCGCTCCGCCATCGCCGTGGCGGCGACGTCCCACCCCTTGCTTGCACTCTCCGCGACGTCATGGACGCTCAGCGGAATGCTTGCTAGAGTCTCGACGACTTGAAACGGTTCATCATCGAGGGTCAGATAGCGTGTCCGCAGGGTCTCGTGACGATCCGCCAGCACTCCGAGTGCCTGGCTGAGCGTCGCGGGGTCGAGCCGCCCGCGGACCCAGTAGGCGTTGGCCACATTGTAGGTGGGGGTTCCCGGATGCCACTGTTCGAAGAACCAGATGCGCCGCTGTCCGTAGGACAGCACGGCTTTCCGCTGCCCCGTCAACGGAAGTGACCCGCCGGCCGGCGTATGGATCCCCTCCTTGCGGAGCAGGGCATCGACAACCCTCCCGACGGAAAGATCTCCATCGGTTGAGGGGAATGGGTCGGCGCTCATTGGTCAGCCTCCAACTCGGCCAGCCGGCACGGTCCGAAGGCACGTTACCCGGGGCGCTCTCGATAATCCCCAGCCATTGGGCGAGGTTTTTGCCTGCCCGTGGTGAAGGCGCGGTGCTGATCTTTCCGCAACCTAGCCGATGGTCGAAGTCGGTGTGGCACGCGCGGTCATGGTCGAGGAAGTCGTCAATAGACTGTTGACCGCGCCGTCCGTGCAATTTATCGTAACGTCCTTGGAAGCGCTTACTTCTTCCGGGCGGGAACTCTTCGGCAACAGCGCACCTGCTCTGGAGCCTGATGCTGGAGCTCGATGGCGGAGGCGGCGCGCCAGAGCGCAACGTTCACCGAGCCGTGCAGAGATGCGGGTGTCATGTCCCAGGCAGGGGCCCGTGTCAAGGGGAGGCAGCCTCCATGACCGTCAGCATCCTGTTATGCGAACCGCAGCCGGTGACCAGGATCGGCCTGCACTCGCTGCTCAGCGCGGTGCCGAGTGCTCGGGTCGCGGGCGAGGCCGAGACGTGTGAGCAGGCTGTTCGGTTGAGTCATTCGCTGCGACCTGACATTGTCGTGGCCGACATGGACCTCCCGGGAGACGGGCCGGTGGAACTCACCCGCCAAATCGTCCACCAGGAGACCGCAAACGAGTCGGCCGTGATCATCCTGGCGCCCGAACGGGACGAGAGAATCGTCGAGACCCTCCAGGCGGGAGCCTCAGGAATCCTTCTCCGGTCAAGTGCCGCCGAAGAATTCCTCCACGCGGTCGAAGTGATTCTTCAAGGGCACGGATACCTTGCTCCTCCGGTGGTACGGCACGTACTTGAGCATCTGGATCCACGCCCTTCGACATCCGCGGGGCAGAGCATCTACTCCCATCTGACCAAACGGGAACGAGAAGTCCTGCTGCTTCTCACCGAGGGCTTGTCGAACACGGAGATCAGCGGCAGGCTCTTCGTGGGTGAGCCCACCGTCAAGTACCACATCTCACAGATGCTGAGAAAGCTCGGGCTGAGAGACCGTCTGCAGGCCGTGGCGTTTGCCTACCGTAACGGCCTGCACTTACATGAACGGGAGTTCCCGGGGCCGTGAATGAAGTACCCGTATTACGTGTCGATGGGAAAAGGCTGGTACGGCGTATCGAAGAACTCGGCCGCGTCGGCGCGGACCCCGGAGGAGGGGTCAGCCGGCTGGCCTTCACGGAGGAGTACGTTCGGGGCCGGGAACTGGTCGCGGGCTACATGCGTGAGGCCGGCCTCCGGCCGAGCGTCGACGCGGCGGGCAATCTCCTGGGTCGGCAGCCGGACGCACCGGAGGACCTGCCCGTGCTCCTGCTGGGCTCCCACATCGACTCCGTCCCGGGAGGCGGAACCCTCGACGGTGCTTACGGGGTCCTGGCCGCCGTCGAGGTGGCACAGGTCCTGGCGACGCACGGGGTGCGCCCGGCTCATCCCCTGGCGGTCGTGGCGTTCAACAACGAGGAGGGGGCTTTCGGCACCCGGGGCATGTTCGGCTCCCGGGCCCTCGTCGGTGGACTGGTCAAGGGCGAGCTCGACGTTCCCGACTCCCGTGGGGACACCATCGCGGAGTGGCTGCCGCGCGTCGGTGGGGACGCCGACCGCGTCGACGAGGCCGCCTGGCCGAGCGGCCGCATCGCGGCCTTCCTGGAACTGCACATCGAACAGGGGCCCGTGCTCCACGAGTACGGCGACCGCATCGGAGTGGTCGACGTCATCACCGGCCGGACAAGCGTGGACCTGGACATCACCGGACAGACCAACCACGCGGGCACGACGCCGATGGACCTGCGACGCGACGCGCTGGTGGCAGCCTCCCACATCATCGCCGCGATCCCGCGGCTGGCCGGCCCGCGGGGCGTGGTCAGGGTCGCGACGGTGGGTCAGTGCTTCGTCCACCCGAACGCCTGGAACGTGGTTCCCGGCCGCGTCCGGTTGCGCGTCGACCTGCGGGACGGAAGCCGGCAGGCGCTCACGCGTGGGGTCGCCGAAGTGGAGTCGGTCGCAGGCGTCATGGCCCGCAGGACGGGAACGCGGGTCGAGGTGCGGGTCGGGCAGCAGATTCCCCCCGTGCCCTGCGCGCCATCGCTCCGGCAGGCCATCGCCCGCGCCGCGGACGAACTGCGGCTGCCGCACCGCACGGTGCCAAGCGGCGCCGGACACGACGCGCAGATCATCGGTGAGTTCGCGCCGATGGGCATGATCTTCGTGCCCAGCCGACGCGGGATCAGCCACGCGCCCGACGAGGCGACCGCGGCGACCGACCTGGTGGCGGGCGCCGACGTACTGCTCAGGACAGTGCTCGGCTTCGGTCGGGGCCAGCGCGCCGCGGAAGGGACTGAGCGTGCCTCACGTTGACCTTTCGTTCCACGGAGAGCGTGGCGCACACGGACCGACGACCTGGGGCCAGCGCGAGCAGTGGGCCACCATGGTCGCGAACCGGCCCCACGACGCCCGTTTCAACATGGCCGTGCGCTGGGAGCTGCCGGCCGGGACCCTCCTCGATGACGGTTTGGCCTCCCTGCGTCTCCTCATCGAGCGGCACGAGATTCTGCGGACGCGATTCGCCGAGTCGCCCGGAGAGCCGCCCACCCAGGTCGTGGACCGGCGCGGCGTTCACCCGGTGTTGATCGTGGACGCCGCGGGCCAGGACCGGGGCGGGAGCCCGGTGGATCCGGTGCGCGACCTCGCGGCCAGGCGTTTCGAGCCGACCCAGGAGTACCCCGCGCGGTTCTGTGTGGCTGTCCTGGACGGGCGGGCGCTGTGGCTCGGCGCGGCGCTGTCCCACCTTGCGGTGGACGCGGCCGGGACGGAGATCCTGCGGCGTGATCTGCGGGCAGCCGCGGCGAGGATGGCGGGCGCACCAGACCCGGAGCCTGGCCGCCCGGCCGTCCTGCAGCCCCTGGACCAGGCGGAGGGGGAGCAGTCCTCGGCGGGGCGCGCGGCCTCACGACGGGCGGCTGAGCTGTGGCGCCAGGCGCTCACCGGAACGCCGGCCAGCCTCCCCGAAGCACCGTCCCTGCCGGCCGCCGACCCGGCCTTTCCGGCCCGGCTGCTGTGTGCGCGAGGGCTTGGCGCCCGGGCGCAGGAGCTGGCCGACCGGCTGGACGTCGGCATCTCGGCGGTGTTCATCGGGGCGGCGACCGCCGCGCTCGCCGCTCATCAGGGCGTCGACGCGCAGTCGGTCGTCGTCACGTGCGGGAACCGGATGGCCCGCAGGATGGCGGGCTATGCCGGGACCGTCGCCCAGCAGGGTGTCATCCGCCTCGATTCCCTGGGCGCGCCGGCGTCCGACGTCATCACCAGGACCTGGGAGGCGCTGCTCACCGTGCACGAAAGCAGCGCCTACGAGCCGGCCGACGTCAACCGTGTATTGCGCGAGCTCACTGGCAAGCCGCATGTGGGCCACTACGTGAACTTCGTCGAGGAGCACGTCCCCCTGCACCCGACGGAAGTCTTCCAGGCACTCGGCAGGGACGCGTGGGTGACCGTTCCGGGTCCCACGGTGACGTCCTCGTTCCTGCGCTACGGCCTGACCCTGGTGGCCAATCAGGAGGATGTCGTCCTCCGGATGTTCGCCGACGGCCGCCTGATGTCCGCCACCGCGATCGACGGTGTCCTGGACGGTGTGCGGACGAGGGTGGCGGGCAGCCGCCCGCTGTGACGGGTGCCGCGCCGCCGGCGGTCAGCCGGCCTGGGACCCGTCGGGCGCGGTCGTGTCCGCCGGCGCGGCCTCGGGCACGCGCAACCGTGCGGTGACCAGGACCAACGGCAGTACCAGCACGGCCAGGACGCCGAACAGCCTGGTCGGGGTGATCGCCTCGGCCACGAGACCACCCGCGAGCGCTCCCACCGGCCGGGCGCCGAATGTCAGGAAGCGCAGGCCCGCGGCGACGCGCCCGAACAGATGGATGGGAACGAGATCCTGCCGCAGTGAGGTGTTGACCACCGAGCCCACCGCCATGGCGAAGCCCGACAGGACGAACGCGGCCCCGATGACGACGGGCTGCCTGACGAGGTAGGGCGTGGCGAAGCAGACCGCCAGGGCGAGCACCGCGGTGGTCAGGAGCACGGAGGTGGGCGCCACCCGAGCCACCCGGTCCGCGGTCAGCGCACCGGATATGGCCCCCACGGCCGCCGCGATGAGGAGCAGGCTGTAGCCGAATCCGGAGAGTCCGAGGATCGAGCCGCTCCCCACGGCGTACACCACGAACACCGCGAAGAAGGCGGTGTTGGTGAGGTTCGTCACCACGGCGTACAGCGTGAGGCGTGCGATGACGGAGCCACGCACGAGGACGCCGAGCCCTTCCCTGATGTCGACTGCCACGCTCTGCCGCTTGGCTCGCCCGACGGAGAACCTGCCCGCCAGTGTCAGCAGGATCAGGCCGGCGCCGAGGTAGAGACCCCCGGGTACGGCGAAGGCCACCGCGACGCTTCCTGCGACGAGCAACGACCCCAACGGCGCTCCGACGAAGTCGTTCATCACCATCTGGGTCGCCATCAGCCGGCCGTTGGCGCGGCGACGGCGTTCGGCCGGGACGACCATGGGCACGAGTGTCTGGGTCGAGGTGTCCGCGACGGTCTCGGCCACACCCGCGAGCGCCACCGCCAGGTAAAGCACCGGGAGACCCAGCTCGCCGAAGGCGGCCACGGCCGCCACGAGCATCAGCGCGGAGCCGCGCAGCAGTTCCGCGTAGATCGCCAGGACCCGTCGATCCACCCGGTCGACCAGGACCCCGACGAAGAGGCCGAGAACGAACCACGGCAGGGTCTGCGCCACGCGTAAGCCGGCTATGAGCGCCGGGGAGTCGGTGACGGTCAGCGCGACGAGGGGAGCTCCGATGAGGAAGAGTCCGTCAGCGAGATTCGAAAAGGACGCGGAGAGCCAAACCTTGGCAAATCCCAGCTTTTGAGGATGCACGCCTAAGCCTTCCCGGAAAGCCCTAACCGGGGGCCACCTCGAGTGACGGACACATATCTGTTAAGGAAAGCACAGCAGATGGTGAGGCGCCCTATCCCAAAGTCGAGGAAATCTTTCTGACTTCTGACGGAAGACGCTTGGCCGGTGGCCTGGTTAGGGTCATTTCGCCCCTCGCGCCTACCGGGAGTAGATCTCATGAGCAACGAGCCCCTGGGGCAGCCCGTCACCCTGCCCGCCACTCGTCGCGCGTCGCCCGTACCCCGGTTCCTGCGGGAGCACTGCTGGCTTGCCGTGCCGGCGGAGACGGCCCGGCTGGCGGCCGCCCGGTCGGAGCACCGGGACTCCCTGCCCCTCGCGGCTCTGTGCGCCGTCCTGTGCCGACGCACCGGCCGGACGCACCTGTCGGCGGTCGTGCTCAGGGCCGACGCCTCGGGAACGCCGGCTGCCGAAGAGCGGGTCAGCACGAGGGTGACGGCGAACAGTGCCCTGGCGGACCTCGTGGCGGACCTGTCGGTGCGGCGGTCGGCCTCCCCGGAGGGTCGGGCCCCCTCGCGGACCGGCCAGGCAGCCCGGGTCGCCTTGGTCACCGGCCTCACCGCCGGCCAAGGGGAACCCGGCGATGGGCACCGCGTGCGCGAGGCCGCGCGACGACACGCGGACCTGGACCTGGTGATCTGCTACGCGCCCCGTGCCGGCGGGGAGGAGGCAGGCGCCGACGTCCACTGCCTCTTCGACGCGGACCGGTACGACCACGACTCGGTCCGGGAATTCCTCAGGGACTTTCTCGACACGCTGCGAGAGTGTCTCACCGACCCGACGGTGCCGGTGGCGGTGGCCGGTTTCCTCCGGAACAGCGGCACGGGGCCAGGCGACGAGCGGTACGGTCCGTCCCCGGCGGTGGCCCTGTCCCGTCCCGAGCGCCCCTTGGAACGCGCGGTTGCCGAGATCTGGCAGGAGGTTCTGGAGGTCGACCGGGTAGCGGGGAATGACAATTTCTTCGGTCTGGGAGGCAGCTCGATCCAGGCTCTCAGGGCCGTCAGCCGGCTGCGGGAGAAATTCGGTCCGGAAATCCCGGCCGACGTCATTCTGGCCGGCCCAACCGTGCGTGAGACGGCCGTGGCGATAGCCGGTGTACGCTCCGGTCGCTCCGCGCTCTCCCTGCCTCCGCTGACGGCCGCACGGCGAGGCCACGACCGTCTCGCCTCCCCGGTGCAGGAACGGATCTGGTTCCTCGAGCGACTTCGGCCGGGAACCGCCAGTTACCACATGCCATGGGCCCTGGACATCCAAGGGCCGTTCGACCCGCGAGCGCTGGAGACGGCCCTCGCCGTCGTCGTCGAGCGGCACGAGACGCTTCGCACGGCGTTCCAGGAGGTCGACGGGAGGCCACGCCCCGTGCCCGCCACGCAGCCGGTCCTCCTGACCCGTCATGACCTGACCCCCGGCCCACCGGACGAGGCCCGGGCAGCCGCCGAGTCACTCCTGACCCGCCGGGCCACGGAGCCGTTCGATCTCGCCAACGGTCCACTGTTCCGGGCCGACCTGGTCCAGCTCGCCGAGCGACGCCACACCCTCCTGCTGACCCTCCACCACCTCGTCAGCGACGGCGCGTCGATCGGGCTGCTCATCCGCGAGCTGGCCGCCGCCTACCAGGCCGCCGACCAGGGGGCCGAGCTTCGGCTGCCGGACCGGGACATCACGTACGACGACTTCGCGGCATGGCAGCGAGGCGCTCTCGACGCGGGGTCCCTGGCGCCGGCCCTCCGCTACTGGGCCGAGGTCCTGACGGACGAACCGGAGCCCGTCAACCTGCCGACGGACCTGCCGCGGCCCGCGGTGCCCACCTTCCGCGGCGGAACGCACTCCTTCCACATCCCACGGCCCCTGGCGGAGGCGGTGCGGCGCGTCGCCCGGGAGTACGAGGTCACCGTGTTCGCCGTCCTCCTGGCCGCCTACCACGCCCTGCTCCGCAGGTACTCGGGCCAGCGGGACATCATCGTCGGCGTCAACACGGCCAACCGGGACCGGGCCGAGACGGAAACCGTCGTGGGTCCGATGTTCAACACGCTGCCGCTCCGGGCCGACCTTCCGGGCGATCCCCGCTTCGAGGACTTCCTCGCGCACGTCTGGGGCCGTCTGCGAGCTGCCCACGCACACCAGGACCTGCCCTTCGATGCCCTGGTCGACCACGTCGTGGGTGAGCGCGACGTCAGCCGTACGCCGCTGTTCCAGACCATCCTGGAGCTCGAGGAGCCGGTGGCCGGGCCCCCGCCCCCGGGGCTCGACTGGTCCGCCCGGCTGATCGACACCGCGACGTCCAAGACGGACCTGGTCGTGTCCCTCACGGAGAGCCGCACTGGCATCGACGGGCTCCTCACGTTCAGCACGGACCTGTTCACCGCGGACACCGTGGCCCTGCTGGCAGACAACCTGGTCACCCTGCTCGACAGCGCCTGCTCGGATCCCTCAGCGCGCCTCTCCGCGCTCGACGCACGCTCGACCGAGGACATCGAACTCCTGACGCGCGTCAATGACGTGTCCGGCCCTTACCCGACGGAAGCATGCGTCCACGAGTTGTTCGAGCAGCAGGTCTCACGGGTGCCGGAAGCGATCGCCGTGTACTCCTCCGGGCGGACCCTGACATACGCCGAACTGGAGGCATGGGCCAACCAGGTCGCCTGGTGCCTGCGGGAGACGGGGGTCGGGCCGGACGTGACCGTCGGCGTGTGCGTCGACCGCTCACCCGGGATGGTGGCCGCACTGCTGGGGATCCTGAAAGCGGGCGGCGCCTACGTTCCCATCGATCCCGACTACCCCGACGAACGCAAGCGGCTCATGATGACCGGTCCCGGTGCGGCCGTGCTCGTCGCCCCTCCGGAGCGTGCGGTCTTCTGGACGGACGGCCCACGACTCGACCCGGAGGGCGAGGCGGTGCGGCGCGCCGCCACCACCCCGCCGCCGCGCGAGGTGGGCCCGAGGAACCTGGCATACGTCATTCACACCTCCGGGTCCACGGGCGTGCCGAAAGGAGTCATGGTCGAACACCGGGGGCTGGTGAACTACCTGACGTGGTGCGTCCGGGAGTACGTGGCGGGAAACGGCGGAGGCGCGCCAGTGTTCTCGTCCTTCGCCTTCGACATGTTGGTGCCTGACCTGTACGGGCCGCTGGTCTGTGGGCAGGAGCTTCACCTGCTGCCGCACGAGGCGACCCCCGGCGACCTGGCGAAAGAGCTGACGCGCCGCGCCCCCTACGCCTTCGTGAAGCTCACCCCAGGCCATCTGGACCTCCTCAACGACCAGTTGGACCAGCGGTCCGCCGCGGTCCTCTGCCACACCCTCGTGGTCGGGGCCGACGCCTTTCCCAGACGCTCCTTCGACGCCTGGCGGGACCTGGCGCCGCGGACGCCCGTCCTCAACGAGTACGGCCCGACCGAGGCATCGGTCGGGAACACGGTCCACCGGATCAGCGGCACCGAGCACCAGACGGTCGTTCCGATCGGCCGCCCCATCGCCAACACCCGGATGTACGTGCTCGATGCCCATCTTCAACCCCAACCGGTCGGCGCGGCAGGCGAGCTGTACATCGGTGGCGACTGTGTGGCACGCGGCTATGTGGGACGTGCCGCGCTGACCGCCGAGCGGTTCCTGCCGGACCCTTTCTCCGGGGTGCCCGGTGCGCGCATGTACCGGACCGGGGACGTCGGCCGGCTCAACGCGTCCGGTGCCTTCGAGTTCCTGGGGCGGGTCGACGAGCAGGTGAAGGTGGACGGCCATCGGGTGGAACCCGGGGAGATCGAGGCGGCACTTGAGCGGCACCCCGAGGTGCGTCAGGCGTTGGCTCTCGCGGCCTCGGAGCCGCGCGGGCGGTCACGCATCGCGGCCTATGTGGTGCGGGAGGGCGGTCGTCCGGGACCCTCCGGGGCGGAGCTGCGGGAGTTCCTGCGGGAGACGCTGCCGTCGTATCTCCTGCCGCACTGGATCGTGCCGGTCGACCGGATCCCGTTGAACGCCAACGGGAAGGTCGACCGGAGTTCGCTCCCACGCCCGGACCAGACGGACCGTTCCCGTCCGGACACGGACGCCGCACCGGCGGGTGACACTCAGCTGCTCGTGGCCGAACTGTGGGCGGAGATCCTCGGCGTGTCAGCCGACCAGGTCGGCAGGCGAGAGAACTTCTTCTCCATGGGGGGACGTTCGCTGGACATCGTCCGCCTCATCTCGCGCATGCGTGTGCTCATGCGGATAGAAGTGCCTCCGGTCAAGGTGTTCCGCGATCCCACGGTCGAGTCCGTTTCGCGGGCACTCGCTGACGAGGTGGGAACGGCGAACGTGGTGGAGCGGATCTCCCGCATCGTGCGTCAGGCCCGAGTGGGTGAACTCGGACCGGCGGGCGGCAGTGTCAGTACGAGCGAAGGAGAATCTGGTGAGTGACGTGTCGAACGAGGCGTTCGCGGTCGTCGTCAACGATGAGGAGCAGTACTCTATCTGGCCTCACGGCTTGGACCTGCCGGCGGGCTGGCGGCCGGAGGGCAGGAGGGGGACCAGGGAGGAATGTCTCTCCCACATCGAGTCGGTGTGGACGGACATGCGGCCGCGGTCGGTCCGGGACTTCCAGCGGTCGGCGGCCTCGCGGTAGCGCGTCCCGCCGGGCTCAAAAGACGACGGGCTGCCAGGGCAGGGCGTGCCGCCAGGTGGCGTCGCCGGCGGCCCAGCTGGTGATGACGCGGGCCACGGGTTCGGCGGCCCAGGGGCTCGGGTCGCGCGGGATCCGCGCGGTGTAGTGGGCGTCGGTGCCGCCCTCGCGGTATTCGATCGTGTGGCTGAGGTCGTCCTCGAGGTAGACCTGGATGTAGTGCTGGCGGGGGTCGGGCGAGTCCAAGCGTTGCACGATCAGGAATCGGTGGCGCAGGTTGAGGTCGGCGACCAGGTCGTGGAGTTGCTCGTCGGTGGGGGCGTCCCACGTGGTGCCGTCCGACTCGCTGGCGCGTATCGGGCGTGTCATGGCCGAGAGCGTACCCGGTCGTCGTGGGGCGCCCCGACGAGGTTGCCGCGCGCCGAGGCGTGACTCACGGCCCGCACGGAGGCGTGCGGGCCGGAGAACGGAGTCCGGGGCGCCGTTCAGAGTGCCCTGAGGCGGTAGCTGGTGCTGAAACCGGTGGTGGAACAGGACATCGTGCTCTGCGTGGCGGTGTAGGTGTAGCCCGCCGGGATGGTGCAGGCCCACAGGCCGTCGGAGGGCGGCACCACGTAGTACCGAGGGGCGAAGCCGGTGGTGGAGCAGGACAGGGTGCTCTGGACCTGGGTGTACGTGTAGCCGGCCGGAATCGTGCAGGACCAGTACCCCGCAGCGGCGGAGACGTCCCCAGGCGCCGGGGATGCCGCCGCCGTGGCCGGTGACAGAGCGGTGCCCGTCATGACGATTGCGGCGCCTGAGCCGAGCAGTAAGGAACGCAGTTTCGAACGCAGCATGTGATCTCACTCCTGAGGTTCGTCCACGGAGCAGAATCGACGGGTGGGGGCCCGGCCGGAGTCTGTCCGATGCTCCGGCCGCCGCGTGGCGCACGCCGGGATCGTCCCAGCCCGGTCGTGGAGGGGCAAGAGCGCCCGGAGGCCGCACCGCTCAGATCCAGCCGGCCGCGAGGCCTTCCCACGCGACCTGTCGCCCGGCCCCCGTGTCCGCGGCCGCGTCAGGTGTCCGTGGCTCGCCGGGCGCGGAGAGCTCGGAGTTTGTGGCGGTTGCCGCAGCGTTCCATCGCGCACCAACGCCGGGCGCCGGGGCGGGAGGAGTCGACGAACACCAGTGGGCAGTCGTCGCTCGCGCACTCGCGGATGCGTCCGGCGAGTGGCCCGGAGAGCAGCTCGATCATCTCCCGTGCGAGCGTTGCGAGCGCCTGCGTGGCGCGCACCGGTGGTGCCCAGCCGGTGGTCGTGCCGTCGGTGGCGAGCTCGGGGATCAGCGATGCCGCGGCCGCGGCCCGGTTGATGGTCGCGATGGCCTCGGCGGTCACGGGACGATCCGCTGCCCGGGCGTGTGCCGCGTCCCAGATCGCCTGGCGGAGGGCCTTGGCCGTGGCCAGTTCGCCGGCGGTCACGGGCACTGTCATGACGGCGGCCAGTGGGGGCTGTGCCAGCCAGTCGGCCAGGTCGGTGGGGGCGTGGAGGGTCTCGAACACCGCGAACCGGCCCTCGCCGCCGGTGTGGGCGAAGTCCAGGCAGACGGCGCCGGCGTCGAACCGGAACGACCCTCCCTTGGGGTCGCGCAACACCCGGCTGGTTGCGTTCGTTCGCATGAAACCACTATAAGTGGTGCTGCGTGGAACCCCTATAACTGGTTTCGCTCTCGGAGGAGGCAACTCATGGGTGTACGGCACATCAACCCCGAGGGGCTGCATCGCAGCCCCGCCTTCAGCCAGGCGGTCGTGGTCGAACAGCCGGCGAAGACGATCTACATCGGGGGACAGAACGGCGTCGACGCCGACGGCGCGGTCGTCGGCCCCACGGTCGGGGAACAGGCCAGGCAGGCGTTCCGGAACCTCGCGACCATCCTGGAGAGCGAGGGGGCGAGCCTGGCGAACATCGTCCACTGGACCATCGCCGTGGTGGACGGCCACACGTTCGAAGAGGGCGTGGCTGCCTTCCAGGAGGTGTGGAACCGGGCCGACCCACCGCCGGCCATCACGGTCCATGTCGTGGCCGGCCTGGGCCCGGGGTTCCTTGTCGAGATCGATGCCGTCGCCGTCGTCTGACGCGCCGGAGGCGGGGCCGGTCCACGAGCGCGGTCCGACCCGGCGGATCGCCTCCAGCGACGTGGAAACGGCACCCTTCGACGACCACCCGGGCGAGCGTGCGGCCGCAGCTTGCCCCTGCCGCTGGCGGCAGGTTTTCACGATGACGCCATGAACGACGCAACTGCTCCCCGTACCATCCTGGTCACCGGCGCCGGCGCCGGCACCGGCATCGGCATCGGCCGTGCCACGGCGCGGGCCTTCGCCGCCCAGGGCGCCGTGGTCGTCGCGGTCGGTCGACGCCCGGAGCCGCTGGCCGAGACCGCTGACGGCCATCCCGGCGTCATGCCGATGACCGCCGACATCACCGGCGACGGCGAGCCGGAGCGGATCGTCCGCGCCACGCTCGCCGAACACGGCCGCCTCGACGTCCTGGTCAACAACGCGGGCGTCGCCGGCTCAAGTCCGCTCGCCGACGTGACCGCGCAGGCCGTCGACACGTTGCTCGCCACCAATGTGGTCGCCCCCGTCCTGCTGGCCAGGGCCGCGCTCCCGGCGCTGGCCGAGGGCGGTGGGGTGATCGTCAACGTCAGCACGCCCATCGGCCTGCGGGGCTGGCCGGAGAACTCCGTCTACGGCGCCACCAAGGCCGCACTGGACTCACTGACCCGCAGCTGGGCCGTCGAGCTGGCGCCGCGCGGCGTACGGGTGGTGGCCGTGGCGCCCGGCGCGATCGACACGTCGATCGGCGACCACATGGGCCTCAGCCCCGAGCAGAAGGCAGCGGTGCGGGCCTGGCAGATCGCTCACACCCCGCTGGGCCGCATCGGCCGGCCCGAGGAGGCCGCCTGGGCCATCACCCGGCTCGCCGACCCGTCCGCCGCCTTCGTCACCGGCGTCGTCCTCCCCGTCGACGGCGGTGCGGCCGTGTCGTGATAGGACGGGTGCCGGAGGTGGGGTGCGTGCGGATCGGCGAGTTGGCCAGGGTCACCGGCACGACGCCGCGCGCCCTGCGCCACTACGAGGACGCCGGGCTGATCAGCGCGGAACGTGCGGCCAACGGCTATCGGGACTACCTGGAGTCCACGGCGACCCGAGTCCGCAACATCCGGCACCTGCTGGCCGCCGGCCTCACCCTGGAGGACGTGCGCGCCTTCCGGGTCTGCCTCGACGGGGACCTGGCGGGCGGGCCGCCCAGCGAGGTCGGCCTGCGGATCGCCGAGCAACGCCTCGCCGTCCTCGACGCCCGTATCGCCGCCCAGTCGGAGGTCCGCGACCGCCTGGCGGGGGCGCTGCGCGCGGCCCGGAACCATGCGTGACACGCGACGGCGCGTCCCTGAGCGTCAGGACGCACCGGTTGGGGGAGTGGAGCCGCCCGTGGGCGCGTCATCTCCTCGGAACGTGCGGCGGTAGGCGCGCGGGGAGACGCCGATGAGGGCACGCATGTGTTGCCGCAGTGAGGCGGCCGTACCGAACCCGGTGTCGGCCGCGATCCGGTCGATGCCCAGGTCCGTCTCCTCAAGCAGCTGCCGCGCGTGGTCGATCCGCTGCCGCGTCAGCCACCGCACGGGCGTCTGCCCGGTCTCCTCGCGGAACCGTCGGCTGAAGGTCCTTACGCTCATGGACTCCTGGGCCGCCAACTCGCTCAGCGAGAGCGGGCGGCCCAGATGGCGCAGGGCCCAGGCGCGTGCCCGTGCGGTCGAGGAACGCTGCTCGGGCGGCATGGGCCGAGGGATGAACTGCGCCTGCCCGCCGTCCCGGTGCGGGGGGACGACCGTGGTGCGGGCCACCGCGTTGGCGACGGCCGTACCGTGGTCACACCGGATCATGTGGAGGCACAGATCGATGCCCGACGCCTCTCCCGCCGAGGTCAGCACATCCCCCTCGTCCACGTAGAGCACGTCGGGGTCCAGGTCGACGTCCGGGAAGCGGGCCCGGAACTCGGGCACGGACTTCCAGTGGGTCGTCGCCCTGCGGCCGTCCAGCAGACCGGCCGCCGCCAGGACGAACGCGCCGGTGCAGACGGAGGCGACACGGGTGCCGGGGCGGATGCGCGACAACGCCCCGGCGACCGGTTCCGCCAACCGCCCGCTCGTCTCGTCGGGCTCGTGCGTCGCCGGAACGACCACGGTGTCGGCCTCCGCCAGCGCGTCAGGCCCGTGTGCCACGTGGATCGAGAAATCGGCATCCGTCCGGACGGGGCCGGGCACCGGCGCGCAGGTCACCAGCTCGTACAACGGCTCGCCCGTGGCGGACTGGGCGTAGCCGAAGATCTGGTGCACCAGACCGAGCTCCATCGGCATGACGCCGGGGCGGACGAGTACGGCGACCCGGTGGCGGCGCTCGTCGCCGACCTGTTGGGCGAAGGCGTTCATGGCCAGATCCTTCCATATCGTGGCGATCAGGCCACTCGTTTCCGGGTGTGCGGTCCGCGCAGGATCGAAGCCATGAAGCTGCTCTGGATATTCGCCCACCCGGAACCGGCATCGCTGAACAGCTCGCTGCGCGGCGAGGTGATCCGCGCCCTGCGGGCACACCGCCACGAGGTCGTGGAGTCGGACCTCTACGCCATGGGCTGGAAGGCGACGGTCGACCGCGCGGACTTCCCGCCCACGGCGGCCGGACGGCTGTCGATCGGAGACGCCCAGGAGAGCGCCTACCGGACGGGCGGGCTCGGCGCGGACATCCGCGCCGAGCACGAGAAGATCGCCTGGGCGGACACCCTGGTGTTTCACTTCCCCCTGTGGTGGTTCGGCCCGCCCGCCATCCTGAAGGGCTGGCTCGACCGGGTGCTCGTCCAGGGCTTCGCGTTCGGCGTCAAGGACGAGCACGGCAGGACCCGGCGCTACGGCGACGGCGGACTCGCCGGAAAGCGCGCCTTGGTCATCACCTCGGTCGGCGCCCGCCGGTCGAGCTTCGGCCCGCGCGGCATCCACGGCTTCGTGAACGACGTCCTCTTCCCGCTGCACCACGGCACGTTCTGGTACACCGGCATGGACGCGCTGCCGCCATTCGTCGTCTACGGAGCCGACCGGTTCACCGAACCGGACTTCACGGCGTGCGCCGACGCACTCCGCGAACGGGTGCTCGGCCTGGAATCGGACCCGCCGCTTCCCTTCCGACCCGAGAGGGGCGGCGACTACGACGACGACCTGGTCCTCCTGCCTGGCGTCGCGCCCGGGGCCACGGGAATCGCCGCCCACTACGCCGTCGACCCCGCGAACGTGCCCGCCACGCCTCGATGAGCCAGCCGCCGTCGTCCGCGACGGCGTGCGGCTGCCCCGACGTCCGGTCGCCGAGACCGGACGTCCTCGCGCCGCCCCCACCCACGGCCGGCCCGTTCGTTCCTGGAGTCCGTCCTCGGCGAATCTGACGAGACGATGACGTCTCCGCGCGAGCAGCCCACGGCCGTGGCCCCGCGCCTAGCGTGGCCGGCGTGACGGTTCGTACCCCTGTTTCCACGGCGGCGCCCGGCACGTCGCCCTCCCCACCGCCCCGCGC
>NZ_SMKC01000279.1 GCF_004348315.1 Streptomyces sp. 8K308 | reverse complement strand
CACAGGCCAACCACCCATCAGCCGCGTCAACAACGCTCCGGGCCCATACAGCTAGGCCCTGTCCTGTCGATCTTGCCGGGCCCGCGACTCGCCCAGGCTTGGCGGCCTGGGTGGGGGCGCCCCCAGCCGGACGAAGTCTGGGGGAGCACCGCGTCTGACGCCGCGGGCTGATCCGACAAGATCGACAGGACAGGACCTAGAGGCAATACCGGTGACTTGCTCTCGAGAGCGCCGTAGGGCGACGTTCCCGCAGGTCAGACGCGCGAATCGACCCTTAAGTCACTGGCATTGGACCTAGAGGACAAGCTCCGCAGTGCCGCCGCGGCGGCGGACGCCGGATATCCGGACAACGACGGCCTGGTCGTCGACCCGGAGCCGGGCATCCCGTCGCCGAAGCCGCACCGCGCGGAGGGTTCACGCCCTCGGCGAAGAGGTTGGAGCAGGAGATCAAGGCGCGGATGCCTGAGCGCACGCTGATCGGATTCTGTCGAGGACCGCGCACTGGAGGAGTGTGCCGCCGCTTCGGCCCGGCCTCCGGCAAAGAGCCGAAGTTGACGACCCGTTCGGCCGCTACGTCATCACCACCTTCGTGAAGGGCAACATGGGCCCGTACGGGGCCGCCCGCCACATCCCCGGGGTGGGCGGGCACGAGCTGTCGTACACGGTGAACCGGCACTTCTCCATCGTGCTGCTGAACGAGGCCATCGCCGACCTAGTCAACGCGCGCGCCCGCCTGGACATCTCGCAGGCGCGGGGCGATGGCACCGCCGTGGCCGCGGACGGCACCCACATGGACACCTACCTCGACAACCTGCTCGCCGAGACGTCCGTCCGGTACGGCAAGCCGGGAGGCAGCAGCATGCCCGCAGGAACTGCCGCTGGGCGCCGCGTGGGAGCGTTCACTCGGCCCAGCGTCTGCTGGCAACGATTGCTCCGGGGTCTGGCACGGGCATCTCGGGGTAGGCGAGGTGGACGGCGGCGGCGGGGAAAGACCAGGGTACGAACTTGGCGGGCCTTGCCCGGATCTGGTCGGCCACCGCGCGGGTGAGGCACGTGCGCACGTCCAGCCGCGGGTAGCGGTCATGTACTGCCGCGAGGAAAACGTCGTCGCGAAAAATGTCGTGGAGTTCCTCGGCTCCGAACTCGAAGATGTCGGCGAAGGTGCCGAAGTGGGTGTAAGCAATCTCGGGCCGCTTGCGGTGGGGAATGCCCGCCGTGGTGTGGAAAGCGACAGCATCCCAGACGACCTCGGCGGCAGCCTTTGGCAGACCATGCCGCATCACGAATTCGGCAGCAGCG
Organism: Streptomyces sp. 8K308; assembly: GCF_004348315.1. Classification (GTDB taxonomy): domain Bacteria; phylum Actinomycetota; class Actinomycetes; order Streptomycetales; family Streptomycetaceae; genus Streptomyces. The sequence goes on along the minus strand of NZ_SMKC01000279.1, from coordinate 8,231 downwards.
TCGGCGCCGTCCACCTCAAACCTCTGAGTGCCGTTGGCTACCTCGGTCAGGCCGACGTCATGCAGCACGGCGGCGAGGAAGAGAATCTCGTCGTCATAGTCGGACTTGCTGAGCCCGGCGAGCCCAGCCAGGCGAACGGCATAGAAGTAACTCCGAATGCTGTGATTCACCAAGTAGGTGGGCTCGTGTGCTTCGATGAACTCGACGGCGGCGACGGTGGCGCGGGTGCGCGGCCAGTCACCGATCGCCGCTGGCAGCGAACCGAGGCTGGCAGGGGCGTGCGAGGTACCCACTCAGCGGCCCTCTGCGCGAAGCGACAGGTGGCTCTTGAGCACGTCCTCGACCGTCTCCAGTTGTCCTGAGACGTTGATCTGGTCGAACCACTCGTACCATCCGGACTCCGTTATCCCGGCGAAGAAGGTGTCGACCAGTTCGGCCGTCGGGATCTGCCATACAGCGAACCAGTCGTGACCGGACGGATGGTCTTCGGTGGGGGCGATACGTCCCCACCCAAGAGTGGTGATCCCGACGGCCGCCATCTGGCTGACACCTTCCTGCACGCTGCCGACGATCTGCTCGCGGATGTCGGGGGGCGTGTCGAGGAAGGCGGGCTTCGGGGTCCAGATCTCAACGACGATGTGCATCAGATCCTCAATCGCGGTTCTAGGGGCGGTACTTCTCCTGACGTTAGTGTCGCCCGGCGCTCCTCTACAATGGCCAAATGGTCACCCTTCCCAAGAATCCGGCCACAGGTGAGGCGCACCCACTCGCGGTGCTTGTTCAGCCAGGCGTCGTGCCGCTAGATCTGGTGATCCCTCTCCAAGTGTTCGGTCCCTGGCCCGCGTACGTAAGTGAATCGCTCGGCGGACTCAAGACGCCGTATAGGCTCGACCTCGTCGGCCCTGGAACGGCAGTGGGCGACCTACTTCAGGTGGGCAACGTCCAGCCGCTCTCCCGCCTCGCAGACGCCCAGACGATAGTTGTTCCGGGAACCTCGGACCCGACCGCTCCGCCGGACCCCGCTACGGTCGAAGCCCTACTGGTCGCCAGCAAGCGGGGCGCGCGTATCCTGTCGATCTGCACTGGCGCTTTCACGGTCGCCGCAACCGGGCTGCTCGACGGCAGGCGCGCGACCACCCATTGGCAGTGGGCACCGGAGCTGCGCGCACGCTACCCGCGAGTCACAGTCGTCGACCGCGAGCTGTACATCGATGAAGGTCAGATCGTGACCTCGGCGGGAGTCCTCGCCGGCACCGACCTGTGTCTGCACGTGCTCCGGACGGACCACGGACAGTACGTCGCCAACACTCTCGCCCGCTACCTCGTCAGTCCTCCGCACCGAGAAGGAGGACAGGCGCAGTACAGCTCTGAACGGCCCGAACGACGAAGCGAGCTGAGCCAAACCACTGACTGGATCCTTGACCATCTTGGCGAGCAGCTAACGGTCGAACGCGTGGCAGCCCAAGCACATGTAAGCGTCCGCACGCTGAGCCGGCGGTTCCGTTCCACCTTCGGCGTCTCCGTCATGGAGTGGGTGGCCCGCCAACGCGTGTCGCGCGCGCGCGAGTTCCTCGAGACCACCGACCGCACCATCGCGGACATCGCCCACGCGTGCGGTTTCGGGTCCGTAGAGTCGCTCCGCGTCCATTTCATGGCGCAGACGATGACGAGCCCCTCCCGTTACCGGTCGACCTTCGGTTGACATGTCGGCCCATCGTGGGCAGCTCTCCCGACTCTCGAGCTGAGGTTCCCCGCTCAGCCTCCATTCACCGGTGCAGTTCTGAAGTGATCCCCTGATGCGTTGAGGTCGGGTTTGGCACTGTTAGCTCTAGTGTTCTGAGTCGTTAGTTTGTGTGCAGCAGGCGGCGAGGGATTCCAGGATCTCGTCGGCGGTCTTGGTTCCCATGAAGGGCTTGGGGCCTTCCACTCGTTGATCCAGCCGCGGATGTCGCGTTCGAGTTCGATGACGCCGTGGTGGGGGAGCGGCGGAGTTTGCGGGTGGTCAGCTCGGCGAACCAGCGCTCGACCAGGTTAGCCAGGAGGCGGAGGTGGGGGTGAAGTGGAGGTGGAAGCAGGGGTGGCACAGCAGCCACTTCTCGACCGCCTCCGTCTCGTGGGTGGCGTGGTTGTCCGGGATCAGGTGGAGGTCCAGGTGCCGGGGTAGGAACTCCTGACGCGGGTGGCGGCGGTAGTGCTGGGCGATGACCGAGCCGGATGCGATGTCCAAGGCGGCGAACAGACTGGTGGTGCCGTGGCGGATGTAGTCGTGCGTCATCCGCGCCGGGTGGTGGGCGCCAGCGGCAGGACCGGTTGGGTCCGGTCCAGCGCCTGTGTCCGCGACTTCTCATCCGCCGCCAGCGCCAGGGCGTTCTCAGGCGGGGAGAGGTAGATGCCGACCACGTCGCGCACCTGGTCCACGAACCGCGGGTCGGTGGACGGCTTCCAGGTCCGCACGATGTGGGGCTTGAGTCCGCAGGCCCGCCAGGTCCGTGAGACGGCCGACTGCGACATCCCCGAAGCCGGGCCATCGACCGCGTCGACCAGCGCGTGTCGCCCTTCGGCGGTGCTTGGTCAAGGGACTTGGCGATCGCCGCCTCGCCCCGCTCGTCACTGATCTTCCGCGGCGCCTCCGAGCGCGGCTGGTCGGTCAGCCCTTCCAGCCGGTCCGCCACGATCCGGGACCGCCACGTGCGCACCGTCTCCCGCGAGACGCCCAACATCTCCGCGACCTGCGAGTTCGTCCTGCCATCCGCGCACGCCAGCACGATCCTCGACCGCAACACCAGCGACGAAGCCGCAGTCCGTTGCCGCGACCAACCCCGCAGCACCCGGCGCTCCTGGTCAGACAGTTCCAGCGGCAACGGCTTCGGACTCGGCATCCTCCCCGCACCAGCAACTGCCGAGAAACTTCCAACCCAGGACACTACTGTAGTTGCCCCAGCTGTATTGCCCTGTGAGGTTGCGGACGCGGCTGGCGGGTGGTTGGCCGCCCAGCGCGGTGTGTCCGTGGTGGTGATTGTCAGTGTGCAACCCGGTTGGGGAAGGCGTCGCGTCGGTCCTGTTCTGATCAGTGAGGGCGGGCGTAGGCCCACTCATCGAGCAGGGTGCGGTTGAAGCGTTCGACCTTGACGTTGGTCTGAGGCCGGTAGGCGCGGGTGCGATTGTGTGTGATCCCGACCGCGGTCAGGGTGTAGCGCCACACGCGGGACTTGGGGCAGGAGCCGTTGTCGGTCAAGACCGCTCGACGCTGATTCCGACGCTGATTCCGACGCTGGTGGAGAACGCCTGGGCGCGGGTCCAAAACCGGCGGCGGTCTCCTTCTTCTCGTCGGTGCGGATCTCGCTGTGGGCCAGGCGGGGGTGGTCGTCGACGGTGGGATGCGGGTAGCTGTAGCCGACGTTCGACCGGGTCTCGCGGCCAGCCCGGCGGCGGCCCAGGACCTTGTGCCCGCCGCCGTCGGGGATGTTGCCGAGTTTCTTGATGTCCACATGTGCCAGTTCGCCGGGCCGGTCACGTTCGCAGCGGCGGATGACGCGGCCGCAGGCCCGATCCAGGTGTGCCAGGCGGGCGAGCCGGTAGCGGGTGAGCACGGTGGAGGGAACCAGCTTGAGCAGGTGCGCGATGCGTGCCGGTCTCCACCGCCGGGTAACGCGGACTTTGATGATCCGACGCTTGGTGTGTGTCGGCGGTACGGATGCTGCCGTTCGGCCTGAAAGGTCTCGAAGTGCTGTCGGTGAAGAAGGGGTGGGAGCGACAGACGGGAAACAGCTCGCTCTGCTCTCCAACGGTGGCGGATTTGGCCAGGTACCGCCGAAGATCAGATGGCGGTGACCTGTTCGCCTTCTTCCGGCCGGTGAACGCGGTGTAGGCCGGTGTCTCGGCGACCTCGGCATCGGAGATCAGCTGCCGGTGTCCGGGGCCACCACTGCGCCGGGGGCAGTCGATGGGGTGCCACGCGTCCTCGTCGCGGCGATCGCGCGTTTGATGGAGGGGGTCATGCCGGTGCGATCAAGAAGTGGGCGCGGCCCGGCCGCAGGTGGCGATCACGTCGACGGTATAGAACTTGCTGTCCGCGCGCAGCACGTGGATGCCGGTGCAGCCGGCCTCGCGGGCGCTGGCCAGGGCCTCGGTGACGAACCGCTCGGCGCCGCAGGAGTCGGTCGCCTTGCCGTGGCGTAGCCTCACGCCGTGATGGCCGGCCGTGTGATTGGGGTGCAGACAGTGGCCAGCAGCGGGCGCAGAATGCGTATCCCCTCGAACCGGCCGACCTGAACACCTTGCTTGCCCCGCCCGTAGACCCGCTTGTGAGTGGAGTCGACATCGACGAAGGCCACCTCGTGGGCCCCCGGTAACAGCGGGGCGCTGGAAACGAGCCGACCGAGGAACTTCCGTTGCATCGCCTGGAGCTGCAGAGCGTGGCCGCGCGTGAGGAGCGCAGAAACGCACCCGACGAACATCGAGGCCCGGATCCTGTCGAACAGGATCGGCATGGCGCCGCGCCGTAGCCGGTCGGCGTCCTCGAGGCAGTCCGCCCGGCATACATCACCGCCACCAGCGACATCACCCTGGCTGCCGGGTTCCCCCACCGCTGCTGTCCGCTCCGGCGATCCGCATCGCCTGGTCGGCCATCTGTGACAGCCCGCCCGCTCCGCCACGCGCACCACCGGTAACAGACCTGCGTCTGCGACAGATTCGACTCATCGAAGCGGGCAGAGACCGGCAAAGCGGTTTCACGTATGAGACGCCTCGCTGACCGCGCGTGACGAAACCTTCGACAAGCCCATCATCGCAGGCCACGAGGGTGTTCTACGTTCCAGCCCTCACATCACCCGCTGACCACACCGGTGCATCGAGGCATGGGGGCCGACTGACTGGATGCCTTCAATCGATAGAATCTCGCCATGGCCGTTCACCGTGTCGCCGTCCTCGCCCTCCACCGCGTCGTTCCCTTCGACCTGGGTATCCCGACGTTGGTGTTCGCGCAGCGGCCGTCAACGCCCTATCGCATGACGTTGTGCGCGGAGAACCCGGGCGAGGTGACGACGGCGACGGGCTTCACCGTGCGCGTGGACGGCGGGCTGACCGTGGCCCGCCGCGCGGATACAATCATCGTGCCCGGCTATGCGCTGCAGTCGCGACCGACACAGGAGGTGCTCAGCCTGCTGGCCAGGGCGCACGACCGGGGCAAGCGGATCGTGTCGATCTGCACCGGGGCCTTCGCGTTGGCCGCGGCCGGAGTCCTGGACGGCCGGCAGGCCACGACTCATTGGCGCCATGCCGACCGCCTCGCTGAGGAGTATCCGCAGGTGCTGGTCAACCGTGACGTCCTCTACGTCGACGAGGGCACCGTCCTGACCTCCGCCGGTGTCGCGGCGGGTATCGACCTGTGCCTGCACATCGTTCGCACTGATCTCGGGTCCCGCATCGCTAACGACCTTGCCCGAGACATCATCGCCGCACCACACCGCAGCGGTGGCCAGTCACAGTTCATCCAGCGGATTGTTCCGCCGGAGCGCGGCATTTCGTTGGCCGCCACGCGGGCCTGGGCGCTCAGCCGACTCCAGCGTCCGCTCACCGTCGCCGACCTCGCCCGGCACGCGGGAGTTTCCGAACGCACCCTTGCACGCCGGTTCGTCGCCGAGACCGGCATGTCGGCCCTGCAGTGGCTGCTCGCCGCGCGCATCGATCTCGCTCGCGAGCTTCTCGAACGCGGCGATCTCAGCATCGAGCAGATCGCCGACCGATGTGGCATCGGCACGACCGCTAACCTTCGTACGCACTTCCGCCGGCTGGTCGGCACCTCACCCGCTGACTATCGCAGAACATTCGCCTCCGCGTAGGGTGCCCGGTTTCGACTTTCCCAACGTGACGCAGCAGTCATCTGGTTCTCCAAGCGCGTGAGCTCGTGGCGCAATCCTCGTACGACGGGGCATGATTGGCCCCGGCCACCTCATCATCGAAATTAGTACGCCCGGCCTCCGTGCCATCGCTGTTCGACGCCCACCGCGCACGTTTCGAAATTGCGGAGGCTCTCCGTTCGCTGAGGGCGCACTTACTCCTCAGCCCCTGCCTCGAACCCGGACATTCCTCGGTCACTTCGTCGAAGAGGCCCGGAAAGGCCATGAACATCGAGAAGTTCGCCATCTCCCTCGCCAGCACGCTGCCCAACGGTCGGCCGAGTCCTGACGGAGCGCCATGGGTGTACATAACGGGCGCAAGCGACCGGATGGCCTTGGCAGGAATCTATCGCGATCTGGCATTGGGGCCACTTGGCTGGGTCGCCAGCTGGTCCCATGATGGGCGTATGGACGAAAGCACCACGATGGTCGATGACAATCCGCTTGCTCTGCCGGACAGTGCCGCGGCGCGCGAAGCGCTCAACTGGATCAGGCGGACCGAGCCAGAATGGTTGGTCAATCACAGCATTCGCAGTTTCCTGTTCGCGCGGCTGCTAGCCCGGCACCGCGGGATGCGGCCGGGGGTGGACTATGACACGGAGCTTTTGTTTCTGACGTGTGTGCTGCACGATCTCGGGCTGACCGACGAGGGAAACGGCAGCCAGCGGTTCGAAGTCGACGGTGCCGATCTGGCCGCGAAGTTCGTGGCTGCCCGCGGCTTCGAAACCGGAGCGGTCGACATGGTCTGGCGGGCCATTGCCCTGCACACATCGTTCGGAATCGCCGAGCGGTGCGGCACTTTGTGCGCGTTGCTCCACGGTGGCACCGTCATCGATATCACCGCAAGGGGCAGCGAGTTCATCTCCGATGCAGAGGCACAACTGATCCACGACGCCTACCCGCGGCGGTCTGCGGTGCGTGGGCTGTTGGGCGCGATCGGCGATCAGGTCGCCGTCCGCCCGGAAAAGGGGCCAATGATGACCCTTCCTGCGGAGCTCGCGCGGCTGCGGAGCGTCAACGAGCTCACGCACCTCGAAAACCAGATGATTGCTGCGTCACGCTGGGGAAGTTGAAACCGGGCAGCCTATGCGGAGGCGAACGAGGGGTATCCGCCCAGAGTCCATGTTTCAGCAGCCTGTGGGCAAACATGCGGCAGGACGGGCCCTTCGTGAGCGGCGGTCTCATGTGTCTACCCCGTAGAGAAAGGTCAGCATGTCATGCCCGGAATCGAGTTGTCTCTCCCTGCCACCGAGATCGCGACTAGCGCCCGGGAGTTCGCTGAGCGGATCGAGGCGCCGTTCCTGTTCAATCACAGTGTTCGCGCCTATCTGTTCGGCAGTGCCGTGGCTGCCGAGAAGGGGTTGAAGGCGGGTGACGACTACGACGACGAGTTGCTGTTCCTGGCGTGTGTTCTGCACGATGTCGGGTTGACCGACGAGGGCAACGGAAACCAGCGTTTTGAGGTCGACGGGGCCGATTTGGCCGTGCGGTTTCTGCGTGAGCAGGGCGTCGAGGAAGAGCGGACGCGGGTGGTGTGGGACGCGATCGCGTTGCACACGTCCCTGGGAATCGCCAGTCGCAAAGGGCTGGAGGTGGCGCTCATGCAAAGGGGTACTTCGCTCGATGTGATCGGTTGGGGTGCTGAGGACTTGCCGGAGGGATTCGCCGACGAGGTGCACGCGCAATTCCCTCGGCTCGAGGTCGAGGAGCGTCTTGCCGACGCCATCGTCCAGCAGGTTCTCGCCAATCCGGCTAAGGGCGAGCCGACCACGTTTCCCGGCGAGCTCGTGCGGCAGCGCGTGCCTTCGGTGCGTATGCTGACGTGGGAAGACATGGTTGCTGGTTCGCCCTGGCCGGACGTCTAACGAGTTCGTGCATGGTTGGCGGTGAGGCGTCGAGTTCCTGATCGTTGATCATTGGCCGTGTGGTGGGGAACGCGTCTCGTGCGGCGGTCATCAGTGAGCCTTTTTCCGTGCGCCCAGCAGAGCAGGAGGTGACACCGTGACATAGCGTTGTTCTTACTGTTCGGAAGCTCGTCGTCGCCTGTCGCCGGCTTCGGACATTCACGCCGTGCCGATGGTGCTTGCCGGAGCAGTACGGCCGGTCGGCGGCGATCCGGTCGATCGGCAGCAGCGTCCCGTCCAGGACCACGAATGCCTTGGCGGCCGCCGCGTAGACCGTCGCGGTCATGTCCGGGGCGAGGGCCGCGAGTACATCGACCGCTTCGGTGACGTACCGGTTGGACAAGCACGTGAAGCTCCGGGCGGACAGGTTGATCTTGGTCGACAACCCATCTACCGGGAGCCTCACTCTTTTCTCCACCCAGCCCTCACC
>NZ_SMKC01000278.1 GCF_004348315.1 Streptomyces sp. 8K308 | reverse complement strand
CCCTTTTCCGGCGCGTCGGGCCTGGCGGCCCGGGCGGCCGCCCGCGCTTCGCGCGGAGGTGCCGCCCTCCTCGGCTGCGCCAGAGCCAGCTGGCCTGGCGCCCCGGTGGGCGGGTGGGCGAAACCCGCGCGAAGCGCCGGCGCAGGCCCCCCAGACTCAATCGGCTCCGCCGCAGCGAGTGGGTGAGGGCATCTCCGCGCGAAGGCGGGCGGGCCGACAGGCCGATCCGCGCCCGGCGGAGCGGGAGAAGCACGGGTGGGTGAGGGGGAACCAGCGCGCCGTTCAGGTGTCGTGGTCGCCGCCACAGCACGGGTGCGGGTCGGGGAGTTCGAACGGGACGTAGACGCCGCCCCGGGCAGGGGCCACGCGGAGCAGCAGGCGGCCCGCGTGGAGTTCCGGACGCACGTGGTCGCGGGTGTCGAGGCGAGCCGCAGGCTCCGGCACCGCGCCGCCGAGCGCGACGGCCGAGTCGATCGCGGTGCGGGCGAAGAGCTCAGCCAGCGTGAGCGTGCCGGTAAGACCCGCGGAGCCGGGGAAGAACACGGCACGCGCGCCGTCCCGGTCGTGCGCCGCGAGCGCCGCCACCGCCGCGGCCCGGTGTTCTGCGGGGCCCGCGACCCGGCCGTCCTCGTGGGCGACGGCCACGTCGTCCGGCAGGGCGGCGACGGCCCGGGCCGGGTCCGGCAGCTCGACGGAGAGCGCAAGACCCGGCTCGGGGGTGCGCACCACATGGGTGCGGGCGTGCGCGCCGGCCGGCAGCGGGAGCAGTTCGGCCAGCCGGTGCGCGAGGTGGTCGACGCCGCGGAGGCCGCGGCTGCCGTCCGAGAGGCCGAGCAGGGTCACTGCGGCAGCACCCACATCGGGTTGGAGTAGAACCACAGGTCGAGCCACGGGTCGGCGTCGCCGAGGACGTCCAGGGCCGGCCCGTTGGGGTCGACGGAGGCGCCGTTCAGGCCGACCTGGGTGCGGTTGCCGTCGGTGCCGCGCACCCGCAGGTAGAAGGGGCGGTCGACGCGCCCGAGTCGGTATTCGAGGGTGACGCTGCCGGTCGACTTGTTGACCTCGAAGGACTTGGCCACCCTGGTGTTGGGGGTGTGGAACACGTCCTTGTCGGAGACGGCGCCGGTGACGTCGCCCCTGATGACGTCGACGCGGGCCAGCTTCGGCACAAACTGCGCCCAGTTGGGGCCGTTGGCCAGCGAGATCTCCAGGGTGAGGGTGACGTCGGTGCCGCGCCGCACGGAGAGCGTGCCGCCGAGCGTGGTGGACCGGCCGCCGCCGCGGAGCTGGGCGTTGAGGCCGGAGATCAGGCCGCCGTGGTCCACCCAGACCCGGCCGGCGCGCAGGCCGTCCATGACGGCGGCGTAGGAGAAGCCGGCCGAGCCGACGTGGGTGCGGCTGTACTGGCCCGGCCAGTAGTCGCCGGCCTCCAGGTCCATCGCGGGGCCGCCGTAGACCGGCGCGTCGTGGTAGCCGTTGCCGTTGAAGTCGCTGCCCTCCGGCCGCACCGCGACGTCACCGTAGACGCCGTGCGAGTCGGAGTTGGCGGTGATCCACCACGGCTTGCCCTCGGCGAGCAGGCTGTCCCACAGGCCGCCGACGGTGGCGGTCATCCAGTCGAAGCCGCCCCAGGTGCGGTAGCTCTCGGCCGGGTAGCCGGGGAAGGAGTCGCTGCCCGGGCTCGACTCGTAGTAGCCGCGGCCGCCGCCGGGGCCGTGCGGGGCGGGGATGCCGGCGGCCTGGTGGCCGGGGGCGCCCTCCATGCCAAGCGCGATCCTGGGCTGCGCCTCACGCCAGGCGCGGATCTCGTGCGGCGAGTCGATGCCCTTGCGCGAGGGGTGGTTGGCGAACATGACCGCGTCCCGCACCCTGCGGCGCTGGACCTGCTCGGCGAGGAAGTTCAGACCGGAGATCGCGAGCGCCTCGTTCTGGGGCGTGTTGCCGGTCGCGTTCCTGACGCCGCCGTCGTAGTCGGTCTCGAACTGCTTGAGTACGGACACCTCGTTGTCGCCGGGGTGCACGAAGACGGTGGCGTGCTCGGCGGCCGGTATGTTCCACTCCAGGCCCTGGAAGACCAGGGTCTCGTCGAACTGGTCGCGGGCGGCCCGGATGTCGGGGTTGACCTTCTCGACGCCGATCCGGGAGTGGTTGACGGAGCCGTGGTCGGTGATGACCATCCAGTCGAGGCCGTGCCTGGCGCCCTGGCGGACCTGGTCGATGACCCGGTACTTGCCGTCCGAGCTGTACTGGGTGTGGATGTGGTGGTCGCCGGCCAGCCACAGCAGCCGGCCGCCGCCGTTCCCGCTGTTGCCGGCGGTGCCCACGGTGGCTTCGCCGAGCGCCGTGCCGGCCGCCGCGGCACCGGCGCCGGCGAACACGCTGGCGCCGGCCACCCCGGCGCCGAGCAGTCCGGCGCGGCGCAGCATGGAGCGGCGGGAGAGCTGGTCGGGGCTCAGCTCGCTGTCGGGCACGTTGACGTCCATGGCCGCGGGAAGTGGTCTGGACTCCGCCTCGTGGTCGTGGTGGTGGTCGTGACCGTGGTGGTGATGGTGGCCGTGGCCCATCGTCGCTCCCCTTGCGGTGATTCGCCGGTTTCTCGTCTTCTCGGCGGGCACTCTTCAGGCAGGAGATGAACGGAGGGTGAGCCGCGAGGGACATCGACCCACCGGATCCCTTTCCGGTGGGTCGGCGTCCCATGCGTCCCGATTAGACCAGTTGTCAGGCCAGCCGGATCACGTTCCAGGACAGCGGTTCGAGCGTGGCGCGCAGCACCTCGCCGTCCAGGCTGGTGCCGCCGGCCTGGTGCGGGGTGACCCGGTCGGGCTGGGCCGCGGTGTTGCGGGCGTCGGGGTCGGCGTCGGCGAGCACGCTGTGCTCCACGACCTCGCCGAGCCCGAGGCCGCGCAGGGTGACCTCGAGCGGCAGCGGCTCGGTCTGGTGCCGGTTGACGGCGAAGACGGTGACGGCGCCGGTGGCCTCGTCGCGGACGGCGGTGGCGTGCAGCAGGTCGACCTCGCCGTACTGGGCCGTGGTGTGCCGTGGGCTCTCGGCACGGACGTCGAGGACGGTGCCGCGGCCGTGGGCGGAGGCCTGGGCGAAGGGGTAGAAGGTGGTCTGCCGCCAGGCGGCGCCGCCGGGCTCGGTGGCGATGGGGGCGATGACGTTGACGAGTTGGGCGAGGCAGGCGACCTTGACGCGGTCGGCGTGGCGCAGCAGGGCGATCAGCAGGGAGCCGAAGACGACGGCGTCGGTGACGCTGTAGTTGTCCTCCAGGAGGCGGGGCGCCTCGGCCCAATCCTGGTTGGCGGGGGTCTCGCCGCGGCCCTCGCCGGAGAGGGTGGGGGCGCTGCCGTCCTGGTACCAGACGTTCCACTCGTCGAAGGAGAGGTTGATGGTCTTCTTGGACTTCAGTCGGGCGCCGACGTGGTCGCAGGTGGCGACGACGTTCTCGATGAAGGACTCGGTGTCGACGGCGGAGGCGAGGAAGGAGTCGCGGTCGCCGTCGCGCTCGTAGTAGTAGGCGTGCAGCGAGATGTGGTCGACCAGCTCGTAGGAGTGCTGCAGGACGGTGGACTCCCAGGCGGCGAAGGTCTCCATGGACTGGGAGGAGCTGCCGCAGGCGACGAGTTCGACGTCCGGGTCGATCTGCCGCATGGCGCGGGCGGTCTCGGCGGCGATCCTGCCGTACTCGTCGGCGGTCTTGTGGCCGGTCTGCCAGGGGCCGTCCATCTCGTTGCCCAGGCACCACAGGCGGATGTCGTAGGGGTCCTTGTCGCCGTGCGCGGCGCGGAGGTCGGAGAGCGCGGTGCCGCCCGGGTGGTTGACGTACTCCTGGAGCTCGATGGCCTCGGCGACGCCGCGGGTGCCGAGGTTGATGGCCATCATCGGCTCGCCCTGGATCTTGCGGACGAAGTCGACGAACTCGCCGAGCCCGAACTGGTTGGTCTCGGTGGACCGCCAGGCGAGGTCGAGCCGGCGCGGGCGCTGGTCCTTGGGGCCCACGCCGTCCTCCCACTTGTAGCCGGAGACGAAGTTGCCGCCGGGGTAGCGGACGACGGTCACGCCGAGCTCCCTGATCAGCTGGAGCACGTCCTCGCGCAGGCCCGCCTCGTCGGCGGTGGGGTGGCCGGGCTCGTAGATCCCGGTGTAGACGCAGCGGCCGAGGTGTTCCACGAACGAGCCGAACAGCCGCGGGTCAACGGCCGAGACGGTGAAGTCGGGGTCGAGCGTGAAGCGGGCGGTGTGCGATGTCTCGCTCATGCGGGTCCTTGCTCCGTCAGGCGGGTTGTTCGTGATTTCGAACATCGATCGTTACTTCGAACAGAACCTAAGGCCCGAACGACCCGCCGGTCAACGGGTCGTTCGCTCGCCCCTCCATCACTGCCCCGTCACTGCCCGGCGAGACCCGTGTGGGCGACGCCCCGCACGATCTGCCGCTGGAAGAAGGCGAAGACCACGAGCAGCGGCAGGCCGCCGATGATCACCGAGGCCATCACCTGGGCGTAGCGCACGCCGTAGGTGGACTGGACGTTGACGAGGCCGACCGGCAGCGTCATCCCGTTGGGGTCGGTGGTCACCAGGAAGGGCCACAGGAAGTTGTTCCAGGTCTGGATGAAGGTGAAGATCGCCACCGCGGCGAGCACGGGACGGGAGAGCGGCAGCACGATCTGCCAGAACACCCGCCAGCGGCCGGCGCCGTCCACGTAGGCGGCCTCCTCGAGCTCGCGGGGCACGCCCTCGAAGAACTTCACCAGGATGAACACCATGGCGGGCACGGCGACCTGGGGCAGGATGACGCCCCAGTAGGTGTCGACGAGACCCAGCGAGACCATCTCGGCGAACAGCGGCGCGATCAGTACCTGCGGCGGCACCATGATCCCGGCGAGCACCAGGCCGTAGAGCACCCGCCGGCCGCGGAACTCGGTGCGGCTGAAGCCGTAGGCCGCCATCGCGGTGAGCGCGACGGTCAGCACGGTGGTCACGGACGCGATGTAGGCGGTGTTGAGCATCCAACGGGTCAGGTCGCCCGACTCCCACACCGCCCGGTAGGCGTCCAGGGTGAGGCGCGAGCCGATCCACTGGAGGCCCGTCTCGGTGGTCTCGCTCTCCGGTTTGAGAGAGGTGGCCAACGCCCAGGCGAGCGGCAGCACCCACAGCAGCGCGAGCAGCAGCGCGCAACCGAGCATGGCAAGCCGCCCGGGCGTCCAACGCGGCCGGCGGCCGGCCGCCGTCTCCTCCACCACGGCGCTCATATCGAACTCTCCTCTCTCCTCCGGCGGGTGATGCGCAGGTGGATCAGCGAGACGACCACGATCAGGGCGAAGAAGATGTAGGAGATCGCGGACGCGTAGCCGATCCGGTAGCCGGTGAAGCCGGACTGGTAGACGTACTGGAGGATGGGCCGGGTCGACTCGTCGGGGCCGCCGCCGGTCATGATGTACACCTGGTCGAAGATCTTGAGCGAGGCCAGGAGTTGGAGCACCAGCACCACGCCGGTGGTGGAGCGCAGCTGCGGCAGCGTGATGTGGCGCAGCCGGTGCCAGGCCCCGGCGCCGTCCAACTCGGCAGCCTCGTAGAGGTGTTGCGGGATGGACTGCAACGCGGCCAGGTAGAGCAGGAAGTTGAAGCCGACGGTCCACCAGATGGTGGTGATCACGATGGAGAGCATCGCGTAGCGGGTGTCGGTGAGCCAGCCGATGCCGGGGTGCAGGCCGAACTCCGCGAGGAGCTGGTCGGCGAAGCCGAAGTCGGACGGATAGATGACCCACAGCCACAGCAGGCAGACCACGCCGGACGGCAGCAGGAACGGCGCGAACCAGCTGAGCCGCCACAGCCAGGCGACCACCCGCAGATGGTGCGCGAGCAGCGCGAGCACCAGGCCGACGACCACCAGCGGCACGGTGGACAGCACGGTGAACCAGAGGGTGTTCCACAGCGAGGACCACACGTCGGGGTCGGTGAGCGCCTCGGCGTAGTTGTCGAAGCCGATGAAGTCGGCCCGGGTGCCGGCGACGTCCGCGTTGGTCAGGCTCATCCGGATGCCGGAGATGAGCGGCCAGACCAGGAAGAGGGCGTAGACGACGAGGAAGGGCAGGGTGAAGACGAGGCCGTGCTCGGTCCAGTGGCGGCGCACGGTGGCGGGCGCCGGTCGATTCCCGGCGGGGTCTGGCCGCGTGGTCGGCTCGGGCGGCGCGATGGTCGTCATGCGGTCTCCCCGAACGGGCTTGGGGTGTCCAGGAGGTCCTGGAGTCGGGATCTGGCCTCGGCCAGCGCGCCCTCGGGGGTGCGGGTGCCGAGCAGCACCCCGGAGAAGACGGCGCCGAGTTCGAGCCAGAGGGGGGAGGCGGAGCCGGCGAACCAGACGCGTGGGTCGAGCACCACCTCGTCGATCACCGCGCGGTACTCGGACTGCGGGCGCATCGCCAGGTACTCGGGCTCCTCCAGGGTGGGCAGGTAGGCCGGGACGTGGCCGCCGGCGGCCCAGTCGACGGAGTGCCTGAGCATCCAGGCGACGAAGGCGTGTGCCGCCTCGTTGGAGGCGCCGCCACGCCCCGTCTGGTGCGGCAGCACGAAGGCGTGGCAGTCGGCCTGGGTGGCGGCGGTGCCGAAGAGGTTGGGTATCCGGGCCATGGAGAACGGCAGCCCGGTGTTGGTGTAGGTGGTGACCTCCCACTCGCCGTTGATGAAGAAGCCCGTCTCGCCGGCCGCGAAGATGCCGACCGCGCCCGGGTAGTCGGCGCGCTCCACGCACAGGCCCTCGTGGGTGAGCCGCCGCATGTAGTCGAGCACGGTGAGGGCCTTGGCGTCGTCGATGGCGATGCGGGTGCCGTCGTCGGTGAGCAGTTGGCCGCCGGTCTGGGCGTAGAAGGCGTTGAACATCCGCCAGGGTCCGATGGTGTCGGCGCCCAGGGTCTCGGCGACCATGCCGGGCCTGCCGGTGACCTCGCCGGCGGCGCGCATCGCCTCGGCGAACGCGTCGGCGCCCTCGATGGGGCGTAGCCGTCCGTCGGCGTCGAGCAGCCCGGCGCGCTCGCAGATGTCGGTGTTGTAGTAGAGGACCAGCGGGTGGGTGTCGAGCGGGATGGCGTACAGCTCCCCGTCGACCATGCCACGCCGCCACAGGTCCTGTGGGAAGTCGGCCTCGGTGATGCCGTGTCGCGCGAGCAGGTCGAGGTCGAAGGGGTCGAGGAGCCGGCCGGGGGCGAAGCCGGCGAGCCTCGCCAGGTGCATGGCGGCGACCTCGGGGGCCCGGCCACCGGCGCCGGCCATGCCGAGCTTGGTGTAGTACGGGGCACCCCAGGAGAGAGTGGCGGCCTGGAGGTCGACGTCTGGGTGCTCCCGCTGGAAGGCGTCGAGCATCGCGACCATGTTGGCGCCGTCGCCGCCGCCGAACAGGTGCCAGTAGCGGAGCCTGGTCTGCCCCGAACCGGCGCCGCTCGGGGCCGCGCAGCCGCCGGCGGCGAGGGCGGCCAGGGCGCCGAGCCCGGCGACCGAGCCGAGCATCCGTCGCCTGCTGGGCCCGGGGGGCGGCGGCGCCGGTGGTGGAACGGATGGTGGTGTCATGTGGCTTACCCATCCCTCATTCGTAATCCCGAACGTGGATCGGAGATACGAACGTGAACGTAGGGGTGGCCACGGGACGAGGTCAACGGTCGTGCAACGGGGATTTGCGGGGCGGCCCGGCGCCGGCCAGCCGGGCCGCCCGCGACGTCAGCCGGCGAACGCGGGCTGCGGCAGCCCCTGGCCGGCGCCCGGCAGCACCAGCACCGAGCCGGCCAGCGGCTCGGCGCCCGGGTCGGTGCCGACGCTGGCCGTGGTGATGTAGAGGTCGGTAAGGTCGGGCCCGCCGAAGGCGCACGCCGTCGGCCGAGAGGCCGGCACCTCGACGACCCGGTCGAGCTTGCCCTCCGGGGTGAAGCGGAGCACCGCCCGGCCGTCCCAGAACGCGACCCAGACGCAACCGTCCGCGTCCACCGTCAGGCCGTCGGGGAAGCCGGCGAACTCCGCCGTGTCCACCAGCGGCCGACGGTCACGCCCGCCGCCGTCCTCCGTCACGGTGAGCACGTCGACCCGCCGCGTCGGGGTGTCGACGTAGTAGACGAGCGAGCCGTCCGGACTCCAGCCGATGCCGTTGCTCACCGTGACCTCGGGCAGCAGCACGGTCGCCGCGCCGTCCGGCGCGACCCGGACCAGCGAGCCGCCGCCCGGCTTCTCGTCGTAGTACATGGTCCCGGCCCACAGCGCGCCGTCCGGCGCCACCGCCGCGTCGTTCCCCCGGCGGCCTGGCACGGCCTCGTGGCGCAGCCAGGAGAAGCCGCCCGCCTCGTCGTAGAGCCCGATCCCGTCCCTGAGATTGACCACGAAGCCGCCGCCGGCGCGCGGCTTGGCGGCGCCGACGTGCTGCTCGGTGGGGAGCACGGTGCGCCGGCCGGTGGCCGGGTCGAAGAGGTTGATCCGCGAGGCCAGGATGTCCACCCAGATCAGCCGCTCAGCCGCCGGGTCCCAGGTCGGCCCCTCCCCCAGATCGGCCCGCGCCCGTATCGCGATCTCCAGACCGTCCGCCACCATGCCCGTCCTCTCCTCCTTGGATCGCTCCGCGGCCGTCAGCCGTGATGGCCGAGCCGCTCGGACAACTGCCCCGCGCCCTTGAGTGCCAGGTCGGCCAGCTCCCGCTGCCGCTCCTCGCTCCACCGGATCATGGGCACGGACACGCTCAGCGCCGCCACCACGCGGCCCGCCCGGTCGCGCACCGGCGCGGCGACGCAGCTCACGTCGGGGTTGGACTCGCGCTGCTCGGAGGCCACGCCGCGCTCCCTGATCTCACCGAGCGCCGCCCGCAGCGCGTCGGGCTCGGTGATGGAGTGGGGGGTCATGGCCCGCAGCTCGCCGGCGGACGTCAGCCGCTCCTCGAGCTCGTCCGGCGACAGCGAGGCGAGCAGCATCTTGCCGACCGCCGTGCAGTGGGCCGGCAGCCGGCGCCCTGCGGCCGAGACCATGCGGACGGCGTGGGTGCTGTCCACCTTGGCGATGTAGATCACGTCGGCCTCCTCAAGGACGGCCACGTGCACGGTCTCGCCGCAGGTCTCGGCCACCGCGCGGGCCACCTGCTGCCCCTCGGCGGCGAGGTCGAGCTGCTCGGCGTAACGGCTGCCGAGCTGGTAGGTGCGCACCCCGAGCCGGTAGCGGCCCGGCTGCTCCGGCACCGGCACCAGGTAGGAGCGGGCCGCCAGCGTGGTGACCAGCTCGTGCACGGTGGTGCGCGGCAGCTGGAGCCTGCGGGTGATCTCCGGCGCGGAGAGCGTGCCGTCCCCGTCGAGAAAGAGCTCCAGTATGTCCAACGCCCGGCTGACCGCCGGCACGCGACGCCCCATGCCCCATGCCCTCCCGGCACTCGTCCGTTCGAGATCCCGGGCGAATTCCGGGATCTCGAACATAGCTAACCAGCCACGGTGACCGCGGGCAATGGCCGGGAGGCGTCGGCTACGACCCCTGCTAGGCGTCGACGTCCCTACCCGTGGCGCGATCCGACAC
>NZ_SMKC01000277.1 GCF_004348315.1 Streptomyces sp. 8K308 | reverse complement strand
GCCCGCCCCCATGGATGCATGGGCGTCCAGGGCGCCCTGGCCGTCAGCGACTCCGGACGCGAAGTCCGTGACGTTCTCGCCGCCTGGCGCAACAACGGCTGCTCCCGGGTCCGAGAGCGATTCCAGCGAGCCCTCGCCGACGGCGACCTGCCTTCGGAGGCCAATCCGGGACTACTGGCCCGCTACGTCACCACCTTGGCATTCGGCATCGCCGTGCAAGCCGCGAGCGGTGTCGGCCAGGACGAACTCCAGGAGATGGCCGACGCCGCCCTACGCAACTGGCCGCTCCCCTGAGCACCGGCCGTCCGCCCTCGCGAGCACCCGCTCACCCCTCGCCGTAACGGCCCGCTCTCACCACCGACCCTTTAGCGGCGACACCCATCGCCAGCGCCCGCACCCCTCTCAACTCCCCGCCCTCCTGGCCCTCGACGGCCTCACCCTCACCGAGGCGGAGATCGCGAAACTGACGGAGGCCTCCCTGGGATGAACCCCCTCGCCCTTTTCGTAGCCGCCTTCGACCACCGAGTGGAGACCCGCCCGCTGGTCGACGGCGCCGACCTGCTCGCCACGGCGTTCCGCGACGAGCCGGGCACCGTCCTTCGCCACCACCCCACCCGGGCCCCAGAGGTCCGTATCGGTGCCGGAGTCTCTGGTTGCTCGGCGGAGTTCGTTGAGCCGCTCGGCGACCCGTGGCTGTGGTCGTGGGCATACGGGGTGTCATCGCCGCAGCCAGGCGCCGACAGCGAACAGCCATCCGCTCGCCGCGATTGAGGAAGGCGGCGAGCGGACGGGGAGAGAGGACTACCGGCCGGCTGCGACGAGCACGCGTGCGCGCAGATGCTCGCTCGCCAACATATCCGCAGGCGTCCACCCGTAGTTCGTGACCTCCTCCACTTGGAGCGCCACCGCGTCAGCCGTGGTCCGGAACAGGAACCGGAAGTCGAAGTGCTGGTGTTCGGGCTCGCCCTTGGCATCGTTGGCTGGAATCGGGTGCACGTCGATGTCAATAGGTGTGATTCCCTCGGGCTCTACCTGCTCGCGGCCGATGCCGGTCTCTTCGGAGAGCTCCCGGAGTGCGGCGTCGAGCAGCGATGTGTCGGAGTCCTCCGTGTGCCCACCAGGCAGAAGCCACTTCCGCAATGCCTTGTGTTCGATCTGGAGTACGCGACCGTCGGGACGGAGCAGAACGGCACCGGCGGTGACGTGTCCCCGGAACTCCGTGCGCGTGGCGATCCTGTCGCCGGTGGCATCGAGCACCTCGAGAAGGGCCGACAGACGGTCCTTCTCGTCTGGGTGCTGGCTCAGGTACGTGTTCACAGTCTGTCGTACGTGGTCTGTCGCAATCGGCATGTTGCTCCTAGCGGTTGAAGTAGTTCAGCCAGGTCGCTGCGATGCTGGCGCGGTCCTTGGCGCTGACCTCGTACATATCAGGCCGGAGGTCCCCACGAGCGAGCATGCGGATGCCGGCGAGAATCTCGGCCTGTACGAGGAAGATGAATGGCCCCACGCTGGCACCGTGGATGAAGTTGACGGCATTGCCATCGTTGAGCAGGTAGAAGTAGTGGCCGGTCGTCTGGTACCGAGTGATGTGGTCACCGGTCGGCGTTCGGCTGTAGATGCTGGGTAGCCCGTCGAGGTCGAGTTCGTCCTCGCTGCTGGTGGCCGTGGCGACGTACGCCCCGTTACGCAGGGACGAGAAGTCCTCGCCTCGGAGGGACACGGCACCTGTGGCACAAAGGACAAGGCCCGCGTCTTTGAGAGCCGACTCGCGATCGCGGGCGACGGTGAACCCCTGGCTGAGGGCCTGCGCACGGCGGACGGGGTCGATGTCGTACACCGTGACTTGAACGGCTTTGGCGTGCAGCAGGCGAGCGATACTCGACCCGAGCTTGCCGAAACCGACTACGAGGGCGTGTCGACCGTTGAGGATGTCGCCCTGGGCACGCATGAGGGCCTCGGTGGAGAACACCACAGACTGGCCCACGAGGTAGTCCTCGGGGTCCTTCAACGGTGAGCGAGCGACGGACACGACCGGGCAGGGAAGCTTCTCCGTCTCGGCGTAGCGCTTGTGTCCGTTCTCAGTGTCCTCGACGACGCCGAGGAGGCGACCCGAGAAACGGGCACAGAGGGCGTCCAACGTGGGCGCGAAGTAGCCACCGACGTCCAGCAAGACGACGGACTACCCGCCGCACGTGCCTCGACGTAGTCGAGGCACGCGTCCGAGTCGGAGAACAGGTCGCGGGACAGTTCGTCGCACTGTGCGAAGCGTTCGACCTCGCGTCGAGCGCCAGCGTCGATGGACTTTGGCTTGGGCAGCACAGCGCGCAGATCGGACACGCTGTCAACCGCCCTTACGAAGGACGGCCGTTCAGGTAGCAGATGCGTGATGAGGAACGACACCGGCGCATCGTCCGGCCTGAACTGCGTGGCGATTCGGGCGAAATACGAGTCGAGGCGCGCTCGATCGAACTGCTCCACGATCACAGCTCCCTTAGCTCCGGTGTGTGGGCCCCGTCAAGGAACTCGCTGGCGAGGCATGTCGAGCTGGCATCGAGGTGGGGCGGTGTGGGGAGCACACACCAGACGTACTTGGAGGCGTGTCCGGTGGATACGATCCCCCACTCGGCGGTGAGAAGCCGCACGAGTTCGAGGCCGCGTCCGTGCTCGTCGTCTGGGGCCGCCACGCGACGCGAGGGAGTCTCGGGCGACTCATCCCCCACCGCGAGGAAGAGAGCTCGGTCCACCCGACGCCGCACGGTTAGGGTGATGTCGCCATGCGAGTGGCGCGCGGCGTTGGTCGCGAGCTCGCTCGCGAGCAGCCGTACATCGTCGACCTGGTCGAAGTAGCCCGGGCACTCGGCTAGTTCGGCGGCCACGTTCCGGATGAGGCGCACGACGCCGGGGAAGCGGCCGAAAGAGCTACACAGCATGAGCCCGCCCTCGCTGTCGAGCCCGCGAAGGCGCTCAGTGACGAGATGAAGGCGTGTGCGGGGCAAGGCGGCTGACCTCGGCCCAGGTGCAGCCGCCGCCGGGGACAGCCGAACGAGCACGCCGGTTGTGGTGTAGGCGCTGTGTGACTGCATACCCCTAGCAATGGTGCGGATCTGCGACCCCGAGGACGCCGACGCTGAGCTGGAGCGGATGCTGGGCACGCCGAGGCCTGCCTCAAGGAACTCGGCCTCGCCTACCGGGTGGTCGTCCTCGCCGCGGGCGACACCGGGTTCTCCGCCCAGTTCACCTACGACATCGAGGTGTGGTTCCCGAGCCAGGACACCTACCGCGAGATCTCGTCGGTCTCGAACTTCGGCACGTTCCAGGCGCGGCGCGCCAACATCCGCACCCGGGGCGCGGACGGGAAGCCGAAGCCGGTCGTCACGCTCAACGGCTCCGGCCTCCCGGTCGGCCGCACCCTGGCCGCGCTGCTGGAGAACGGGCAGCGGGCGGACGGTTCGATCGCGCTGCCCGAGGCGCTCGTTCCCTATCTGGGGTTCCGGGAGATCGGGGTGGACGGCACGCCGGTCACGTAGCCGTCAGCGCCGCGTCGGGTAGGCGGCGGTCACCTCCACCTCGACGAGCCAGCCGGGGACGGCCAGGGAGGCGACCTCCATGGTGGCGCGGGCCGGGCGCGCGTCGTTGGCGACGAGCGGCGGCTTGGGGGTGGAGGTGCCCATGGGGACGGGGATGACGGCCTCGGTGGCGAGGTCGATGTTGGCGAAGTACTGCCGGTAGGCGCGGTTCCAGCCGGCGTAGTCGGCGGTTTCCGCGCCGGGCGGCGCCATCAGGTAGCACTTCATGGTGACGACGTCCTCGGGGCGCAGGCCGGCAGCCTCCAGGTTGTTCACGATGTTGCGCAGCACGACCAGGGCCTGGGCCTCGGTGATGGTGACGCCCTGCGCGCCCTCGGTGAGGGACGGGTCGGTGTAGCGCTCGGGGGAGCCGGCGGGCGCGGACGGGTTGAGGGCGGTGGGGCCGAGGCCGCTGCTGGCGTAGGTCGCGACCTGGCCGCCCATGGCGACGCCGTTGGATATGGCCGGGTTGGAGTTGCCCTCGGGCAGCATGACCCGCACCTGGGTGGGGCGCGGCTGCCACCAGCCGCCGGCCTCGGCGAGGGTGGCGCCGCCGACCACGAGGAGACCCGTGGCGGCGAGCGCGGTCAACGACCTGGTGCGCGTGGTGGTCATGCGGACAGCACCCTCTCGTGGATCTCGGTGACGACCTTGCGGGCCGAGGTGAACGCGCCGTGCTGCCAGGCGATGGCGTGGCTGAGCCAGTCGCCGGCGAAGTAGACGTGGCCGGCGGGCTCGTTGAGCAGCCGGTACTCGGGTCCTGTCTGGGAGGGCCAGCCGACCCAGCCAGCCTCGATGAACGGGGTGCGGTGCCAGGCCACGCTGAAGGAGCGGTCGAGTTCGGTGCGGTACTTCTCGCCGTGTACGCGGGCGCCGCGGTCGAGGGCCCTGGCGAGTCGTTCCTGGTGGGTGAGGCGGCTGTAGGCGAGCGCGTTGTCGCCGAAGTTGTAGTAGCCGATGACGGTGCCGCGGCGGCCGTGGAAGCCGTGTGACGGGTACCAGATGGTGGAGATGTCGAGGTCGGTGGGGGTGATGCCGCCGTAGACGTGCTCGTCCGTCTCCCACCAGCGGCGCCGGTACTCGAGGCCGATCTTGCCGACCGGGGTGGGCGTGGCGTAGCGGAGCGCCGTGGTCACGTCGTCGCCGAGGTTGTGCCGGACGCGGGCCATGATCATGGGCGGGATGGCGGCGACCACGAAGTCGGCGGTCTCGGCGTGGACGCGGCCGCGGCCGTCGCGCCAGGTGACCTCGGCGCCGTCGTCGTGGTTGGTGACGGCGGTGACCTCGGCGCCGTAGGTGACGCGGCGGCGGCCTATCGCCTCGGCGAGGGCGCGGGGTATCGCGTCCATGCCGCCGACCGGCTGGAACATGAGCATGGCCTGGTCGTAGCCGAACTCGAACGAGAAGCGGGTGCCGATGCCGCTGGCGATCACGTCGGACATGGACGGCACGGACCCGAGGACGGTGCCCGCCTCCAGGCCGGCGCCGGGCTCCACGGAGTAGCCGCGGCGGTTGGTGCCGGTGTAGGTCCAGCCGTCGGCGCGGCCGTTGATGGCGCCGAAGTTCCGCAGGAAGGAGAGGAGGCGTTCCTTGTCGTCGGTCGTGAGTTCGGCGTCGAGCGCGCCCTGGTCGGTGGCCTTGGCGAGCAGTTCGGATACGTAGCCGTAGACGTCGGCCTTGGCGGTGCGCCAGCGCACGGGCCGACCGGCCAGGGCGCCGGGTACGTTCTCGTGGTGGATGTAGGCGTTGGCGTTCTGGTTGGTGAACACCTCGAGTTCGACGCCGAGTTCGCGGCAGTACTCGAGCGTGACGTGGGACTGCGGGAGCCGGGCGGGACCGGCGTTCATGTACTCGCCGTCGGAGAACGTGGCGCGCTGGGTGCGGCCGTCGAGGTCGGTCTCGGTGGTGCCGCCGCGGACGGTCCAGTTGCGGCCGCCGGGGCGGTTCTTGGCCTCCAGGATGTGACAGTCGTATCCGGCCTTGCCCAGCTCGTAGGCGGTGGCCAGGCCGGCGATGCCGGCGCCGAGG
Organism: Streptomyces sp. 8K308; assembly: GCF_004348315.1. Taxonomy (GTDB): domain Bacteria; phylum Actinomycetota; class Actinomycetes; order Streptomycetales; family Streptomycetaceae; genus Streptomyces. Next base: position 3,950 of record NZ_SMKC01000277.1, on the reverse strand, counting down.
ATCAGGACCTTCTTCGCGGCACGGCCGCTGAGCGTGAAGTCGCCGGGCGTCGGTGGGCGGTACGCCTCGGCGCGGGCGTCGGGGACGGGGGCGAGTCCGAGGGCGCCCATGGTGGAGTAGAGCACTCCGGCGCCGCCGGCGACTCCGACGGATCTCAGGAAGTCGCGGCGCGAAGCTGCCACTGCCATCTTGCCTCCTTACGGGCGCGACTCCCGGCGAGCCGGTGCCCGGGGAGGGCTGGAGTCGCGTGGTGCGTGAACGATCCGGCCGTACCGGGTGGTTACGGATGTGGCCGGTCTGCCCCACGAGGGTCTGGCAGCGCTGTTTCCGTCGAATGCCGCGGATGTATCCGTGGTTCGCCGAATTGCCTACCGCGAAGTTCCGTGAACCCGACTGTTCACGTGAGGTCGTTGAACGAGGCTGACCGTCGCTGTCTGCCTTCCGACCGGGTGAGGAGAGTGAGGTCGGCGCTGGTCGCGATGGCCAGGGTGCCGCCCGAGGGCGAGAAGCCGGCGGCCCGCGGCGTGGCGTGGGTGATGTGGTGGATGTGCCACCAGCAGCCGCCGGCCGGGCCGTGGCAGAGGCCGCCGTCGGTGGAGAGCAGGACCCGCTGGTGGGGCCAGTCGGGGCTGACGACGTCGAGGGTCCAGCCGTCGGCCGTCGTGGCGTGCAGCCCGCCGCCGTGGAGGCCGGCTATCCGGACCTGGACGCCGGCGAGCGGGCCAAGACCAGGACAGGTGAGGAAGGGGCCCGTGGGGTCGCAGACGTCCGGGTCCGGGTCGCGGTCGCGGGCCAGGACCGCGCCGGTGGTGCCGTCCAGCACGCCGTGGCCGTCCTGGGAGACGATCATCACCAGGTCCCGGCCGGTCGCCGGGTCGGCCGCGAAGCCGATGCCGAGCAGGCCGCCGATGGGAACAGCCGGTCGTGGGCGGAAGACCGGCCGCCAGGGAGCAGGCGCCGGCGAGACCGGCGCGGACAGGAAACGCTCCCTGAGCTGCAGCTGGTGATCCGTGAACATCGCGCTCCATCCCAGCGGTGTGTGAGGGAGACGTTACGGTCCGTCGGCCCCCCGCGCCAGGGTCGTCCACGGTCATTCCGACGCCGGCCGTCAGCCGGACGTAAGCCCGTGACCGCTCGGCGCAAGCCGGTGTTCACCTCGGCGCCGCCTGGCTCGGCGACAGTCGGGGTATGAAGCTGAGGCTGCGGCCGGGAAACGTCGCGCGGGCCGAGGATCTCCTCACCGCCTGCGTGCGGGAGTGCGCCGCGTACGTCGCCACCGGACCCGAGGACAGGAAGCTGGTCGCGGCCGTCGGCGCGCTCGTCGTGGAGCACTCCGCCCACGAGCCGTCGGCCGACCGCGCCTACGACGCGCTGCTCACCGTGGGCCGGCGGGCGCTGGACGCCGGCGAGGTGCGGCTGGCCCGGCGGGTCGCCGACTCCGCGGTGGCCCTGCGCAGCAGGTCGAGGGAGGCCTGGCGGCTGCGCGCCCTCGCGCTCGAGGCCGATGGCCGGGCCCGCGAGGCGGTCGACGCCCACGAGCGGAGCCGCGCGCTGGGCGGCGAGGGCGACCCGGGGCTGGTGACGCGCGGCGCGCGGACCATCGGCGTCGGCGACCTCCGCGGCCAGCTCGCGGGGCGCCGGGTGTGCGTGGTGGCCAACGGCGAGGGGCTCGCCGGCAGCGCGCTGGGCGGCGTGATCGACGGCTACGACGTGGTCGTGCGGGTCGACTCGTTCCAGACCGACGCCACGTCCACCGGCGAGCGCGTCGACGTGCACGCCGTGTCCTGCCGCAGCGGCGGCCCAGGGTGGCGGCGGCAGGCCCGCACCCGGCTGGTCTTCGGCGAGGAGCCGAGCCAGTGGCGGGACGCGATCCGCCGCCGTCTGGTCCCCGGCGCGCAGGAGTTCCTCGGGGACTGGTCGCTGAGCCGGCCGGTCCGCGACCCCGCGCTGATCGGCGAGTCCCGGTGGGCGGCCGAGTCGAGCACCGGCTTCGTCGTGGCGCGCCTCCTCGACCACCTCGACGTCTCGACCAGGATCGACCTCGTCGGCTTCACCCTGCCGGGGCAGCTGCGCGCCGAGGAGCGGCAGTGGCTGCTGGCGCACGCCCGCGACCGGGACGGGCTCCTGGTGTCGCTCCGGTAGCGCCGGGACTCTGGCGCTGACTTGGGCGGACGACCCGGCGGCAGCGCGATGGCCGATTCGTTCAAGAAGGGGACCGTGGTGGCTCGCTACCGTCGCTCCCATGAACAGCATCGGTAACGAATCCCGACACCTCAGCGTCCGGATCGATTGCCCGGTCGCGGACGTCTACCGCTACGCGTCGAACCCGACCAACCTGCCCGAGTGGGCGCACGGCCTCGGTGGCGCGGGGTCCGTCGAGTGGATCGACGGGCGCTGGATCGCGGCGTCCTCCCCCATGGGGCGGGTCGAGATCGTCTTCGCCCCGCCCAACGACCTCGGCGTGCTCGACCACGACGTCACGCTGCCCTCCGGAGAGACCGTCCACAACCCGGTCCGGGTGATCGCCCACGGCTCGGGGAGCGAGGTGGTGTTCACCCTCCGCCGGCGGCCGGGCATGACCGAGTCCGATTTCCAGCGGGACGCCGCCACGGTCGCCGCCGACCTGGCGCGGCTCAGGGAGGTGACGGGGTCGGCCGGCGCGCCGCTCGCGCGGTGAGTCAGCCCGCCCGGCCGGCGGCGGCCGGGTCCGCGGCGGCCTTGGCCGCCGGCCCGGTCCGCGCCGAGGCCACCGTCAGCGGGCCGGCCACGACGCGCTGCCGCCAGAGGCGGCCGAGCAGCGCCCGCTCCCTGGTGTGGAAGTCCGGCCCGGCCGCGCCCCGGTCGGCGCGCTCGCGCAGCAGCGCGAGGGTGGTGGCCGCCGCCTGGTACTCGGCGACGGCGCGGACGCCCGCCGGGCCGTGGCGGTGGCGGGCCAGCCGGCGGGAGGCGGCGCGTGAGCCGAGCGAACCGAGGGCGGCCGGCTCCTCGGGCGACAGCCAGCCGGCGCTCGCGTACACCGGCAGCGTGCGCCGCACGAGGCGCAGCTGGCGGTCCCGCGCGCTGCTGGCCAGCCAGCACAGGGCCGCGAAGACCGGCACCATCACCAGCGCGTAGACGGCGGCGAAGCCGAGGAACGGCAGCCCGGTCGACGCGTTCCACACCGAGTGCAGGAGCATCGCGGCGGCGAGCCCGAGCAGCGGCAGCCCGAACCGCGGCCCGCGCCGCTCGGGCCCCAGCATCGCCGCGAGGCCGAAGCCGATCCCGGTCAGCGCCGTGAACACGGGGTGCGCGAACGGCGCCAGCACGATCCGCACCACGAACGTCACCACCGTCGCCGAGTCGAGCGCCGTCTCTGGGCCCCACTCCAGGTCCTGGTCGAAGGCGCTGCCCAGGTAGAGGATGTTCTCGGTGAACGCGAAGCCGGCGGCGCTCATGCCTGCGGTCACCAGGCCGGCCAGCACGCCGTTGAACGCCTCCGGCCGGTGCAGGAAGACGAGTAACACCGCGATCGCCTTGACCGTCTCCTCCACCACCGGCGCGATCACCGTCATCTCCAGGGTGTCCGCGTGCGAGGGTGCGAGGGTCGCCGAGGAGCCGGTCAGCACCCGCACCAGCAGCCCGTTGGCGAACAGCGCGACGAGGGTGGCCACGCAGGCGCCCCAGCCGAAGGCGAACGCCAACGTGCGTGGGGGCTTGGGCAGCACCGCGTCGATCCACCGGAAGGTGAACACCAGCAGCGGCAGCGGCAGCAGCGCCAGGACGAAGCCGACCCCGAACCCGGCCCAGCCGGTCTCGCGCCCCACGAGCACCGCCGCCACCACCCCGCAGACGGCCAGCGGCCCCGCGATGCCGGCCAACGGGCGCAGGCGGGGAGCACGGTCGCGTGGGGGGAGCGCAGGGGGCACCCCCTGACTGTACGTCCTGATGCCGACACGCCAACAGGCCATGCG
>NZ_SMKC01000276.1 GCF_004348315.1 Streptomyces sp. 8K308 | reverse complement strand
GCGGAACGACGCGGGCCTGGCGCTCGGCCTCGTCGGGGGCGGGTGTCGGGGCGTGGTCGCTCATCCCTCCAGGGTAGGAACGCGGCGCGGCGGGGTCAGCCGTCGCGCGGTACGCGCTCCGCGAACGGCCGGCGCCGCCCCGGGCGGCGCGGCGCTGCGAAACGGCGCGGCGCGATCCGGACGTGAAGGTCCCATGGCGTCGTATTGAGCGGCGGCGGGGGTTTCGATCAGTATTGATCGGTGCTTGGCATAGCGGACGGCCGCCCCCCACGTGAACTCCACGGTCTTCCTCCCGGCGCCGAAGGACCCGTCGTGGGCCGGGCCGATCTGTTGACGCGCGCCCGGGAGCGGCTGCGCCGCGGCCGGGCGCTGCTGCTCTCAGGTCCGGTCGGCATCGGCAGGTCCACGGTGCTCGACGCGCTGGCCGAGGGCGCGGCCCTGGACGGCGCGTTGGTGCTGCGCTGCGCGCCGGCGCGGGCCGAGTCGGGGCTGCCGTTCCTGGACGACCAGCTCGACGAGTCGGCTCTGGCCGCCGTCGACGCGCTGCCGGCGGCCCAGCGGGCCGCGTTGGACGCGGCGCTCACCGGCGGGCCGGCGGCCGTGTCCCGGCTCCAGGGCGAACTGGCGTTGCGGCTCGCGGTGTTGTCGCTGCTGCGGGCGCTGGCGCGGCCGGGCAGGCCGGTCGTGCTCGCCATCGACGACCTGCAGTGGCTTGACCGGCCGAGCGCCGAGCTGTTGGCCTTCGCGGCACGCCGGGTGCGGCGGCTGCCGGTCGGCGTGGTGGCCACCGTGCGCACGCCCCTGGTCGGTGGCGACGGCGCCCGTCGTCTACGCGCATTGCCCCAGCCGGCCGAGGAGTTGCCGGTGGGGCCGCTGGAGTTCGGGCGGCTCGTGGAGCTGCTCGCCCGGCGGGTGGGGGCCGGCCTGCCCGGGTGGGCGTCGCGGGAGATCCATCGGGCCAGCGGCGGCAACCCGCGCTTCGCCCTGGAGTTGGCCACGGCGGTGGCCGGCGGGCGCGCGGTGCCCCGTCCCGGCGAGCCGCTGCCGCTGCCCGGCCGGCTCCGCGCCGAGGCGCGGCGGCTGCTCGGCCCGCTGTCGCCCGGCGCCCGCGAGACGCTGCTGCTGGCGAGCCTGGCGACGGGGCTCGAGCCCGCGTCGCCCACCGTTGAGTCGCTGCGGTCGGCCGGGCGGCCACGCGCGGCGGCCGAGGTGGCCGAGGCGGTCCGGCTGCGGGTGGTGGAGCCGTTGGCCGAGGACGGGGTGGTGCGGTTCACACATCCGCGCCGCAACGGCACCGACGGCACCGAGATCGCGGCCGGCGACATCTGGGTGCACCCGGACTACGACGATGCCACGATCACCAACGACGTCGCGGTCATCACGCTGACCGAGGAGATGCCGTACCAGACGCTGCCCCCCGTGGGCGCCGAGGACACCGACGTGTACGCCGCCGGCAGCTCGGCGCGGATCGTGGGCTGGGGCACCACCCGGGAGAACGGCCCGTCCTCCAACCAGCTGCGCACCGCCGAGGTGCCGACCGTCTCGGACGCCGACTGCGACGCGTCCTACGGCGCGGAGTTCGACTCCGCGGCCATGGTCTGCGCCGGTCTGCCGCGGGGCGGCGTGGACACCTGCCAGGGCGACAGCGGTGGGCCGCTGGTGCTCGACGGCAGGCTGGCCGGCGTCGTCTCCTGGGGCAACGGCTGTGCCCGCCCCGGCTACCCCGGCGTCTACACCCGACTGACCAGCTACGCCGACGAGCTGACGGCGCAGCTCGGCTCCTGACCGCCGAGCCGCCGGCCGGTTGTCCATCCCGTTCGGCCCGGTGCCCGCCCCACCGTCTCGCCCGTTATGTCACGCGCCGGGCGAGACGGTGGGATCATCGACCGTACCGGCACCGTTCACCCTGACGTCACTCTCTCGTACCCTTACGCGTCGGCAATCTGTTTAACGTCGCGTTCTACCTGACCAAAGCCACTGGAAGCCAGCGTGACCAAACTCTCCGTCATCGTCGCCTGTTACAACGTGCAAGACTTTCTGCCCGACACCCTGCGGGCGCTCGCCCGGAACGCGGGCGATGACCGGGAGTTCATTCTCGTCAACGACAACTCCAGAGACGCGACCGGCGAGGTCCTGGAGCGCGCGGCCGCCAAGCTGCCCGGCGCCCGGGTGCTCCACCACGAGACCAACCGCGGCCTCGCCCAGGTGCGCAACACCGGCATCGACGCCGCCCGCGGTCGCTGGCTGACCTTCCTCGACGGCGACGACTGGTACGCGCCCGGCTACCTCACCCAGCTGCTGGCCGCGGCCGAGTCCCTCGACTGCGACTTCGTGCGCACCGACCACGTCCAGGTCAACGGCACGAGCCGGGTTCTCGAGCGCGCCCCGGCGCCGCGCCGCAACGCGGTGCTCGACCCGCGCGACGGCGTCCTGCCGGTCCAGCGCAAGAGCATGGTGGACTACCCCAACGCCTGGTCGGTGGTCTGCCGGCGCAACGTCTTCGACGAGTTCGGCGTCCGCTTCGAGCCCCACCTGCGCACCTGCGAGGACCGGCCCTTCACCTGGCAGCTCCACCTGCGCACCCGCTCCTACGCCGCCGTCGACCTGCACGGCCTCTTCTACCGGCGCGGGGTGAGCAACTCCCTCACCCAGATCGGCGACGAGCGGCAGCTGGACTTCATCCCCGCGCATGACCTGATCCTGGACGAGGTCGTGGCCCACCCCGAGGCCGACCGGTTCCTGCCCAAGATCGTGCGCACCTACTGCGCGATGATCGCCTACCACATCAGCAAGGCCGACCGGCACCAGCCCGAGGTGGGCCGTAAGCTGCGCCAGATGTCGACGGACGCGCTGCGCCGGATGCCGCAGGAGCTGCTCGACCGGACGATCAACGAGATGGGCGCCGAGCGCGGCCGGGTGCTGCGCCGGCTGCTCGGCCGGACGACGACGCGGAAGGTGGCCGCGGCCTCATGAGCACCGACACGACGACCGCGGCGACCGGCGCGCCCGGCACCGCGCCGCGCACCCAGATCTTCGAGGTCTCCACGCTGTACGGCGCCGCCACGCTGGCCGCCGCCCTCGACGCCGGCCTCTTCGGCCCCGACGAGGCCGCCGAGGAGCGGATCCTGCTGGTGAGCAACAACGCCGCCGTCCCCGAGACGGCCGCCCTGCTCACCGAGATGCCCGGCTTCGACCGGATACTGACCCGCTTCGACCGGGTGCTCAGCTGGAACGACGCGATCGAGCCGCAGCACCCGGGCAGTTGGACGCCGCGCGAGCACGACGTGCCACTCTGGCGGCGGCTGCTGCGCACCGTCTGGGAGCTGCCCGACGGGCCGATGGACCTGGTCATCGAGTCGGTGCACGCCAAGCACGCCGTCGCGCTCGCCGCGATCTTCTCCGAGGCCGACGTGCACGTCTACGCGGACGGCCTGATGAGTTACGGCCCCACCAGGGACCGGCTCGCCTGGCCGACCGCCGTCCGGATCCAGCGTCTGCTGCACCTGGACCTGGTGCCGGGGCTGCGCCCGATGCTGCTGACCGAGTTCGACGTGCCGGCCGAGATAGTGCCCAGCGCCGCGTTCCGCGCCGTGCTCGACGAGATCACCGAGGCCGAGGGCGCCGAGGAGGCCGAGTCCGCGCTGGCCGCACTGGCCGAGCCGTCCGAGCCGTCCGAGCGCGATGCGGCGGCGGACCGGGAGCCCACCGCGGTCGTCCTCGGGCAGTACCTCGCCGCGTTGAACATCCTGAGCCAGGAGGAGGAGGAGCGGCTGCACGAGCGGATGGTGCGCGGCGCGGCCGCCGCCGGCTGCCGCTCGGTCGTCTTCAAGCCGCACCCGACGGCTCCCTCCCGCTACAACAAGGCGCTGGAGAAGGTCGCGGCCGAGGTGGGCGTGCGGCTGACCCTGCTCGAGACGCCGATGCTGGCCGAGACGGTGTTCCGCCGGCTGCGCCCCGACCTGGTGGTGGGCTGCTTCTCCACCGCGCTGCTGACCGCGTCCGCCTACTACTCCATCCCGATCGCCCGGGTCGGCACCGACTCGGTGCTGGGGGCGATCACGCCCTACGAGAACAGCAACCGGGTGCCGCTGACCATCGTCGACGCCCTGGTGCCCGACCTGGAGGAGCGCCGGGCGGGCGAGGTGGTCACGGAGCGCGCCGACGCCGGGGCCAAGATCGGCCCGCTGGTGCGGACCGTGGGCTACTGCATGCAGCACAAGCGCTACCCGGGGCTGCGCGCCGAGGCCCAGGAGTGGCTGGCCGCGCACCAGGGCAAGGCGGCCACCCGCTATGTGAACCGGGCCCGGCTGACCACCCTGGCCCTGCCGGGCGGTATCGCCGCCGGCCTCACCAGCCAGCTCCCCGGCGGCCGTGCGGCCCTGCGGATGGCCCGCAAGGTGAGGCGCACCATGCGCCGCGGTTAGGGCCTGCCATCCGCATCTTCGTGCTCGCGACGACTGGCATCCCTCCCCCAGACTCCGTCCGGGAGGGGCCCCACGCCGCGTTGCCCCACGCCGCGCGGTGCCGATGTGCCGCTCCGCGGCGTGGGGCATATCGACGCTGCGCGCGAGTACGGCCGAGTACGAGCTGCGCTGCTGTCGATGTGCGGCTCCGCCGCGTGGGGCGCCTTGCCAGCGAATGGGGGCACCTCCCAGCGTTAGCCGGGGGAGCCATCCGCCGCTCGCTGCTCCACGAAGATCCAGAAGACAGACCCAGCGCCGACGTCCTTCCGAGCTCCTGGAGCGCCCGATGGCAACGACACAGCCCGCGTGGCTTGAGCGTCGCAGGTTACGCGGCGGGCCAGCCGGGGTGCGCCGGACGACGCTGGCCGACGCGCTGCGCGCCTGCGCGCTGCACGGCGCGAAGCTGGTCGCCAACGCAGAGCAGCGGCGCGGCCGGCTCGCCGAGGCGCTGCGGGCGCTGCTCGCCGCCTACGCGCTCGACCCGGCCGTCGCCAGGGCGGCCGGCGCCGCCTCCTGGTCGCGGGACCGGGGTGAGCTGTTCGAGGCGCTGCTCCAGGCCGGGCAGCGGGCGCTGGCCTGCGGCTCGGGGCCGGAGCTGCGGCTCGCCGCGCTGATATCCGACGCCCTGCTCACCGAGCGGCCGCGTTCCAGGGCGGGTTGGCGGCTGCGGGCGCAGGTGCTCGAAGAGTTGGGCGACGAGGATCTCGCGGCCGAGGCGCACGAGCGCTATGTGGCGCTGTGCGACGGCGACGACCTGGGGATACTGCCGCGCGTCGCGGGCCTGCGGCAGAGCGCGGCGTCGCTTGACCCGATCCTGGCGCTGCTCGAGGCCGAGTTACCGGCCGCCAGGTCGCACGCCGGCCGGCACGACGCCGAGCTGTGGTCCGAGGGCGTCGCCTCCGGTGACCTGGCGCGGCAGGTGGCGGCGTTACGCGCCATGGTCGACCAGGGGCGGCCCGCGGCCGAGATCGCCACCGCGCTCGGGCAGTTCATGGACGCGTACGTGGCCGACCGCCAGGACCGCGGCGCCCCGCTCGCCGACGCCCGCGAGCTGCTGGCCCGGTACGCCGAGTACCGCGCGCTGCGGGAGCGCGGCCCGCTGCCCGACCCGCTGCTCGGCGGCACCCGCGTCGTGACCCTCGGCGACTTCCGCAACCTGGTCGCCGGCCGGACGATCTGCCTGGTGGCCAACTCCCAACTGGTCGGCTCCGGTCGGATGGGCGCGGAGATCGACTCCTACGACCTGGTGGTGCGGTTCAACTCCTTCCGCATCGACCCGCGGGCGACCGGCGAGCGCACCGACATCCACGCCACCATCCACAAGCACGGCTTCAACTGGGACCGGCGCGTCGACATCCGGCTCGTCTTCGGCGGCGTCGACGACACCTGGCGGCGGTCGATGCGCCAACGCCTCGTGCCCGGTGCCCAGTCGTACGTGAACGACGCCTCGCTGCGCTGGCCGGTGCGCGACGTCGGCAGGCTCGACGAGACCGTCCTGAGCACCATCCCCACCAGCGGCTTCAACATGCTGTGGCTGCTCGACTTCCTCGACGTCAACCCCCGCATCGACCTCATCGGCTTCGACTTCTACGCCAGCGGCGCCTACCGGTTGCCCGCCGCGATGAAGCTGCCGATCGCGTCCGTCCACGGTTACCAGAGCGAGCGGGAGTGGGTCATGGAGCGGGCCAGGGAGATCACCGACACGAGAATCGCCCTGCGGTGAGCGCGACCGTCACCGGCAGGCGCCGGGTCGCCTTCGCCGCCTACGTGGACGAGAACTACCTGCCGGGCTTCCTGGTGCTGCTGCGCAGCCTGGCGCTGTCCAACCCCACGGTCTGCGAGGACTTCGTCGTCCTCTACGACGACCTGCGGCCCTCCTCGTTGACGGCGATCCACCGGCTCCACCCGCGGGTGCGGCCGCGCCGGATCGACCCGGCGCGGTATGACGGGTTCGTCAAGGGCGACCCGGAGAACTACCTGGTCCGCAAGGCGTACTTCATCCTCGACGTCTTCCTGATCCGCGACTACGACACCGTGATCACGCTGGACACCGACATGGTGGTGCTCGGCGACATCGGGGAGCTGCTGCGGCTGCGCACCGGCTTGGCGGCCGTGCCGCAGTTCTTCCACGGGCCGGACAGGGGGCCGGAGAAGCTCAACAGCGGGCTGCTGGTGATCCAGCGCGAGTTCCTGACCGACGCGTTCTGGGCGCGGCTCGACGAGACGGGCCGCTCGGGCAAGTACGAGCTCGACAAGCACGACCAGGGCATCCTCAACGCGGTGCTGGCCGGCGACTTCGTCCGGCTCGACCCGTCGTACAACTTCGTCAAGCGCCGGCTGAGCGGCGACAAGTCGGTGCCGGGCAAGGTGCGGATCCTGCACTACACCGGGCGGCACAAGCCGTGGGCCGGCGGCGAGCGCGGCTACGCGCGGGCCGAGGAGGCGTGGCACCGGCACGACCTCCGCGACCACGAGTTCGCCTCCCGGTTCATGGCGCTGCCCGGCGCCAAGCACCCGGACCTGGTGACGCACCTGGGCACCGGGATCGTCGAGCGCACCGGGGACGTGAGGGTGGCCAGGGAGGTTGCCAGCGCCCATGTGGGGGCCGGCCGCTACCAGGAGGCGGTGGACGTCCTCAGCCGGGTGCGGATACCGGCCCACTGGGCCTGGCCGCACGAGGTGCTCGGCAGCGCCCTCGGCTCGGTCTCCCGCTACGAGGAGGCCGAGGCGCACCTGCTGTTGGCGGCCGGGGATCCCAGGCACGCGGCTCGCGCCCTCGGCCGGCTCGCCCAGCTGGCCTGGGTGCGCGGCGACGACGGGCGGGCCAGGGAGTACGCGCTGCGCGGTCTCGACGCCGACCCGCTCAACCGCACCTGCGCGCTCGTCCACCGGCGCGCCGAGCCGCGTCCCGCCGAGCCGGCCGAGGGCCGGGCGGCCGGACAGCTGGCGCACGTGGCCTACTTCATGGACCGGCAGGGCAACGCGGGCGACAAGGTGCTGCCGGAGGCGGTCAGGCTCTGCTTCGACCCCGATCCGGGGCCCGCGCGCTGGCACGCGATCCACGCGCACCGGCTCTTCGACGAGGCGGCGCTCGAGCGGGTCAACGCCCGCCGGGGCCTGGTGGTGGGCGGCGGCGGTCTCTTCATCCCCGACACCATGCCGAACGGCAACAGCGGCTGGCAGTGGAACGTGCCCGACCGGATGCTGGAGCGGATCCGGGTGCCGCTGGCGGTGTTCGCGGTCGGCTACAACGCGTTCGACGGGCAGTCCTACCCGGCGCGGCGGTTCGCCGAGAGCCTGCGGCTCCTGGTGTCCAGGTCGGCGTTCTTCGGGCTGCGCAACCACGGCTCGGTGGAGCGGGTCCGGGAGCTGCTGCCGGCCGACCTCCGTGACCTGGTGCGCTACCAGCCGTGCCCGACGACGGTGACGCGGCGTCTGGTGGCCGGCTGGCGGGACCCGGAGCCGGGCGAGCGGGCGGACACCATCCTGCTCAACTGCGCCTACGACCGGGCGGGACTGCGCTTCGGGCACGACTACGGGCACTTCCTCGGCGAGCTGGCCAAGGCCGTGCGGGGTCTGGGGAAGCTGGCCGAGGTGCGCTGTGTGGCGCACTCGCTCGACGACGAGCGGATCGCCTTCGACCTGCGGCGCGAGCACGGCATCTCGCTGCCGGTGGTACCGCTCTACGACTACGACGTGGCGCGGATCCACGCCGAGTTCGCGCGGACCAGGCTGGTGATCGGGATGCGCGGGCACGCCGGGATGATCCCGTTCGGCTGCGGCACGCCGATCATCAGCCTGATCTCGCACCCGAAGATGGCGTACTTCCTCTCCGACATCGGCCGCCCGGAGTGGGGGATCTCGGTGCACGAGGTCGACCTCGGCGCGATGCTGGTGGAGCGGGCGGCCGGGCTGCTCGCCAACCACGGGGCGGCCGTGGCCGACGTGCTCGGGCGGCAGGAGGAGCTGTGGCGGGTCACCCGGGCCAACGTGGAGCGGCTGGCCGAGGTCTTCGGCGGACCGGCCGCCTGAACCCGCCGCCGCGCCGTGCCAGCCCGGCCGGGATCAGCCGAGCCAGCGCCGCAGGCCGAGGCGGCCCCAGAGCATGCTGGCCCCGTAGGACAGCACGAGGGTGAAGGACAGCATCGCAAGCAGCGTCAGCACGGCGACGAAGCCGCCCATGTCGGCCGAGACGACGCGCGCGACCAGCTCCTCGACGAAGAACACGTGGACCAGGTAGGCGCCGAGCGCCGCCCCGGCCAGCCTGGAGAGCGTGGGCCGCCACCGCTCGGGGATCCGCACCCGGTTGAGCAGCAGGATCAGGCTCAGGGTGGAGAGGCCGACGAACAGGTGGGCGTAGGGGATGGGGTAGTGGATCTCGGTGGCGTACCAGACGGTGCCCACCGTCGTGGCGAGCAGCAGCGCGAGCAGGAGCCAGCGCCACCGCCGGGAGATCCGGTGCGGCAGGCCGATCAGCAGCGCTCCGCCGACCGCGTAGATCGCCTGGTAGGTGCCGAAGCTCCAGCCGAAGGAGGGCAGCTCGTCGAAGCCGGTGACCTCGGCCACGGTGGAGAAGATGGTCGGGCCCGCCGCGACGCCGAGCAGCGCCAGGCCGAGGCCCCAGGGGCGCTTGCCGTCCTTGACCAGCACCGCGAAGGCGAGCACGGCGACGATCGGGATGTACGCGTACATGAACCACAGGTGGTACGCGGGGCGTATCTCGCCGAAGAAGGACTGCACGGCCAGGTCGACCGCCGGCTCCTCGTTGAGGTCGCGCAGCCACGCCCAGGCAACGTAGGCCAGGCTCCACACGAACACGGGCACGGTGTTGCGGACGATGCGCGTCCACATCTTCCGCTCGTCCCTTGGCGGGGCGCCCACCAGCACCACCCAGCCGGCGATGGCGAAGAACAGGGGCACCGCGAACCGGTTGAGCGCCTCCCCGACGTGCCCCACCCAGTAGGCGCCGGCCCCGTTGGCCTCCTGACCCTCGACGACGTGGATGAAGGTGGAGGCGGTGTGCAGGAAGATCACCGCGACGGAGCCGACGAGCCGCATCAGGTCGACATCGTGGCGGTGTTCGCGGACGGACTCGGAGGAGGTGCGTGGGGGTGGCGTCGTTACGGCGGCGGTCGTGGGGGTG
>NZ_SMKC01000275.1 GCF_004348315.1 Streptomyces sp. 8K308 | reverse complement strand
AGCGTGGCGCGTGGGGCGGGTGTGGGGCGGACGAGCCGCTCCCACAGGAAGCCCGACTCCTGGGCGGTCCCCGGTTTCCGCTGCTCAGCAGGCATGGATCCTCCTTCACGGATCGCCGACGTGTACAACGTAACAGGAGTGGACAACGTACACGTCGCCGCGTACGTTGTATCTCGCCAGATACGGCGTACACATTTCGACCCGGTCGAGGAGCCCGACATGAACGACACCAACGAGAGCCCGCTGCGCGTGGCGATCCTGATCGGCAGCACCAGGGAGGGCCGCTTCGGGCCGGTCGTGGCCGACTGGCTGCGCGGGCACATAGCCGAGCGACCGGACCTGGAGGCGGACCTGGTCGACCTCGTCGAGACCCCGCTGCCGACCGTCATGCCGGCCTTCGGGCAGCAGCCGTCCGACGCCGACCTGGCGCTGCTCGGCGCCGTCACGCCGAGGCTGGCGGCGGCCGACGCCTTCGTCGTCGTCACGCCCGAGTACAACCACAGCTACCCGGCGGCGCTGAAGAACGCGATCGACTGGCACAACGCGCAGTGGCACGCCAAGCCGGTGGCCCTCGTCTCCTACGGCGGCCTCTCGGGCGGCCTGCGCGCCGTCGAGCACCTGCGGCAGGTACTGGCCGAGCTGCACGCCGTGACGATCCGCAACACGGTCAGCTTCCACGAGTACGGCGACAAGTTCGGCCACGACGGCTCGCCCGTCGACCCCGCTGCGGACGCCGCCGCCAAGGCCCTGCTCGACCAACTGACCTGGTGGGGGCTCGCGTTGCGCGACGCCCGGGCCGCTCGTGCCTACACCGCCTGACCGGGAGGGCGGAGTCATGGGCGACGAGAAGCGGCTCCCCTACCTCGGCGTCGTCGGCCTGATGCTCGGCATCTTCCTGGCGACCCTCGACGGGCAGATCGTCGGCGTCGCGCTGCCGGCCGTCGTCGGCGACCTCGGCGGGCTCGGCCAGTTCTCCTGGGCCGTCACCGGCTACCTGCTCGCCATGGCGGCGGCCACCCCCATCTGGGGCAAGCTCGGCGACCTCTACGGCCGCAAGGGCGCCTACCAGGCCTCGGTGCTGCTGTTCCTCCTCGGCACCGTGCTCTGCGGAGTCGCCCAGGACATGCCGCAGCTGATCGCGTTCCGCACCCTTCAGGGGCTCGGGGCCGGCGGGCTGATGGTCGGCGCGCTGTCGGTGATCGGCGTGCTGGTCCCGGCCGACGCGCGCGGCCGCGTCCAGTCGGTGATCGGCGTGATGCTGCCGGTGGCCTTCGTCGGCGGTCCGCTGCTCGGCGGCCTGCTCACCGACGCGCTCAGCTGGCGCTGGGTGTTCTACGTCAACGTGCCCTTCGGGGCCTTCGCGCTGCTCGCGGTCGGGCGGGGCGTGCGGCTCTCGGAACGACGACCGCCCGGCGGCCGGATCGACTTCGCGGGCGCCGGCCTGCTCACCGCCGCCGTCCTCTCCCTCACCCTGCTGGCGAGTTGGGGCGGTACGAGCCACGGCTGGGGTTCGCCGGTGATCGCGGCGCTCGCCGTGGTGGCGGCGGTGGCCACCGCCGGGTTCGTCCGCGTGGAACGCCGCGCGGCCGAGCCGGTCATCCCGCCCCGGCTGTTCCGGGACCGCGACTTCGCCCTGGCCCAGGCGCTCAGCTTCCTGGTGGGCGCGGCGATGATGTCCGTGGTCAACTACCTGCCGCAGTACCTGCAGTTCACCCGGGGCTCGTCCCCGGTCGCGAGCGGGACCCAGATCATGCCGCTGATGCTCGGCATGCTGGCGGCGCAGTTGACCGTCGGCCGCCTGACCGACCGCGGCGACCCCCGGCGCCTCGTGCCCGTCACGGGCGCCGCCCTGACGGTGGCCGGCGCGCTGCTGCTCCTGCTGCTCGACACGGACACCCCGGTGTTCCTCGCCTCGGCGCTCTCCCTGGTGCTGGGGGCGGGGGTCGGGGTGCTGATGCAGAGCACCCTGCTCACCACGATGTCCACCGCGCCGCCGCGCGACATGGGCGCCGCATCCGGCACGGTCACGTTGGCCCGCACCATCGGCGGCTCGCTCGGCGTCGCGGCACTCGGCGCCGTGCACGCCGCCCGCATGAGCGCCGAACTGTCCGGCCGCCTCGGCGACGCCGCAGCCGAACGGCTCGTCTCGGGCGGCGAGTTGACCCCGGCGCTGGTCGACGGGATGCCGGCGAGGGCGCGCGAGGCGGTCGCGGCGGCGTTCACCACAGGACTGCACGGCGTCCTCGTCGGCGCGTCGCTCATCGCGGTCGCGGCCTTTGCCCTCGCCTGCCTCACGCACCGGGACCGCGCGGGCACCCCGGCGGCCACGGTGGCCGAGGCCCAGCCACCGCCCGCCCGTTTGCCCTAGCACAAACGGGCGTTGCGCCTAGTGCATACATGGCATACCGTGCCGCCATGACCGCGAAGACACCGCAGCCCACCACCCTCACCGGCCGGCACGTCCGCCTGGAGCCGCTGGCCCCGAGCCATCTCGACGACCTGTTCGCGGCGGGCGGCACGGACGAGGAGGTCTGGCGGTGGGTGCCGAGGCCGGCACCCAGGACGCGGGAGAAGCTGGGCGGGGCGCTCGACGAGCTGCTCGCCGACGCCGAGCGCGGGCGGTACGTGCCCTTCGCCGTCGTCGAACTCGGCGGCGGCGGGGCCGTCGGCTGGACGACGTTCATGGACATCGACGCGGGCAACGAACGCGTGGAGATCGGCTACACCTGGTACGGCCCCGCCCACTGGCGCACCGCCGTCAACACCGAGGCCAAGCTGCTGCTGCTCACCCACGCCTTCGAGGAACTCGGCATGGGCCGCGTGCAGTTGAAGACCGACCACCTCAACCACCGCTCGCAGGCCGCGATAGCGCGGCTCGGCGCGCACC
Source organism: Streptomyces sp. 8K308 (assembly GCF_004348315.1). Classification (GTDB taxonomy): domain Bacteria; phylum Actinomycetota; class Actinomycetes; order Streptomycetales; family Streptomycetaceae; genus Streptomyces. Next base: position 6,723 of record NZ_SMKC01000275.1, on the reverse strand, counting down.
GGGAGGGCGTGCTGCGCCGGCACGTCCAGCGGCCGGACGGGAGTTGGCGGGACACCGTGTACTTCTCGATCCTCGTCGAGGAGTGGCCGGAGGCCCGGGCCCGCCTCGCCGCCCGGCTCGCCGCCGGATAGCCACTCCGCGAGCGGTTCCTCGGCCCCCTCGGCCCTGCCCCCGACACGGCCGGCGCGGGCCGGGCACGTCGAGGCGGGGAGTCCGGCCGGAGGTCGAGCCGTCACCGCGCCCCGCCGCCGCTCCGGCCGGTCAGCCGCCGAGCAGCGACCGCACCCGGTCGGCGCCGACCGCGAGCAGCAGCGTGGGGAGCCGCGGCCCCGTGTCGCCGCCCACCAGCAGGCGGTACACCAGCACGAAGAACTCCCGCTGGGCGGCCTTGAGCTCGGGCGTCGGCTTGGCGTCGGCCGGCAGGCCGGCCTGGATCTTCGGAACGCCGTAGACCAGCGTCGTCAGGCCGTCGAGCGACCAGTGGTCGGCCAGGCCGTCCCGCAGCAGGGCGAGCGACTCGCGCTGCCGCTCGTCGAGCGAGGCCAGCAGCTCGCCGTCCGGCTCGGCGCGGACCCGGGTGCGGGTCTCCGCCGGCATCTGGGTGGCCACCCAGTTGGCCGCCTTGTCGAGCCGGGGCCGGGTCTCGTCGAGCGAGCGCACCGGGTTGGCCGGGTCGAGCTCGGTGAGGATGCGGAGCGTCTGCTCGTCGTCCCCGGTGGTGATGTCGAGGACGGACGTCAGCGTGCGGTACGGCAGCGGGCGCGGCGTGGCCGGCAGCTCGCCGGCGGCCGTGGTGGTGGCGCGCAGGTAGGACGCGGCGTCGGCCGGCTGGGCGGCGCCGGAGGCGACCTTGCGGGCCAGCGCGTCCCACTCGTCGTAGGTGCGCAGGATCTCCGCGTCGAAGGCGATCTTGAACGACTGGTTGGGCTTGCGCCGCGCGTACAGCCAGCGCAGCAGCGGCGCCTCCATGATCTCCAGCGCGTCGGCCGCGATCGGCACGCCGCCCCGCGAGCTGGACATCTTCGACATGCCGGTGATGCCGACGAAGGCGTACATCGGGCCGATCGGCTGGACGCCGCCGAAGATCTCCTTCACCAGCTGCCCGCCGACCACCCACGAGGATCCCGGCGAGTGGTGGTCCACGCCGGACGGCTCGAAGATCACGCCCTCGTAGGCCCACCGCATCGGCCAGTCGACCTTCCACACCAGCTTGCCGCGCCGGTGCTCGGTCAGCTTCACGGTCTCGGCGTGGCCGCACTCGCAGGCGTAGGCGAGCTCGGTGGTCTCGTCGTCGTAGGAGGTGACGGTCGTGGTGTCGCGCTCGCACACCGCGCAGTACGGCTTGTACGGGTAGTAGTCGCCGCTGCCCTCGCTGCCGTCGTCCTCGGTGGCCGCGCCCGAGCCCTGCGCGGCGGCCTCGTCGACGGCCCCGTCCACGGCCCCATCCACGACCTCGGACTCGGCCTGCTTGGTGCGGTACCGGCCGAGGACGGCGTCGATCCGGCGGCGCTCGCGCATCGCGAAGAGGATCTGGTCGCGGTAGGTGCCCGCCGTGTACTGCTCGGTCTGCGAGATCGCTCGGACCTCGACGCCGAGCTCGGCCATGGCGGCCAGCAGCGGCGCCTTGAAGTGCTCGGCCCAGCTGGCGTACGGGCTGCCGGGCGGCGGCGGCACGGAGGTCAGCGGCTTGCCGATGTGCTCGCTCCACGACTCGGGGACGCCGATGCCGCCCGGCACCCGGCGGAACCGGTCGTAGTCGTCGAACGACAGCAGGTGGACGCAGTCGACACCGCGCCGCTTGATCTCGTCCGCGACCAGGTGCGGCACCATGATCTCGCGCAGATTGCCCAGGTGGATGGGGCCCGAGGGGCTGATCCCGGAGGCGCAGACGACCGGTTTCCCCGGGGCACGGCGCTCCGCCTCGGCGATGACGTCGTCCGCGAGTCGGGAGACCCAGTCGGCGGTCTCCTGGGTGGTCTGGGCCACGGCTGCGCACTTCCTCTGATCTGGGGTGTGGATCGGTGTCTCACCCCATTGTTCCACCCATAAAACGAGTGGTGCGCCCGTCAACTACCCGGCCCTGAAGGGCCAGGTTTGCAGGCAGAGTGAGACATGAGCCCCACTGTGATCCCCTGCGTCCGGAACGGTTAGGCCGTTCTGGGGCGGTTGACCGCGCCCCGCTGCCACGCGGCATCGCCACGGTGGGCGATGTTGCGGGAGCCGTTGTGGTCCGCGTGCATGGTTATGCCGCAGGACCGGCACTCGAACCGCCCTTGCGTCACGCGGTTGGTGCGGTGGGTATGCCAGCACTGAGAACACTGGCGGGAGGTGTTGCGCGGGTCCACGCGGACCACGGGCACACCTGCCCGTCGTGCCTTGTACTCGACAAACTGGCCGAGTTGGGCGAACGCCCAGGAGTGCAGTCGTGCCCGCTGGTCCTTCTTGGCCGTAACCCTCTGCCGGATACACGAGAGGTCTTCCAGGGCGATCCCGCGCGAGGTGCGTTCAGCGGTGGTCACGAGTTTCTTGGCGATGATGTGGTTACGCTGGGTGGCGTACCGCGCTTCGCGGCGACGCCGGGACCTGAGCCTGCGCATGGCGGACTTGGTGCGCTTCTTCCGCAACTTCTGCCGCAGGCCGCGCTGCCGCTCGCGGTACCGGTTGACCTGACGCCCGCACATGATCTCGCCGTCCGAGGTCGTGGCGATGTTGACGATGCCGAGGTCCACACCGAGGAAGCCGTTCGGCTCGCACACCTCAGGCTCGGGAACGTCGATGGTGGCGATCAGGAAGAACATGCCGTCCCGCGTCACCAGGTCCGACTCTCCCTTACGGGAGCCCAGGAGCTTCATCGCCTCATCGGAGCAGACGAACGGGATGCCCTTGAGTCGACCGGCCACCGTCCAGATGCTCACGGTCTTCTGGTCGAGGTTCCAGGTCAGAATTCGGTCGTCGTAGGGCTGCGCCGCGTCCTCACGGAAGACGATCGGTTTGGCCTCCGCCCGCTTACGCCGCTTGGAGTCCTCTTTACCGAGGTTCCCAGCCCTGATGTTGGCCTTGAGAGTGGCATAGGCGTCGCACACCTTCTTCACCACGCGCACAGCGGGCTGCGCGCCGAGGTCGAAGTCGGCTTTGAGCCGGTGGTACACGGCCTCTTGCAGCACATTGCGCCGTTTGAGGTCGCGTGCGAACGCCACCTCAGAGGCCGCGTTCGCGGCCCGGTTGCAGGCGCGCAGGGTCGCTGCCAGTGCGTCCACGTCATGAGCGGACGCAGGCAAAAGCTTCACATGCGCGACAATCTTCACGCAGAACACACTAGTGTGGCGAACGATCGGAGATCAAACTCGATGCCCAGGCATAACGGAGCGCACTCCACCGCCCCGCGGCTCCGCTCCAAGGAGCCAATTCCTCCCAGGGCTGAAACTCTGGGCTTCCTTGGCCGGACTCAGTGAAATACTGGTCGGCATGAGCCCGGTTCCCTCCATCACCCAAGCCGTCAGGCAGCGCATCTCCGACGCCCTCGCCGCCGCCCTCCCCGAGGCCGCCGGCGCGGACCCGCTGCTGCGACGCAGTGACCGGGCCGACCTCCAGGCCAACGGGATGCTGGCGCTGGCGAAGCGGCTGGGGGGCAATCCGCGGGAGCTCGCCGGCCAGGTGGTGGGCGGGGTCGCGACGGAGGGGCTGATCGCCGACATCGAGGTGTCGGGTCCCGGCTTCCTCAACATCACGGTCACCGACGAGGCCATCGTCCGGACGCTGGCGGCGCGCGCGGCCGACGAGCGGCTCGGCGTGCCGTTCGCGGAGCGGCCCGGCACGATGATCATCGAGTACTCGCAGCCGAACGTGGCCAAGGAGATGCACGTCGGCCACCTGCGGTCCACGGTGATCGGGGACGCGCTGGTGCGGATCATGGAGTTCCGCGGCGAGAAGGTGATCCGGCGCAACCACATCGGCGACTGGGGCACCCAGTTCGGGATGCTGATCCAGTACCTGATCGAGCACCCGCACGAGCTGGACCACCGGGAGGAAGAGGAGAGCGGGGGCGCCGCAATGTCACGGCTCAACCGGCTCTACCGGGACTCGCGGGCGGTCTTCGACTCCGACCCGGAGTTCAAGGAGCGGGCGCGGCGCCGGGTGGTCGAGCTGCAGGCCGGCGACCCGGAGACGATGGCGCTGTGGCAGCGGATCGTCGACGAGTCCAAGATCTACTTCAACGCGGTCTACTCGCGGCTCGGCGTGCTGCTGACCGATGACGACATCATGGGCGAGTCCGCCTACAACAACGATCTCGTCGCGCTCTCCGAGGAGTTGGAGGAGTCCGGGGTCGCGGTGCGGTCGGACGGCGCGCTGTGCGTGTTCTTCGACGACATCAAGGGCCCGGACAACAAGCCGGTGCCGCTGATCGTGCGCAAGGCGGACGGCGGCTTCGGCTACGCGGCCACCGACCTGGCGGCGATCCGCAACCGGGTGGGCTCGCTGCACGCGGACACCATGCTCTACATCGTGGACGCGCGGCAGGCGCTGCACTTCAGGATGGTCTTCGACACCGCCGGGCGGGCCGGCTGGCTGCCGGACGGGGTGGCGCACCACCTGCCGTTCGGCACGGTGCTCGGCAAGGACGGCAAGCCGTTCAAGACCAGGTCGGGCGAGACGGTGCGGCTGATGGACCTGCTGGACGAGGCGGTCGAGCGGGCGGCCGAGGTGGTGTCGTCGAAGGCGCCCGACCTGTCGCCGGCCGAGGTCGCCGAGCGGGCGGCCGAGGTGGGCATCGGGGCCGTCAAGTACGCGGACCTCTCCACGTCGAGGAGCCGGGACTACGTCTTCGACCTGGACCGGATGGTCTCGCTCAACGGCGACACCAGCGTCTACCTGCAGTACGCCTTCGCCCGTATCCAGTCCATCCTGCGCAAGGCGGCCGAGCGCGGCGCCTCGGCGGCGGCCCACCCCGAGGTGTCGCTGGCGCCGGCCGAGCGGGCGCTCGGGCTCCAGCTCGACGGGTTCGGCGAGACGCTCGAGTCGGTGGCCGAGAGCTACGAGCCGCACAAGCTGGCGGCCTACCTCTACGGTCTGGCCTCGCAGTTCACCACCTTCTACGACCAGTGCCCGGTGCTCGGCGCCCCGGAGCCGGCGGTGGTGGCCAACCGGCTCTTCCTGTGCGAGCTGACGGCGCGCACGCTGCGGGAGGGCATGGCGCTGCTCGGCATCCACACGCCCGAGCGCCTGTAGTTGGCTAGTTGTCGCCGCGTGTCCTGATGTCACGCCGCCCTTGGGCGGCGTGACATTCTCATGACAAACAGGTGTCCGGCAGGGACGCGCCCTTGCCGGATTCCTCTGCGTCGGTGAATCTTTCGAACTGACGGGCGTGACACGGCGATGGACATGTCATGACCACGCCACATGCCCTCGCACCCCACACCGGCGCACCACCAATGAGGAGGAGACCCCTCGATGGCGCGTAACACCCCCACCACCCGCTCCCGGCGCACCGCCGTCCTGGCCGCCACCGCTGCCATGACGCTCGGCCTCGGCGCGCTGCTCCCGACCGCCGCCCAGGCGGCGCCGAGCGCGCCGAGCCTGGCCGAGATCCGTGAGCTGATACCCAACGCGGCGGCCGCGAACACGGTCGCCGACAGCTACATCGTCCAGCTCAGGGACAACGTCGTGCAGGCGGAGTCGGCCGGCGGCGAGCGCCTCGTCGACTCGTACGGCGCCGAGATCGTCGACGAGTTCCCCGAGACGCTCAACGGCTACGCCATCGAGGCCACCCTGGAGGAGGCCCTCGAACTCGCCGCCGACCCGGCGGTGGCCACCATCACCCAGAACCAGAAGTTCAGCATCAACGCCACCCAGCCGAACCCGCCGTCCTGGGGCCTCGACCGGATCGACCAGCCCGATCTGCCGCTCAACCAGTCCTACACCTACCCCGACCACGGCGGCGACGGCGTCACCGTCTACGTCCTCGACACCGGCGTGCGCACCACGCACACCGCCTTCGGCGGCCGGGCCCGCTTCGGCTACGACTACTTCAACCAGGGCGGCGCCGACGGCCACGGCCACGGCACGCACGTGGCCGGCACCGTCGCCGGCGCGCTCCACGGCGTCGCCAAGAGCGCCGACATCGTCAACGTGCGCGTGCTGAACAACTCCGGCGGCGGCACCACGGCCTCGGTCGTCGGCGGCATCGAGTGGGTCACCGCCAACCACAGCGGCCCGTCCGTCGCCAACATGAGCCTCGGCGGCGGCATCGACACCACGCTGGACGCGGCCGTCCGCGCCTCCATCGCCTCCGGCGTCACCTACGCCATCGCGGCCGGCAACAACTCGGGCCAGAACGCAAGCAACACCTCGCCGGCGCGGGTGGCCGAGGCCATCACCGTGGCGTCAAGCGCCAGCAACGACGCCCGGTCCAGCTTCAGCAACATCGGCGCGGTCGTCGACATCTACGCCCCGGGCAGCAGCATCACCTCGGCGTGGCGCACCAGCGACACCGCCACCAACACCATCTCCGGCACCTCGATGGCCGCGCCGCACGTCGCGGGCGCGGCGGCGCTCTACCTGGCCGGGAACCCGTCGGCCACGCCGGCGCAGGTCAGGAACGCGCTGGTGGCGGCCGGCGAGCCGAACACGATCACCAACGCGGGCGCGAGCACGACGACGACGCTCCTCCAGGTCGGCTGACAACCAGACGCCTCCCCGCCCTCCCCGCCCCGAGCGGGGAGGGCG
>NZ_SMKC01000274.1 GCF_004348315.1 Streptomyces sp. 8K308 | reverse complement strand
CCGCGGCGACGGCCCTGGCCCCCGCCCCCCTTCCCACCAACGCCGCGGAGCACGACCGGCGGCAACGGGGGACGCTCGTCTCGGTCGAGCCGCTCTACAGCCTGGACAGCCGCGCCGATGCCGCCGCCGAACTGGCCGCGGCCGGCTTCGACGACAGCGTGGCCCGGTACGGCGTCGACGCCTACCGGCTGGTGTACCGGACCGTCGACCCGGCCGGGCGACCGACCACGGCCAGCGGGCTCCTCGCACTGCCCCGCACCCGCCAGGCCGCGTTGCACCCGGTGTCCTTCGCGCACGGCACCGGCGTCCACAGGGAGGACGCGCCCTCGATGCGGCGGCAGAACTTCGTCAGCGCCGCGACGATCAGCTACGCGGCGGCCGGCTTCGCCGGGGTGGCGCCCGACTACCTCGGCATGGGGCTCGGCCCAGGCACCCACCCCTGGATGGACATCCCCTCGGAGACGACGGCGTCCCTCGACATGCTGCGCGCGGCCCGCGCCTTCGCGCCGCACGCCGGCCACACGCTGCGGCGTGACGTGATGGTCACCGGCTTCTCGCAGGGCGCCTCGGCCGCCCTTGGCCTCGGCCGGGCCCTTCAGGAGGGCGAGGACCGATGGTTCCGGGCCGGCGCGTTGGCACCGGTGAGCGGCGCCTACGACTTCGTCGGCACCACGATGAGGTCCCTGTTCGACGAGGAACGCGTCGCCCCCAGGTACGGCGTGGTCTACGCGGCCTACGCGCTGGTGGCGGTCGAGCGACTGCACGGCGGCGTGTACGAGGCCCCGGCCGAGGTGTTCCGGCCGCCGTACGCCGACTCCGTCGAGGAACTGTTCGATGGCACGCACACCGGCCAGGAGATGATGGCCGGCCTCCCCGGCACGATCGACGAACTCCTGACGGAGCGCGGTCGGGGACTGCTGACCGCCCCCACCGGGACGTTCGCCGCGGCCCTGGGCGCGGCGGGCAGCGTGTGCGCGGACTGGGCGCCGCGGATGCCGACGCGGCTCTACATGGCGACGGGCGACGAACAGGCCGTCGTGGAGAACACCGCCTGGTGCCGCGCGGAACTGCGGGCGAACGGGGTGAACGTGCCGGTCGTCGACCTCGGCCCGGTGGACTACCAGGGGTCGCGGCACTCCGGCTCCAGCGTCGCCGCCACCGCGGCCACCATCGCGTGGTTCAGCGCCCTCACCAACCAGTCGCCGGGCGGTGCCTGATGCTTCGCCTCCCGGCTGGGACGTATGGCGTCAGCGGCCCGAGCGTGCGTACCAACGGCCGTCGTGGCGGGCTACATGAATGGGACGTCCGAAGCAGGCCGTCATGGTGTCCGGGGTGAGCACGCCGTGAGCCGGGCCGGATGCCAGCTCACGGCCCTCCTTGAGCAGGAAGGCGTGTGTGGTGCTGGGCGGCAGCTCCTCCAGGTGGTGGGTGACGGTGACGGTGGCGAGGTCGGACCGGTCGGCCGCCAGCCGGTGCAGCGCGTCCACGAGGTCCTCGCGGGACGGGAGGTCGAGGGCGTTGAACGGCTCGTCGAGCAGGAGCAGCGATGGGTCGGCCATCAGGGCACGGCAGATGAGGATCCGGGCGCGCTGGCCGCCCGAGCAGTCCCCGAAGCGGCGGTCGGCGAGTTCCTTGCACCCCAGCTCGGCGAGCAGGACGTGGGCGCGCTCGCGGGTCCCGGCGTCGTACTTCCGCCACAGCGGCTGCACCGTGCCGGTCGCCCCGGTGAGGACGACGGTGTGGGCGGTGGCGTCCAGCGGGACCTTCTGGGCGGCGGACACCAGGCCGACGCGCGCTCGCAGTTCGCGCATGTCGACGCGGCCGAGTCGGTCACCGAGGACCTCGACGGTGCCGACGGTGGGGTACATGGCCGCCCCGACGAGCCGGAGCAGGGTGGTCTTGCCGGCCCCGTTGGCCCCCAGCAGCGCCCAGTGCTCGCCGGGCCGCACGGTCCAGTTGATCCCGTCGAGGACGATCTCCTGCCCGGTGGTGCGGCGGTGGACGGCGACATCCGTCAGAGCGACGACGGCGTGGGGCTCCTGGTACGCGGTCACATCGGCAGCGTAGTGCCGTGGCCGGCGACCGCACCGCCGCGTGCCGCGCGTTCGGCGACGTCCGCGGGGGCGGCGGCGATGACGTCGTCGAGCGCGGCGCGGGACGTCTGTAGGTCGGTGATGGCCTGGGTGATCCGCTCGCGCTCGGTGAACAGGTCGGCGAGAAGGTCGGAGCAGGTGGGCACCAGGCGCTCTCCCTCCTCCCGCAGGCACGGCAGGATCGTGGCGATGGTGGCGGTGGAGAGGCCAGCGGCGAGCAGGCCGCGGATGCGACGAACGGTGTCCACGTCGGTCTCGCGGTACTCGCGGTAGCCGCTGGGCCGCCGCTCGGGCTGGAGCAGGTGCTGCTCCTCGTAGTAGCGCAGCAGCCGTTCGTGGACGCCGGTCCGGCGCGACAGCTCTCCGATCCGCACGTGATCCTCCTCACGGATGGAGCGGGGCGGGCGGCACCGCTTGACTCTCACATCCATGTGAGAGTCTAGCTTCCCGGGCATGGGAAAGGGCTTCGCCTCGCTCGCCGCCCTGTGCGCGAGCGTCTTCGTCGTCGGTACGTCGGAATACCTGGTCGCGGGCATGCTGCCCGAGGTCGGCGCGGATCTTCAGGTGTCGCAGGGCACCGCCGGGCAGGCGGTGACCGCCTACGCGCTGGGCGTGGTGATCGGCGGACCGGCCGTGACCATGCTGACCGCGCGACTGCCCCGCAAGGGCCTGGCGATCGCGTTGATGCTGCTGTTCGCCGTGGGCAGCGCGATCAGCGCCCTGGCCTCTTCGTTCGCGATGCTGCTCGCCGGGCGGGTGGTCTCCTCGCTCAGCCACGCCGCCTTCCTGGCGTTGGCGCTCGTGATGGCCACCAGCGTGGTGGACGAGCGCAGAATCGGCTCGGCGATCGCCACCGTGGCGTCCGGGTTCACCGTGGCGACCTTGCTCGGGGTGCCCCTGGGATCGTTGCTGGGGCAGGCCGCCGGGTGGCGCGCTCCCTTCGCGGTGCTGACCGCGCTCACCCTGGCCGCCACCGCGTTGCTGGCGCTGGTGCTGCCCAGGCAGCAGGCGCCGGCGACGAGCCTGCGCGAGGAGGTGCGGGTGGTGGTCCGCGGGCCGGTGCTGCTGGCCATCGCCATCACCGCGGTCGGCTTCTCCGGCGTCGCCGTCGTGTTCACCTACATCGCGCCCCTGCTCACCCGCGTCGCCGGCTTCTCCCCGGCCGCCGTGTCCGGGCTGCTGCTCGCCTACGGCGCCGGCAGCTTCCTGGGCAACCTGGCCGCCGGCAAGCTGACCGACCGGTCCATGTCCGCGACCGTACGAGGGGTGTTCGGCGGGCTGACCGGCGTGCTGGCGGCCATGCCGTTCGCCGTCGCCTTCCGGCCCACCGCCGTGCTCGCGGTCCTGGTCCTGGGCCTGCTCGCCACCGCCACCATCGCTCCCCTGCAAGGTCTGATCCTCCGCCACGCTGGGGCCGCCCCGACCCTGGCGGTCTCTGTCAACGTGGGCGCGTTCAACCTCGGCGCCGCCGCCGGCTCCGGCCTCGGCGGGCTCATCGTGTCCGCGGGCGCGCTGCGCTGGACCGGACTGGCCGGGGCCGTGCTGAGCCTGACCGGCCTGGCCCTGACCTACCTGATCCTGCCCCGCACCCGCACCGCGGAGCACACCGACAACGCCATGGCGCCCACCGCTGCCTGACCACCACACCCTCGTCCTGTCGGTCGGTACCCAGGCGGCTCTGGCCCGGTCCGTGCGGCGGTGCGTGGCCTCGATGACGGTCGCAGCGCTCGTCACCACCTCCACGCCGGATCGCCCGTGGCGGTGCGCACACACCGTGCCGCCTACGCGCCCGTCGGCCAGTTCGGCTGGGACGGCGGAACCGGCACCACGGCCTACGCCGAGCCCGCCGAACGGCTGGGTTCGGCCAGCATGGCGCTGGTCGCGGCGTCGGCCGGTAGCAACGCCTCGAGGCGTGGTTCGGCGATGGTGACGTCGATGGCGGTGCCGAGCTCCCTGTCATCGGCCGGATCATGGGCCCGGCAGTGGGTCATCGGGTGCGGCACAGCTCCAGGTCCACGAGGGTGCGCATGGCGTCCTGCGTGCCCTCGCCGCCGTCGCTGGTGACGTACACGGCGACGCTCCGGGTCCCGTCCCGGGTGACGCCGCCGTCCGCGCTGCCCAACGCGGCCATCTGGATGTCGGGGAGGCCGCTGGTGTGCTGCAGCAGCCGCCGCACGGTGATCCGGCCGCTGTCGTAGCCGTTGCCCCGCACCACACCCGGCAGCCACTGCTCGACGGTGTCGTCCAGGGACAGCTCCCCGTCCTCGACGAGTTACAGCACGACCGTGGCGGTGAAGGTCTTGGTGGCGCTGCCGATCCGGAAGGAACCTGCCGTCGTTCGGCATCGGCCTGCCGGTGCCCAGCTCGGCCGTACCGGCGCGCGCGCTGTCCCGTCCGTCGGGCGACGTCACCTCGGCGAACACGCCGACGGCCCCGGCGTCGTGGATCGCGTCCACCTGCTCCTGGAGCGGATCGGCCCCCGCGCCCCCGAGGCCGCCGCCGGCCCGATCGACGCGGCGAGCACCACCGCGCCCAGGCTGCCCAGGACGAGCAGGCCTCGCCGACGCCTTCCCAACACCCGCATGATGATCCCTCTTCTGTCCCGGTGGCCCGTGGCCGGTGGTCGGCGACCATCCCACCAGCGCCACGGGGATCGGCCCATCCGGCCTTCCCCCGACGTGCCGACGCTCCGCCTACACCACGCGCCGGGGGTTAACCCCCGTAAGGAGGCTGGAGCCCCGCCCGCATCCACGTCGTCACCCAGCGTCACGTCAGGGCATCGGCGACCCGCCCCCGGGCCCGAGGCCAACGCGTGCCAGCCGCGTGACCTCGACGTACCGTGCTGGTATGGGCTGCGGAACGGGCTCCGAGCCGGACGACGACCTGGCGTTGCTGAGCCCGCACCTGCACCGGGTCATCCGGGAGGCCGGCGGCTACGGCGGCGGCGTCTTCCTCTTGGCCCCGGGCGAGCGCGTGCTGCGGCTCTCCGTGGTCTGCGGGATCCCGATGGACGTGGCCGGCCCCTGGTCGCGGGTGGGGCTCGACGTCCCCGTGCCGCTGACCAGGGCGGTCAACGAGCGGCGGCTGGTCTGGCAGGAGAGCGGCCGGCACGACCGGCGCGGGCCCCGGGTGAGCGTGCCGCTGCCGTACTCGTACGCGGTCGCGCACGCGCCGATCCGCACGGACGGTGACGAGGAGTGCTGGGGCGTGCTCATGGTGCTCTGGCCCGGCTCGCACCCGACGCAGCTCGCCCCGCACGAGCGCGAGCCGATGGAGGCCGGGTGCCGCCGCCTCGGCCCGCTGCTGCGGGACGCCGCCCGGCGCGGGCGCCCGGTGCGGCTCCCGGAGGAGCCGACGATCCTGGAGCGGCCGCGCACTCGGATGCCGGAGCCGGAGCAGGCGCTGGCCGCGGCCGACTTCGCCGAGCGGCTGCCGGAGGGCGCCTGCGCGCTGGCGCTCGACGGCCGGGTCGCCTTCGTCACCGAGCGCGGCGCCGCGCTGCTCGGCGTCAACGGGGCGGAGCTGCTCGGCGCGCGGCTGTGGGAGACGGTGCCCTGGCTGGCCGACCCCTCGTACGAGGACCGCTTCAGATCGGCGGTGATCAGCCGCCAGCCAACCTCGTTCACGGCCCAGCGGACGACCGGGAGCTGGTTCCGTTTCGAGCTGAACCCGGGCGACCACGGCGTCAGCCTCCGCCTGAGCCCGACCAGGGCGCCGGACGAGGAGCCGCCCCCGCGGCAGGACAAGAGGCCGCCCGCGGGGCCGACCAGGGTCGGGGCGATCTACCAGGTGATGCGGCTGGCGGTCACGCTCACCGAGGCCGCCGGCGTGGCCGACGTGGTGCGGCTCGTCGCCGACCAGCTGCTGCCGGCGTTCGACGCGCAGGGGTTGATCCTGTGCGTCACGGAGGGCGACCGGCTGAGGCTCGTGGGGCACCGGGGCTGCCCGCCGGAGATCGCGGAGCGGCTCGACGGCACGCCGCTCACCAGCCGCACCAGCCCGACGACCGCCGCCATGTCCGAGGGCACCCCCGTCTTCTACGCCTCGACCGAGGAGATGCGCCGCCGCTTCCCGCACATCCCGGACGCGTCGGAGGAGGTGGCGGGCCCCGGCCGGGCGGCCTCGGCCTCCTGGGCGTTCCTGCCGCTGGTCACCTCGGGCCGGGTGGCCGGCTGCTGCGTGATCTCCTACGACCGGCCGCACGACTTCACCGCCGAGGAGCGCACCCTGCTGACCTCGCTGGCCGGCGTCATCGGGCAGGCCCTGGAGCGGGCCCGGCTCTTCGACGCCAACCAGCGCCTCGCCCGGCGGCTCCAGAAGGACCTGCTCCCGCGCGACCTGCCCAGCATCCCCGGGCTCGACGTCGCGGCTCGCTACCTCGCCGCCACCAAGGGCATGGAGATCGGCGGCGACTTCTACGACGTGATCGAGCTCGAGGGCGGCGCCGGCGCGACGATCGGCGACGTGCAGGGGCACAACGTGACGGCGGCGGCGCTGATGGGACAGGTGCGCACGGCCGTGCACGCGGCGGCGGGCACCGCGCCGTCCGAGGTGCTGACCCGCACCAACCGACTACTCAACGACCTCGACCCCGGCCTGTTCACCAGCTGCCTCTACATCCACCTCGACCTGCGCGAGGGGCTCGCCAGGCTGGCCACGGCCGGCCACCCGCCGCCGCTGCTGCGGATGCCGGACGGGCGGGTCACCGAGGTGGACGTGCCGCCAGGGCCCGTCCTCGGCGTCGACCCGCGCGCCGACTACCCGGCCGTCGACATCCCGCTGCCGCCAGGCGCGGTGCTGCTGCTCTTCACGGACGGCCTGATCGAGCGGCCCGGCGTGCACCTGGACGATGCGACCGCCGCGCTCGCCGGCCACTTCGGGCGGATCGCGGAGCAGCCGGAGCGCAGCATGGACGAGCTGGCCGAGACGCTGCTCCGCTCCCACCAGGCGGGCGGCCGCGGCGACGACATCGCGCTGCTGCTGCTCAGCCCGTACGGCTAGGCTTGTCGGCGCCCTCGGTCGGAGACGCGGAGCGGACCGGGCCGCCGGCGGTCGGGCGCTCAGCCGATCTGCTCCTTCACGTGGTCGATCACCTCGGTGAAGGCGGCAGCCGGCGAGAACTCCATGAGCTCGGTGTCCTCGAGCGCCTCAGGAGCGTGCCCGGGCGCCCAGTAGTACGCCTGCCCGGCCTCGTAGGTCTCGTCGCCCTGCCTGGTGTGCAGCTTCACCCTGCCCTTGGTGAGGAAGCCCCAGTGCGGGCACTGGCACAGGTCGTCCGGCATGCCCTTCAGGGGGATGGACATGTCCGTCCCCTCAGGGAGGCGGATGAAGGCGACGGACATGTCGCCGCCGATCCGCTCCATGCGGAGCTCGACGCCCTCCTCGTTGGACAGGACCACGGGAGCCTCGGTCCGTGTCATCGTGGTCATCCCACTCACCCCTCTCATGAGGGTTGACTGACGTCTTTCACCCCCCATTGTCCGTCAGGGGCGGGCGCCGCCGTAAGCCGGACCCCGGCCGGGACCGGGCCGGCCCCCGGCCGGAACCGGGGAGGGAACCTACCGTTCCGAGGTGAGCCCGAGCGGGGTCGCGATCTCGGCCTCCATCACGCGGCCGGCCTGCCGCTCCAGGTCGCCGTCCTCGGCGCCGCTGTCCGTGTCGAGGCCGTCGAGCTCGGCGAGCGGGGTGTCGAGGCGGACGTGCGCCACCAGCGACTGGAGCGCGCGCAGCGAGGCGCTGGCCGTCGGGCCCCAGTTCGACAGGTAGGAGAACTGCCACCACCACAGGGCCTCGCTGATCCGGCCCTCGCGGTAGTGCGCCATGCCGTGCCGCAGGTTGCTGATGATGTCGGCGAGGTCGTCGGAGATGCGGGAGGGCACCGGCGTGGAGCGCGGCACGTAGGGGTCGAAGACCTCCGAGTAGACGTCGACCGGCGCGAGCAGCGTGGCGAGGCGCTCGCGCAGCTCGTCCATGTCCGGGTCGGGGCCCGTGTCGGGCTCGTAGCGCTCCTCGGGGAGGATGTCCTCGTACGCGCCGAGCCGACCGCCGGCGAGCAGCAGCTGGGAGACCTGGAGCAGCAGATAGGGGATCGCGCTGTCCGGGTCGTCGCCCTTGGCGACCTCCGTGACGGCGACGGTGAAGCTCTCGATCTGGTCGGCGATCTGCACGGCGAAGCTGTCCGGCCCGGAGACCGCCAGCTCCTCTTCGCTCGGCACCACTTCGGACGTCACGCGATCGCCTCCCCTGCTGTCCCTACGGACGCAACGGTCTGCCCGTGCCGCGCGTTCCCCGCGTCAGACATCGAGCAGCCGCCTCCCCTCGAAGGCGCGCCCCAAGGTGACCTCGTCGGCATATTCCAAGTCTCCCCCGACCGGCAGCCCACTGGCCAGCCGGGTGACCCGCAACCCGAGCGAGCTGACCATCCGGGCCAGGTAGGTGGCGGTCGCCTCGCCTTCCAGATTGGGGTCGGTGGCGAGGATCAGCTCCGTGACCGAGCCGTCGGCCAGGCGGGCGAGCAGCTCCCTGATCCGCAGGTCGTCGGGGCCGACACCGTCGATCGGGCTGATCGCGCCGCCGAGCACGTGGTAGCGGCCGCGGAACTCGCGGGTGCGCTCGATCGCCACCACGTCCTTGGGCTCCTCGACCACGCAGATCACCGTGGCGTCGCGGCGCGGATCCTGGCAGACCCGGCACTGCTCCTCCTGCGCGACGTTGCCGCAGACCGCGCAGAACCTGACCTTCGCCTTGACCTCGGTCAGCGCGGTGGCCAGCCGACGGACGTCGGTGGGCTCGGCCTGGAGGATGTGGAACGCGATCCGCTGGGCGCTCTTGGGGCCCACGCCCGGCAGCCGGCCGAGCTCGTCGATCAGGTCCTGGACCACGCCCTCATACACGGAATGTGCCGCCCTCTCCCTTGGTCCGCCTCACCATAGGCCAGGGAGGCTCAGAACGGCAGCCCGGGAAGGCCACCGCCGCCGAGGCCCTGGGCCAGCGGGCCCAGCTTGGTCTTGGCCAGCTCCTGCGCCGCGTTGTTCGCGTCGCGCACGGCGGCGACCACGAGATCCGCCAGGGTCTCGGTGTCCTCGGGGTCCACCGCGCGCGGATCGATCTCCAGGCTCTTCAGCTCGCCGGCACCGGTGACCGTGGCCTTGACGAGGCCGCCGCCCGCGGAGCCCTCGACCGGCGTCTCGGCCAGCTCCTGCTGCGCCGCCGCGAGGTCCTGCTGCATCTTCTGGGCCTGCTGCAGCAGCTGCTGCATGTCGACCCCACCATCGGGGAACACGGCCGGTCTCACTCCTGGCTCTCGACTACCTGTGACCCCCTGAGCCTACGGGCTCAGGAACGCTCGGTCTCACTCATGCCGAAACTCCTCAATGACGGTCGCACCCAGCTCCTGAACGATCAGCTCGTATCCGGTGAGCGCCGTGTCGTCGAGATCCGGGTCGTCCTCGGCCGCCACGTCGTCCTCCGCGGCCACCGGCGGCGGCTGCGGGGCGCCGCCGCTCTGCGCGGGCGGGGGC
>NZ_SMKC01000273.1 GCF_004348315.1 Streptomyces sp. 8K308 | reverse complement strand
GGCGGGAGGGCGCGGGCCAGGGCGGCTAGCCGCCCGTCACCGGCGTGAAGACCAGCGAGAACTCGGCCGGCTCGACGGTGAGGTAGTACTGCGGCAGCGGGCCAGGACCACAGGACTGGCTGCCGATGCCGTGCTGGCCGTGGTCGAGGTTGACCCAGACCGTGTCCTCCGGCGCCAGGTCCGTGGTGTGCGCCGCGGCGTCAAGGCGCGCGCTGGTCCAGCGGCGCGCGGTGAACCAGAACGGCGCCGGGTCGGCCGTGATGCGCAGGCCAGCGCCGTCCTCGTCGCGCAGCTCCGCCCACCGCACGTCGCTGCGGGCGCCGTTCTCCTGGGGGCGGACGTACGGCGTCTGCAGCGCGTCGACCGACATCCGGTAGCGGCCGAGCACGGCGGCCCGGTCGGTGTCCGGGTACGCCTCGCCAGGACCGCCGCCGAACCACTCGGCCTGCCCGAGCCCGGCCGGCAGCCCGAGACGCACCCCGAGGCGGGCCAGCGGGCAGGGCCAGTCGCCCTGCGGGGTGACGGAGACCGTCAGCCGAAGCTCGTCCCCAGTCGCCGTCCAGCGGTAGTCGGCGAGCAACCCCAGGTCGGTGGCGGCGGGGGCGACCCGGGTGCGGACGGTGAGCCCGTCCTCGGTCGGCTCCACCGCGTCGACCCGGTGCCGCATGCGGTGCAGCCCGAGCTCCCGCCACATCACGCCGAACCGGGCCTGCGGCTGCCAGGAGGCGCCCAGGTCGTTGTCGGTCGGCGCCCGCCACACGTCGAGGCGCGGCCCCTCGGCCAGCTCGACCCCGCCGATGGCGAGCAGTTCGCCGGTGGCCGGGTCGAAGCGGCCGGCGCCGAGCCGGATCCCGTCCGCCGCCGTGGCCGCGGCCAGCGCGTGCCCGGCGGGGGCGCGACGCGGCGCGGGCACGGCGGGCACCTGGCCCCAGGCGACCAGATGACCGTGGGGTGCCCAGGCGGCGTCGGCCGCGAGCGTGGCGCGGATCGTCCAGACGGCCTCGCCGGCGGGGGCCTCGGCCGGGGTGGCCGGCAGCGGGAGGGTGGCCGTGCCGCCGGGCTCCAGCGGCGGCACGGTGAGCTCCCCGCTCGCCACGGCCTCGCCCTCGACCTCGTAGGCCCAGGTGAACGCCAGGTGGTCGACGCCGGCGAAGTCGTGCCCGTTGGCGACGGTGACCGTGCCGGCGGCCGCGTCGCCGGTGATCCTGACCGGCTCGATGACCTTCTTGAACTCGAGCAGCCCCGGGGAGGGGGTGCGGTCGGGGAAGAGCAGCCCGTCGCAGACGAAGTTGCCGTCGTGCAACTCCTCGCCGAAGTCGCCGCCGTAGCCGTAGTACGGGCGCCCGTCCGGGGTGCGCTTCGGCAGGCCGTGGTCGATCCACTCCCAGACGAAGCCGCCCTGGGTCCGCTCGTAGGTCTCGAAGAGCCGCTGGTAGTCGGCGAGTCCGCCGGGGCCGTTGCCCATGGCGTGCGCGTACTCGCACAGCAGGAACGGCAGCGAGCGGCGGTGGGCGTCCAACTCCGGGTCGGGCAGCGGCTCCTCCTCGCGGCGGCCGATCCGCTCGACCTCCTCGTGCGAGGCGTACATCCGGGAGAAGAAGTCGCTGTCGGGGAAGTCGTGGTCGTGCTCGTAGTGCAGGGAGCGGGACGGGTCGCGCTCGCGGATCCAGCCGGCCATGGCCGCGAGGCCGGGTCCTGACCCCGACTCGTTGCCCAGCGACCAGATCACCACCGAGGGGTGGTTCTTGTCCCGCTCGACCATCCGCCGCGCGCGGTCGACCAGGGCCGGGGCGAAGCGCTCGTCGGCGACCGGGTTGCCGCGCCAGCCGATCTCGCCGAAGCCGTGGGTCTCCAGGTCGCACTCGTCGATGACCCACAGCCCGAGCTCGTCGCACAGGTCGAGGAAGGCCGGGTGCGGCGGGTAGTGGCTGGTGCGCACGGCGTTGATGTTGTGCCGCTTCATCAGCAGGATGTCCTCGCGCATGGTCGCGAGGTCGACCGCGCGGCCGTGTTCGGGGTGGAACTCGTGCCGGTTCACGCCCCGGAAGAGCACGCGGCGGCCGTTGGCGCGGAACACGCCGTCCTGGACGCCCACGGTGCGGAAGCCGATGCGCAGCGGGATCCGCTCGCCCTCGGTGGCCAGTTCGCCGGCGTAGAGGCGGGGGGTCTCCGCGGTCCACGGTTCGACGGCGACGGTGGCCTCCTCGCCGGTGGCGAGGTCGAGGCCGAGCTCGGGGACGGTGACGCGGCCGGTCTGGTCGCACTCCACCCGCAGCGTCCCGGTCTCCGTGGTGTGGTCGTAGCCGGCGTGCACGAAGAAGTCGGCGGGCGCGAGCGCGGGCCGGTGCAGCAGGGTGACCTCGCGGAATATCCCGGGCAGCCACCACATGTCCTGGTCCTCGAGGTAGCTGCCGGCGGACCACTGGTGCACCCGGACGGCCAACACGTTGCCACGCGGGCGAAGCAGCGGTCCGACGGCGAACTCGTGCGGCAGCCGGCTGCCCTGGAAGGTCCCCAGCTCCTGGCCGTTGAGCCAGACGC
Source organism: Streptomyces sp. 8K308 (assembly GCF_004348315.1). Lineage (GTDB taxonomy): Bacteria > Actinomycetota > Actinomycetes > Streptomycetales > Streptomycetaceae > Streptomyces. Next base: position 7,128 of record NZ_SMKC01000273.1, on the reverse strand, counting down.
GGGCGCAGGACTCCACGCCCTCGAAGCGCAGCACGCTCTCGCCGTCGGTCGGCCACTCGTCCGGCAGGTCGAAGACGCGGCGGTGGTCGCCGGTCGGGTTCTCGGTGGGGACGCGCGGCGGGTCCACGGGGAAGGGGTACTTGACGTTCGTGTACGCCGGCGCGCCGTGGCCCTGGAGCACCCAGTGGCCCGGCACGGTCACCTCGTCCCAGCCCGAGGTGTCGGCGTCGTCCTTGACGAAGCCGGTGTCGCCGCCCTCGGCTGTGGCGGAGAGGCGGAAGGCCCAGGTGCCGTCGAGGGAGAGCCGGGCCGCGTCGGAGCCGGCGTACCAGGCGCGGGCGGGCAGGGTGCCGGAGCCGGGTGAGGGGTTTTCGTAGTAGGGCAGCCGGTCGTCAACTGGCCGGATGGACATGGGCCTCCTCTGGCGGGTGGCGGGCGTCGATGACCGCGCCCCGGTGTTGCTATCTGTGCAGACGTGTTCGATCACGCTAGAACGGTGTCCCGCTTTCGACAACCCCTGGGAAAAGTCCGTGCGCGATCGGTGCGAGTGCGGGAGCGGGGGCGTGCGGCTTGATCGAGGGGCGCGCCAGAGCGTGACGCGCATCTGGGCTGTTAATCACCGGTAACTCCCTTGGCATGAGCACGACTTGGCGGGGTAGGGCGCTGAAGCACCCCCATCCCCTCCACGGGTACCCCACAGGGAGTCGCCATGAGACTTCGCCGCTGGGTGACCACGACCGCCACCGCGGTCCTCGTCATTGGCGTGTCAGCCTTCGCCCCCGCGTCGGCCATCCAGGCCGCCCCGGCCGCATCGACCTCGTACGTCGCCCTCGGCGACTCCTACTCGTCAGGAGCCGGCGCCGGCTCCTACGACAGCGCCAGCGGAGACTGCCGGCGCAGCACCGTCGCCTACCCGGTGCTCTGGGCGAACGCCAACTCCCCGGACTCCTTCGACTTCACGGCCTGCGCCGGCGCCCGCACCACCGACGTCATCGAGGACCAGCTCGGCCCGCTCGACGCGGACACCACCCTGGTGAGCGTCAGCATCGGCGGCAACGACGCGGGCTTCGGCGACACCATGCGGACCTGCGTGCTCTCCGGCACCAGCGCCTGCCTCACCGCGGTGGCGGCCGCCGAGGCATACATGGACGACACCCTGCCAGGCCAACTCAACGCCACGTACCAGGCGATCCGCGACCGGGCACCCAACGCCGAGGTGGTGGTGCTCGGCTACCCGCGCCTCTACCAGCTGAACGGCGGCTGCCTCTTCGGCATCAGCGAGGAGTCGCGCGCCGCCATCAACGGCGCGGCCGACCACCTCAGCGAGGTCACCGAGAAGAGCGCGGTCGACTTCGGCTTCGCCTACGGCGACGTGCGGTCTGCCTTCACCGGGCACGAGATCTGCTCGGACGCCCCGTGGCTGCACAGCCTCACGCTGCCGGTGGGCGACTCCTACCACCCGACCGCCGACGGCCAGCGCGCCGGCTACTACCCGGTGCTCGAGGCGCTGGCCTGACGGCCGGCGGCGGCCGCGCCCGGATCCCCGTCCGGGCCGCGGCCGCCCGTCGTCTCGCCGTCCTCCGCTTCCGCGCCGCGCGCGGCGGCCAACGCGGCCACCGGGTCACGCTCCGCGGGACCGGCCGGCCACCAGTGCCCGGCGCGCCTCCGGTACGGCCACCACCGGCCCGCCGCGTCGTGGCGCAGCTGCGCGCGCTCGCCGACGACCGTCCAGCGGTCGCCGTCGCCGCGCAGCACCGGACGCCGCTCCTCGTCCGCCCACGCGGCGGCCAACTGCTCCCTGACCCGACGGAGTTCGGGCTCGCTCAGCGGCGCCCCGCGCTCGCCGGCGAGCGCGGCGAGGGCCGCGGGACCGCCGAACCCCCAGGCGCGCACGGCGATCTCGAGCTCCCGCCGGCCCCGGCCGCAGCCGCGCGTCAGTCGCCCGACCACCGCCGCCGGCGGCTCGCCGGCCGCCAGGCGCACCGCGTCCTCCCAGACGCTCAGCGGCGCCTGCGGCGCGGTGCCGGCGTGCCCCGGGGCCAGCGCCTCGGCGAGCCACCTGGCGGCGCGCCCCGCCGCGTCCCGGGCCAGGAACTCAAGCGCCACCACGTCGATCCCGTCCCCGGCCGGGGGATCGGTGCGCAACGACGGTACGGTGCCTGGCCGTTCCACGGCCGGCGGCGGCCCGGGCAGCGGCGGCAGCGCCGCGGCCCCGGCCCAGGCGGCGGCCGCCGGCTCCGCCTCTGCCACCCGGGGCGCGGAGTCGCGCGGCTCGCGCTCGGCGTGCGCCGCGCTGCGCCGCTGGAGTTCGTCGGTCAGCTCGCGCTCCCCGCGCCCGCGCAGCAGCAACAGCAGGAACGGATCGGCGTCCAGCAGCCGCGCCACCTGGTAGCAGAGCGCGGCGGTGTGCGAACAGTGGTCCCACTCGCCGCACTCACACTCCGGGTCGAGATCACCGATGCCCGGCAGCAGGTCGACGCCCGCCGCCTGCGCGTCCGCCACCAGCCGCTTCGGCATGTCCCGGTCCAGCAACGCCGCTATGTGCCCGGCCTCGCCGGCCACCGTGCGCAGCAGCCGGTCCCACTCCGCGTCTGTCAGCCGCCGCAGCAGCACGTCCGCCCGGTAGGGCGCGCCGTCCTCGGCCCGTACCACCGCCGTCAGCCGCCCCGGGCGCACCGAGACCGCGCCAACGGCGCCGCCCCGCGCGACCCGCCGGCCCTGCCGCAGCCGCGCGGTGTCCAACGCGGTGTCCTCGAGTGCCTTCAACCAGCTCCGGCCCCACCAGGTGATGGCGAAGCCCCGGCCGCCGACGGGCGGCAGCGCGGCGAGGACCAACTCCTCGCCCGCGTCGTCGGAAGCGCCGTTCATCGTTCGTCCTCCTCGATCCCGCCGGGGCCGCGCAGGGCCACGAGCTCGGCGAGCTCGGCGTCGCTGAGTTCGGTGAGCGCGCCCTCGCCCGAGCCGAGGACCGCGTCTGCCAGGGCTCGCTTGCGGCGCAGCAGCCGCGCGATCCGGTCCTCCACGGTGCCCTCGGCGATCAGCCGGTGCACCTGCACGGGCCGGTCCTGCCCGATCCGGTAGGCGCGGTCGGTGGCCTGGTCCTCGACGGCCGGGTTCCACCAGCGGTCGTAGTGCACCACGTGCTCCGCCCTGGTCAGGTTGAGCCCGGTGCCCGCGGCCTTGAGTGAGAGCAGGAAGACCGGCGCCTCGCCCGCCGAGAAGGCCCGCACCATCTCCTCACGGCGCGGCACCGGGGTGCCGCCGTGCAGCAGCAGGCTGGGCACCCCCCGGTCGGAAAGGTGCCGCTCGATCAGCCGCGCCATCCGCACGTACTGGGTGAAGACCAGCACGCTCGCGCCCTCGGCCAGGATCGTGTCGAGCAGCTCGTCGAGCAGTTCCAGCTTCCCCGAGCGGCCCGGCAGCCGGGGATCGCTCTCCTTGAGGTACTGCGCTGGGTGGTTGCAGATCTGCTTGAGCGAGGTGAGCAGCTTCATCACCAGGCCCCGACGGGCGAGACCGTCGGCCCCCGCGACGGCGGCCAAGCCCTCGCGCACCTCCGCCTCGTACAGGCCGGCCTGCTCCACGGTGAGCGCGACGGCCCGGTCGGTCTCCGTCTTGGGCGGCAGCTCCGGCGCGATGCCGGGATCGCTCTTGCGCCGCCGCAGCAGGAACGGCCTGATCAGCCGGGCGAGTCGGTCGGCCGCCGCCGGGTCGGCGCCCCCCTCCACGGCGTCGGCGTAGTGGGTGCGGAAGGCGCCGATGCGGCCGAGGAGGCCGGGGGTGGTCCAGTCGAGGATGGCCCACAGCTCCGTGAGGTTGTTCTCCACCGGGGTGCCGGTCAGCGCCACCCTGGCCCGCGCCGGTATCGTCCGCAGCTCGCGCGCCGTCGCCGAGAACGGGTTCTTGACGTGCTGCGCCTCGTCGGCGACCAGCAGGGACCAGTCGGCGGCGCCGGCGAGCCGGGCAGCGTCGAGCCGCATCGTGCCGTAGGTGGTCAGCACGAACTCGCCCGGCGCCAGGCCATCGAGGTTGCGCGCCGGACCATGGTGGCGGCGCACCGGGGTGCCAGGCGCGAAGGCCTCGATCTCCCGCTGCCAGTTGCCGAGCAGCGACGCTGGGCAGACCACCAGCGTGGGGCCCGCGGTGGCCGGGGTGAGCTGCCGGTGCAGGTGGAGTGCGATGAGCGTGATCGTCTTGCCCAGGCCCATGTCGTCGGCCAGGCAGCCGCCGAGGCCGAGCGAGGTCATCCGGTGCAGCCAGCCGAGGCCGCGCAGTTGGTAGTCGCGCAGGGTGGCCGCGAGCGCCGGTGGCTGGACGACCGGTTCGCGGTCACCGGCCTCCGGGTTCGCCAGCCGGTCCCGCAGCGCCGCCAGCGGTCCGATCGCCGCCACCTCGAACCGCTCCCCGTCCTCCTCGGCGCTGCCGGTGAGGACGGCGCTCAGCGCGTCCAGGGCGGTCACCTTGCGGTCGCGGCGCTCCCTGGCCCGGCGCAGCTCGTCAGGCGAGACCATCACCCACTGGTCGCGCAGCCGCACCAGGGGCCGGCCGGCCTCGGCGAGTTGGTCGAGTTCGGCCCTGGTGAGCTCGGTGTCGCCGAGGGCGAAGCGCCAGTCGAAGGCGAACAGGGCGTCGGGGGGGAGTTCGGACGGCGCCCCCGACTCGGGCCGCGCCCGGCCGTCGTCGCCGCCGACCACCGCGCGGGCGGTCAGCCGCCGTACCAGGTCGCGCGGCCAGTGCACGTCCACGCCCGCGGCCTGGAGGGCACGCGCGGTGGCGACGTCGAGCAGTTCGGCCAGTTCCTCGTCGGCGAGGTCGACGGCGTCCGGCACCGCCGCGCCGAGCAGCGGCCGCAGCGGCTCCCAGGCGGCCGTGGCCCGGCGCAGGGTGAGGAGCGCGTCGGTGCGGGCGCGCGGGCCGAAGGCGGCGGTGGCGGGCGTGGCGCCGGACCACAGCGCGGCGGCGTCGGCGACCACGGTCGGGTCGGCCAGGCTGTGCAGTTGGACCACGGCGCGGAACCTGGGGGCCGAGCCGCGGGCGTGGGCCATCGCCTCGACGCGCAGCGAGACGCGGACGCCCGCGTCGTGGCCGGCGGCGACCGCGGCGGCCCAGGGGCGCTGCCCGGGCAGCCGCCGCGACGCTTCGGCGGCGAACGCGGGACCGCCGGCCGCCAGCGCCGCGGCCGGAGTGCGCGGCAGCGTGTCGGCGACGGCGTCGAGGAAGGCACGCAGCAGCGGCTCGGGACGCGGCAGCAGGGGCGTCTCCTGCGCGCCGCCGTCCGGCACCGGCAGCGGCACGGCGCGGGCAAGCGGGGGCATCGCGGCGGCCAGTTCGGCCAGCCGCGTCGCGTCGGCGGCGTCCAGCGGGCCGAGCCGCCAGGCGTCGTGGTCGGTCGGGCTCAGGCCGGGCAACAGCCGCCCCCGGGCGGCCAGTTGCAGGGCCAGCACGGCGGCGGCGCCCCAGTAGGCCGCGGTGCCGTCGGTGCGGGCGGCGCGGGCCCTGGTGAGCACGGGCAGCGCGGCGCGCACCGGCAGGATCACGGCCTGGACGACGCGCGGCCGCACGGTGCCGTCCTGGCGGTGCGGGACGGCCACGGTCACCGGCTCGATGGTCAGCTCGCGGAGGGCGGGGGAGAGGTCGGACGGCTCGTCGGGGTCAAACTCCTCGGGGAAGAACGCGATTCGGGAGGCCCGGGGCGGGTCGTCCGGCAGGAAGACGGCCGCGTGGCCGACCAGGGCGGAGAGCTGGGCGGGTGACGCCGGGTTCGCGGTCACAGCGCGGTGGTCTCCTCAAATTTGACTAGTCACGTGCGCCGCAGAGGGTACCCCATCCGCGGCCGCCACCCGAAACGCGCGCGGCGGCCCTGCCCCTGCCGGGAAACCCCAGCCCCGGCAGGGGGGTTAGGTACACCCCCCACGCGGGGGCTGCGGCCATGGTCCGCGCGGATGGCGCTTTCTAGCGTGAGGGGTGTTCTCATCGACCCCTGCGGAGACCCCATGAGCCCATCGCCGGCACCGACCATCCAGCGCGCGCCCGACCAGACAGCGGCCGGCAGGCCCGAGGGCGAGTTCCCGCCGCTGCTGCGGCAGATCAGGGGACAGGGGCTGCTGGAACGACGCCGCGGCTGGTACGCCACGGGCATGACCGTCAACGCGCTGGCCCTGGCCGCCGTGGTCGCCGGCGTGCTGGTCGCCGGCGACACCTGGTGGACGCTGCTGCTCGCCGTGCCGCTGGCCCTCTTCTCCACCCGCACCGCGTACTACGGCCACGACGCGGGACACGCCCAGATCGCCCGCACCCGCCGGTACAACCGGCTGCTCGGCCTCGTCCACGGCAACCTGCTCATCGGGATGAGCTCCGCGTGGTGGAACGACAAGCACAACCGGCACCACGCCAACCCTAACCACCTCGACAAGGATCCCGACGTCGGCGTCGGCGTCATGGTGTGGGCCGAGCACCAGGCGGAGAAGCGGGTCGGCTTCGGCCGCTGGCTCACCCGCCACCAGGCCAGGCTCTTCTTCCCGCTGCTGCTGCTCGAGGGCATCGCCCTGAAGGTCGCCAGCGTCCAGATGGTGCTCTCGGGCGACGGCTGGGAGCGGCAGGGCCGGGCCCGCACCACAGAGGCGCTGCTGCTCGGGGCGCACTTCGCGGGCTACGCCGCGCTGCTGCTGACCGCGATGTCGCCGGGGAAGGCCGTCGTGTTCGCGCTGATCCACCAGGCGCTCTTCGGCCTGCACCTGGGCTGCGTCTTCGCGCCGAACCACAAGGGCATGGAGATACCGGACCCGGACGGCGAGCGCTGGGGGCACCTGCGCCGGCAGGTGCTCACCTCGCGCAACGTGCGCGGCGGGCTGGTCACCGACTGGCTGATGGGCGGCCTCAACTACCAGATAGAGCACCATCTCTTCCCCAGCATGCCGCGGCCGCACCTGCGCCTGGCCCGACCGTTGGTGCGCCACCACTGCCGGGAGCTCGGCGTCTCCTACGCCGAGACGGGCCTGCTCGACTCCTACCGCCAGGCGCTCGGTCACATGCACCGGGTCGGCGCCCCGCTGCGCGCCGCGAGGCGGCGGTAGCGAGCCCCGCGCGGCCGGTCCGGTCGGGGGGTCGGGCCGGCCGGGGGCCCGGTGG